>NZ_CAXTNP010000033.1:0-38195 GCF_964245575.1 uncultured Nostoc sp. | reverse complement strand
GGAAATATCTACCTATAATTTCCTCACTTTTATGCAGTCTTTGTGAGGCTTTTAATATAGAATACTTATGAATATTAGAGTTTTTAAAATCATTAGTTTTATAAGTTTTAAAGCATAAAGCACCTGCCCCATAACGCTCAATAGCTTTGTATGGATACTGGTAATTGATAGCAGTTGAATCTTGATCTAGCTGTGCTATTAAATCAGGAAGTGGCAAACCACAGTTACTTAAAGTATAGTCATATACATTGCACATTTGGTTATCTTTTTCTGAGAAAAATAATTGTTCGATGAGAGAATTTCCAGTACTTCCCATTAATTGTATTCGATACCATTGAGAGCCGAATTTATAAAGAAAATGCTGAAATTTATAATCATTGATTTTGCTTCCGTTACTTAGATATTGTAAAAGTGATAACCTGTCAATATAACGTATTGTTGAGTCCAAAGAGATATAAATTTTTTTATCAAGTAAATAGTGAAGACGATAGACAAAGCCAGGCAACGCATCTACTTGGCTATTATCTTCTGAATTTATTGCATCTCGAAAATAAAACGATCCAAAACTATCATTCCAGATTTCTGGAACTTTCATCAATACAGTACGAATATCATAATTTAATAACCTAATTGCTAATTTTACTTGGTCTGGAGCTATATTACTGTAATCAAGATGATGTACTTTAGACTCTGGTACAAGTTTTGCAATATGTGGAACTAAACGCCATTCAGTTTTTATTTTATCAACTGGAGCAGTTGTGGCAAGATAAGCCTTTTTCTCTTGCCATAATACACAGACTGGCTTGTGGACAGAAGATGCGACCATTCCTGCTAAACGATTAATATTCTCCAGATAATTTTTATGTGTATCTGGAAGATTAGTAATTTCCAATAGTTGATAGCTACAGCTTAATTCTGATAAATTTTCGATAGCAAATAAGTTGAGAATATGATTATTCATTGAGCGAACCTCACGCACATTCTTTCAAATTTACAATATTCGCAAGACATAGGACTATTTGCATACTCATAGTCTTCCAGGTCATCTAGATTATATTTACGTTCTCCTGTTAAAAATTGGATATCTAGAAGACTACGATAAATAAAGTCTTCAATTTGAAGTAAATTTTCTGCACTTACGGTATATTTGACGAATTTACCTTGAAGAAGATTAGCCTCTACTAAAAGTAAATCTTCAGCCTTATAGTTTCGCCACTGCCTGTCTTTTAAAGCAGCAAATCCATAAAAGTATAATTGCTTAGAATAATCACTTGTTTGAACACGACTGATTTTCCAATCAATAATACAAAGTTTATTACTATTGTTCTGACTGTAAGGTACTGCTAAATCTAGTTGCGCTGATAAATTGCTTCCATTGAATTTAAAGTATATTGATTTTTCTGGGAAATAATCGTCAGCACCTTGTAAAAATTTTATAAATCTCGTATTTGAATAAATGAATTCATAGCATTGCTTAATATCTTTATATAAACTATCAATTTTTTCTTGAAGAATTGGTATTCCATGTTCATGATCTCGTAAAGCTAAAAAATTACTTCCAGCATCCTTTTTTTTCAAATTAGGATCTTTGTATCTTTGGTGGTGCGAAAATTCAAACTGTGCTTTCGCTAAAGTGATAGTTTTATCTAAGAGTTCTTTTTCTGAAATGAGTATACCCCCCTCTAAAGATTTAATTAAATAAAGTTCGATAGCACTGTGAACTAAAGAACCTCGCCATTCATCAATACTTTTTAGTTGCCTGAGCATAAATGCTTCCCTCCGAAGAGGGTCTTTAGCATTATGGAAAGCCATGATGTTGCTAAAAAAATACTGCCTTGGGCATCTGCGGAAGCAGTTATGTGTAGAGATTGACCATTTCATGTTCAGTACAGTACATTTGTTCTTTAGGATTGATGAGCAATTAAAATTGTAAAAGAAAACAATTAGAAAAAATTATACTTGGATTTGCTTTTCCGTGTTGGCTTTGGGAATAAATTAGTATTGACACAACAAGAGATGCTGCATCTGCAATTCTTGCTGAATAAGTATTTTGAAACTCGATAATTTATGATTAAGAAAGTTAGATACGGCAAAACTGTTGTGATTAGCATCTTATAATACCTTTG
The DNA here is from genome assembly GCF_964245575.1 of uncultured Nostoc sp. GTDB lineage: Bacteria > Cyanobacteriota > Cyanobacteriia > Cyanobacteriales > Nostocaceae > Nostoc. Next base: position 36,069 of record NZ_CAXTNP010000033.1, on the reverse strand, counting down.
CCAACATCACCCCACCATACCTACAACCGTCCCCAAAGTTCACTCATACTTGCCACTGCCCCAAATACCCATTCCAAAACGGCTCACCCATTTTGGAAAATGAACAACCCGCAGCGATCGTTCATAACCTAAAAATCAAGCCATCCATTCAACACAGTCGGGAGCCTCCGCAACCAACTGCCCAAACATCCTCGGTTGTGCCTCCTCAAACGCTACCATCAGCCCCCAACGCTCATCACTTGTGAGGGTGCAAAGGAATTCTTTGACCGCTTCCACTCCCCACTCTACCAATCCCTTAAGCCCAGTAGCATAAGACTTGATCTGCTGCCATTTGTCTGGTTAATCTCCGTACTCCCTATCGTTTTAATAACCGTGAGCCTCTACCCTTTATGCTGTTTATGTCACTGAGATTGATTGCCCAGATAGTGAAACACCTGTGGAGTGGATGTTGTTGACTACGGAAGTTATTGCAGATATCCAGATGGCTTCTACAATTTTATGCTGGTATACTTATCGTTGGCGTGTTGAAGAATACCATTAACATACCCCTTGGGTATCGCGTATTTGGCTATCTGCCCAGACTGTGGCATTTGGTTAATTTCTGAATCACACCATTTGTGTGTCAGCATTATAATTGGCTCACTTTTTGTAAATGAGTTTGGCAAAGCGATCGCGTTGCTTCCGGGCTGGCGATCGCTTTTGCTTTGCTTTGTGGATACTTTTAGTATCTATGCCTGTTAATATAGCACTGAGAGTGTCTAAATGGGAAATAAAATCATGCTAATCTTAGCCTCGGCTGCTCCCTATGTCAGTTGGGGAGAAGGAAGGGCAAAACTTTTTAAAGCCTTACTTAAAGCAAAATTTGGCACAGAAATTTCATCTTACCAAGTTCATAGATTATTGGTAGATTCTAAAATTGACGATATCTCTATTGCTTACACAAAGAAGCTTATGGGCGATAGTGGTAAAAATTATATTGCCCAAACGGTAGCTTTGGATAAAGTAATCAAAATGTGTAAAGCGTTAGAAATACCTGTAGACGAACTCGTTCCAATTTTTGAGATAGAAGCCCCTAAAAACTTTATAGACCCTCTTGACTTAGACACTAATAGTATCTAAAATAGTAAACATGAAGGAGGAAAAAAACGCCAGCCTCTCAGATAAATAAAGCGGCGCTCAACACTGAACCTTGAAAAAAGTGAACAGAAAACAAAGCCCCCAGGTAGCGGACGCAGCGAATAGTCAAGGCTGCTGAAGTGAGGTAAGGGTGGAGTGGGTTCCAAATAAAAAGTTGCTACAGTATTACGGAAGTCGCTTTGAAGCTCGTTGCCGACTGCCGCCCGATCAAGGGATATGCTGCTGTAGCAAGCTCCAGTCACTGGCTAGGAGCAAGAAAATATTAGGCTTCGCCAATTCTAGAGTGAGAGTGTTGTGGCAAGCCACAACAAACTGACTAATAAAAATAGGGCGATCGCTCCGTCGGACAAACTGCGCGATCGCCCTTTTACCCATTTAAGAGGTATTTGCTAATGATGACACAACTTTCAGCCCCTACGCTAACAAAAGATCCGTTAACCACACAGGATCGCGAAATCATTGCAACCATCGTCAATCAGTCGGACTACTCAAAAGAGTGCAAGCCCGAAGATGTAGTGACTATCTGGATAAACTCGGATGATATCGTGTGGGTAAAAATGACCCACGGTTATGCTCGATACCACAAACAATGTTTCAAACGCGCTGTTGCAGAGGTAAAAGCAAGTCTTTCTGCTCCAGTAGAGCGCAATCATAAGGAAGAAAAGGAATTAAAACAAGCTTCTGAGAAAATTGGCTTGTTGGGTGATTGTGATTGGCTATCGTTGAGCATCCAATACTATCCTGATAAAGTAATCGGTCATGCTGGTTGCTACACTTCGCAGAAGCCTCAACTATTAACCCCACTTGCTGAATGGGACTTCACCATACCGAAGTGGAATATGCCTGCTGCCATCTGTCCTGATTGTGATGGTCACGGCTGCGGTAACTGCTCCTATCGCGGTACTCGTGCAGAAGACTTGTGTACGCCAGTAGATAGCTACCGACTGACTTATGTGGGACGCACTGAGCTTCAGACGGCTCACAATGTATATCTGGACAGTGAGTTTTTGGGCATACTCTTCAAGGTCAGAAATGCTGATGAAGTCTGGGAAAACAACCCCAAGACCTACTACTGGCGCTGTGGGGATGGAGTACGGTATTGGAGCGTCAGGGAGGCTGTAGAAGCACTGCGTAGAGTGACGACTCCGGTTGAACTGCCGAGGGTGAGCCGGGAGTTGGTAGCAGCGTAAATAAAAAGGTGGGTTTCTATACCCACCACTAAGCTTTTCTCAACCTCGTAAAATAAAACACAGTTCGCCCTTACAAAATGACCCAACAACCTCACGATAAATTTGCCAAACAGTTTTTAGAAGAGTTACTTTCTCCCTTTGGGGAAGTAAAAACTAACAGAGAAGTAACTGATGAAACAAGATTTGTTGATGTGTTATTTTCGCCAACACCGACATCTGCGGTTGATGTAGAAACTTTAGGATTATTGGGTAGAATAGCGGTATTAAATACTACTTTGCTAGAACCGTTCCGCAATCAACCAAGTAGAACAGAAGTACGTAGTTGTCTACAAAAATTATTTACTGTGATTGCAGACGCGCAACGAAAAGCCAACAGGGAAGACACAACAATAGCGGAGAACGAGCTAGCACAACTGTGGATTATTTCTCCAAGTGCTTCAAAAGCTTTGCTCAAGGCTTTTGAAGCTAAACTAGATTTAGACAATTGGATGAGCGGAGTGTACTTTCTGCCATTGGGTTTAAGGGCAGCAATAGTGGCAACTAATAAGCTACCGCGAACTCCAGACACACTATGGTTTCGGCTCTTGGGGAGGGGAAAAGTACAAAGGGAGGCAGTAGAAGAACTGGTTGCATTACCACCATCCGATCTTGTACGCCGGAACGTACTGGAAATAATTTACAGATGGCGTATCAGTGTAATGACACAGACAGAATTAACCAGAGATGACCAGGAGTTGATCATGAACTTAACTCAAGCTTACGAAGAAGCAAGAGCGCAAGCGGTACAGGAGGGGGTAGAGCAAGGAGTACAGCAAGGACAACGCCAAGTTGTAGAAAACTTGTTAAGATTCCGGTTTGGTTCTGTGGATGAAGAACTATCAAGAGTAGTCGATAGTTTGTTGCAGTTAACACCAGAAGAATTTACTCCCCTATGTCTTGAATTATCTCGTGAAGATTTGCTGGGAAGATTTAATTCACATCAATAATCTGTACAGGGCAAATAATTAGTAATAAAAAGCGCTTTTGTGAAATCAAGAGCGCTATTTTATTTGCTCTACACTTCACATATCACAATTAAACGGCTGCGCCAATGCGAAAGTGAAAATGCTTTTGGTACAAACAAATGAACCCTCAAGAAAATGCCGAACTACTTGCTGCCTTGATGCGTCAGGAAGAGTTATTAAAGCAGTTAGTCGCAGCAATTAATAAACCGAAACTGGGATTGCACAATGAAGCTGGCAGTTGCAAAATCTACTGCAATCGTCACAATGGTTCGCTGTGGTATACCTTAAACAACAGTGAAGCAAGTGCGATTACCCAAACTGCCTTAACTGGATATCTAAAAGAACTTAAATTCGAGAAGTGTGAGCGCAGAGGAAAGGAAGTTTACAAGTTGCTGATTACAATTCAAGCAGACAGACCCTATATATTAGAAAGTGGGCATGAGACTCACTTTGCTAAATCTGTATTAGCCGCGATGCCTGCGGCAACCCGAAGCGGGAACGCTACTCTTACTCCGCAACAGCTTTACTCTCCGATCACACTACAGCCTACTCCAGGGACAACCGATGAAAGCGTGTTGTTCTGTCGGGTGTGGGTTGGGTCAGAATTAGTTATGGCATCCTACAACGAGGAGACGAACTGGCGCGAGGTCAGTAAACAAGCAATTGCTGTAACAAAAGCTGCGAATGAAATGGCGTTTTAACGAAGTCGGAAATAGGAAGTCGGAAGTCGGAAGTGAAGACAACGATTTTCAAATAAAGAGGTCAAAATCCCCATCCCCAATGCTAAAGATCGTAATGAGAAAAGAGTTTAAATTCGCATGGAAAAACTGTACTTCCGACTTCCGACCTACGACTTCCGACTTTGTTTTAACTCGTTGTAAACAGGGTTTGGGCAACTGTAATTAGAAGTTGCTCAAGCTTTGTCTACAGCTAATACATGCTGTCTACCTATCTACCAATAACAAGAAATGACTACAACAATCGTTCACCCTAGTATCGAAAACTTACAGCAGTTTTCTGACTCGTTCGACATTGAGAAATTATTGCAATATGAGGGAGTTTTGCCGTGGCTTTTAGCAAATGGCTGGAACTATGACAATGAATCTTGTTTGATTGCAAACATTATTGATGAGTCTACAAGCCTTGATGAAGTTTGGGACTCTAAAGAGTTTGATTTTAATGCTCTGTCAGATGAATTAAAGGAAAAACTCAATCAGATTTTTGAGCATTTCTATCTGTAGTATTTGTCACTCTCAATCAGTAATTAACACAAAAGTAACGAATTATGCGTGAAAAACTCTACAGTCAGATTTAATCAGTCTGACTGTAGAGAAAAATCGATTCCACGATAAATTATGGCACACCTCACTGCTAATAAGATGGAATTAAATTTGATTAAGGTTTACGACACGACGCTATTAAGCTCATCAAAAGTTTACCAAATCAACGGTACACTTTCCCGATATTTGGGCGATGAAGGTACTATACAACATCCACAGTATCTATTTGTACCTTTGCCAAATCAAAGGAAAAAAGCCAGCTTTCGACTAAATCGAAACAAACTTATGACTCGCTGTTATGAAGTCGAAGGCATGGTTTATAAAAAGCCCGTGGCACAGGATAATTCACAGCAACTTCAGCTATTTTAAGCCATGTCCATACATAAACCACCAGTCATTAAAAGACATATTCGCCTGCAAAATGGCTCTAAAAAAGTAATCTATAGAGCTACAGACATTCGCTCTATTGAGAAATCACCACAAAGAAAGCTTCGCTTAATTTGAAGTGAAAAATAGTATTGAGGTCAATAATCATGGTACAAGCAATCGACAACCCTATTGCTGCAAATTTCCTAACTGATGCAGTAGTCGAGCGCCATAATTTCTCACAGTTAAATAAAACCCGCATCAGATTTCGTATCCAGTTAAAGAAAAGTACAAAATCTGCCGCTCCTAAATGGGCAGATGTCTTAAAAGCTGAAGTCTCTGAAATTGAATCAGACCTTGTGAAAGTTACAAATTCCGAAGTCGGTTTGCGGGGTATCAAGGTATTTAAAAAGCTTGATGAAGCTGCTACACAATTGAGGCAAGAGATTGCTTCAGTTCAAGAGTGGATGTCTGCGGATACTGGTGATTGGGTTTGTCCAATTGATTTAGCTCCACTTGTGTGGAATCAGCTAATCAATATCAGAGATAATATCGCCCCTGGTTTACGCAATCAGTTAAAAGCTGATTATGAGTCAGGACTTCTTGATTATCAAGAGCGGATTGATCAGTTCCTCTCACTTAACACTTGGGAATTACCCCACGATAAGCAAGAATCAGTCAAAGCCAACTTGTTAAGAGCATTTCCGACTCTGACCGATCTCGAAGACTATTTGCAAGTCGTCATTGGTCGCCCGGTGATTATCCCGGCATTATCCGAACAACTCAATCAGCAACAAGCCGAATGCTTAGACCAGATTACCAAGTTCATTCAGCAGTATGATCAAAATCTGGAGCAAAGGCTACGGGAATCAGCGATCGCTGGTGGTGAACAACTCGCCGCGCAGTTGCTTGAAGAATTGAGCGACTGGGAACCAGGACGCAAGCCAGTCCAGTTCAAAAAAAAGATGCAACGCCATCTTATGAAGGTTCAGGTTTTGCTAGCGAATGCTGACCCGGAGGCTGGCAGCAGCTTGGAGGCGATGATGGCGCACTTGGACTCTATCGTTAACGATCCAGCGATTGAGTCGAAGAATCTTGGTTCAGATACGCGCAGTCAATTGCAGCAAAAAATAGATTCTATCCGCACCAAGTTGTTAGATGAACAACGCAATCTACAATCACTTGCGACTGGTGACGTGGGTTTGTCGAAAGCCACAGTTGCCGCATTTAGGTTCAGGTAAAAAACAGTTTTGGGCGAATGCACCCGCCTAAAACTAAGTACCTTAACGAAAAATGCAGTATACACCTCAAAAAGAATACCGCACTTCTACTATAGGGATAAAATTCTCATGTCACACTTCTCAACTGTTAAAACCAAGCTCACCAACCGCGAATGTCTGGTACAAGCCTTACAAGATTTGAAACTGAATCCGCAAGTTCATGAAACAGCACAATCACTAAAAGGGTACTACGCTAGCTCTCAAGGACAAAGCGCTGAAATTATCGTATCTGGTCGTACCATAAAAGCCCGTGCAGACATCGGGTTCAAATGGAATCAGTCAAGCGGCGTGTACGATGTGATACACGACAGCTACGAGACAATTCCGAAGTTGGGGCAAGACTTCTTTAGTAACAAGTTGATGTTGGCTTACGGTAAACGTTTGGTGAGAGCTAAAGCTGCCGAGTTACAAGAAAGGTTTGGTGAATGCGCGATCGCTGAAGAAACCAACGGGACTGTGAAAACTTTACGCCTTACATTCAGTGGACACCAAGAAGTTAAGCAATATCAAAGGAGATAAATATGGAACGTTCAGTTTTGATTCATTTCGACAATGCTACAGGTGAAGTTCGAGTGGAAGCAAAGGGGTTCGAGGGCTTGAGTTGTTTATCGGCTACGCAACCGTTTGAAGAAGCACTTGGAGTTGTCAGCGAGAGCGGTCGCACGTTTAAGGACGAAGCCCAAACCCAACAACTTCGTACAACTTCAACTCACTCTACTCGCTTACGGCAGTAAATCAGGGAAAAGGGGAACCGCGACGATTGGGTTCCCCCAAGAAATTTTATGTACCTACCTAAAGAGTATCCTTTCATCCACGTTTACGCCCAGCAAAAACCACGCCAGCCCGTGATCATCAAAGCGAATACCTTTATGGTTGTGTGTGCTATTGAATGCCATAGTAACAGCGTAGTTTACCGCCGTAGGCATCGCCTACCAAGAGAACAACGGTACAGCAGAGGTTTTCGACGGCGATGCCGAAGTTTATGAAGTAATCGTGAGACTTGTTAATACTCACGATGAATTAGCTCCACTACCTTATCAAAAACAATGAACCTCTCAAATCTGCTCTCCACACTCGATTCACAAATCCCCATTGCTGCGGTTGATGTCTTATCTCCTGATGAAGCGACGATCATTCAATGGTTAACTGCTGAAGCTAACAATAAGCTCTCATGTCCAGTGTTCTTCTGGAATCTGGGAGTATCAACCTTAGAGCAATGTTTAATTGCAGCAGATGGGGGATTGGTGTTTAAGCCAGTTGCAGAGTACAAAAGACCACAACATGCTGATCCATTGTTATATGTGTTTGATTACATTGCGAATTTTAGTAGTGATGGAGTCTTCATATTAGGTGACATTCACTCGTTTATTGGTAAGAATTCGCCTTCACTATCTTGGGAGATTATTAGTAAGGTAAAAAATCTCTACCATCGTCTCAAGCCGACTGATAAACGCATTGTGCTGCTGGGTCAAAACGTCAAAACATTCAATTACACGAGTCACTTGTACGTTTAATCCCTTATTGTGAAATTCCTCTGCCGGGAGTTGAGCAAATACTTGAACATATCAACTCTTATTTGCATGACTTACAACAGTCAGCTATTGAACAGGAATTGACTTTTACTATTTCCCTTAATAAAAGTGAAATTGAATCTCTTTCTCGTGCTGCCCTGGGATTAACCCTGGAGGAGATTAGCGACTTCCTGCGGTTAACTGTCAAACACAACCTAACATCAGATGGGATTTTAATTGATAGTCATTTCATACCCCAAGCAGTCGAGTATAAAACTCGGCTACTGTCTCAAATGGGTATCGAGTTGGGCAAGCCAGCCAGCATACCCTTTGGCGGACTCGATCTACTGCGTGATTGGTTGAATCGTCGCCGCCGTCTGTTTACAACTGAGGCACGAAGTCTTAGCTTACCCCAGCCAAAAGGTGTGTTGCTGGCTGGCCCACCCGGAACAGGTAAAAGTCACTGCGCCAAAAACATTGCTAGTATACTCAATTTGCCACTTTTGCAACTCGACATTGCGTCCCTTCTAGGTTCACTAGTTGGCGAATCCGAAGGTAATGTTAAACGCGCACTGAAAACAGCAGAAGCGATCGCACCTTGCGTCTTGTTTGTAGATGAAGTAGAAAAGGCGCTTTCAGGTCAGGGCGATACAAGCGGTGTTTCTCAACGCATCTTAGGTACTTTGCTTACCTTCATGGCTGAATGCACTGCTGGGGTGTTTATAGTTGCGACCTGCAATGACCCATCAGCACTACCAAGTGAATTCAAGAGGAAGGGAAGATTTGACGAATCTTTCTTTGTTGATCTTCCCACTGAACCAGAGCGTGTACAGATTCTGGGGATTCATCTACAACGCTTTGGCATTCACCTGGAATCAGAGTATTTGGAGGCGATCGCAGCCAACACCGCAAAATTCTCCGGCGCTGAATTGGAAACCCTTGCTTCGGAAGCTGCTCTGCTGGCATTCGATGAAGATAGACCGCAGCAGGTAACACTTGCTGACCTCGAAACCTGTCGTCAAACCATTACCCCACTTGCCATTCAGGATGCGGCGGCGGTTGAAAGAATGCAATCCTGGGCATCCACCGCACGACGGGCTAGTAGTCCAACTCCAATTCGCAATTCGCAATTCGCAATTGTGGACACAATTAATAATTGATTCATCTTGGATTTAAATCTCCTAATTGAAATTAGGAAAAGAAACAAAACACGTAGTATCAATATTCAATATCTCGCATAAATCCGTGGATTATTATTAATTGCGAATTGCGAATGGTTGAAAAAGCGAATTGTTTCGATGGGGCAATGCCCAAGTAAAAAGAAGTGTTTGAAAATCAAACACCAATTCACTAATCAAATTAATTAGACTGGAGAAGAAAATGAGTACATTTCCAAGTTTCGAGAACTTCAAAAATTGTTTGTTAAACAAAGATGTTCCACCACCTGCTAAACCCAAACAAGAGAGCTTTGAAACCTTTAAGAACAGGATTTTAGGTATATCTAATCCACAGCCAACGGAGAAATAATCAACATGGAAATCTATTTAGTGTATGTTGATGCTATCCAGAACAGCAATAAGTTCTGGGCGGCTATTGTCGAAGATGGTAACTTAACAGTGCAGTGGGGCAGAGTCGGCTATCAAGCGCAGACTAAAGTCCACACATTAGGCAATCATCAGAGAGCGGTTAGTAAATTTCATAATCTGGTAGCAGAAAAGAAATCCAAAGGTTACAGCGAAAGTCAGCCAGAGATTGATGCTAGCCGCAGTGTTGTAGACATTAGACGAGCTATTCAATTGTTGAATATTCTCCGTCCGGCTGTTGCTCTCCAGAATTTTGGTGATACCTACATATCTGCTCTTAATGAATATCTGAAAATTGTCCCAACACCTTTGGGGATGCAGATAGATTATCACAGAGTTTACCGCACAGTAGCAGATATAGACTATCAACAAGAATTACTTAATTCTCTGTTAGCGACACCTGCACCAATTGTTGCTGCGGTGGCTGTTGGTCATGCCCCTGAAGCGACAGCAGAACCCAAGGTAGTCAGTCTCAAGACTATCAGTAAGAATTTCTGGCGACATTTGTAGAATTGTTGGACGTGAATAGAATTTTGCTATTTATGCCCTTATAATTATTATCATTCCAGTAAAATATTTAATTAAAGAATAACTAAACTCTTCTGAGTTCATAAATCAGAATCAATTAATAGGGTGTTTAGACTCACTGCTAATTGTTGCTAAACTTATATCTGGCATTGATAATATGAATGTTAAATCAATAGCTATGTGCTAGTGAAATCATTTTTTTTTATCAAATAAAAAGACAGACACAAATATTTATAGCAAGATATAAAGTCAGTATACTTCAAATATTTTTTAAATGAAAATTGTATGGTTATTGCTTCATTTCCAAAGTTTTTGGATATGTTGCTTAAGCCACACAACAACTCTTTGCATTCCCCAAAAATTTTTACCACAACACTTGAGTACAAGCACTTTAGTCAAATTTAACACTATAAGCGATGCAACGAGTACATTAAAACTAGAACCGAGAAAGGACTGTAGATGTTTAATGTTCAACGTTTGAGGAGAATTAAGGAAATCATTGATTAATGCAATAGCTAGGGATGGGTAGCCGAGGACTTGCCTCCATAGCATTGGTAGTACAGCCCAAAGAAAATATCCCCAAATACTAAAGCTAAGAAGTGTATATAGTATAAGCGTGGCTGTAACTAACATTGACCAGGGCAATGACTGCACTGGTTGGTGACGCAGCCGAGCAAGGAAATGGTGAACAATGCGTAACGGCTGTTGACCTAAGTTGGTTACGCCCATCGCATCTGCTACAACCCAATAGCCATCGGATTTGAAAACTGGATTGAGCATAAACAGGCAGCTACTTGCGATCAATATAAGAGCAACCTTAAGTGGCTCCCAGCCTGAAAGCTTATAGATGATTACGTAAAGGGCAGCTACAACTAGCTGAAAAAAGATACCCCCCAAGTCAACAATTACGCGCTGCCACCGTAAAAGTTCCCAGGCAGCACTGACATCACTATAAAAGGCAGGGAAGATTAAGTAAATAGTGCCACCAATCTCTCCGGCTTTGGCACCATAACGTACACAAGCGCTGGCGTGTCCAAGTTCGTGTATGAGTAATGAAACCAGAAACAGCACGTAACCACACCAGAAGACGGCCGGGGTAACATTAAGTGAAAGATCATGTTGCGGGGCTATTGCTGTAGCCAAAATAACTCCGGTTAAAAGGCAGCAGGCGATCACAGGCTGAAATACTATTGATAGGTAGGAAGCAATTCTATTAACGGTTGTTTTTGGTAGAAAACAGCAGCGTAGCAAAAAGCCTGATGGAATGTGGTTAGCACTATGTTCGATCTTTGCAATCCGCTCAACAACATTTTGATAAGCTACCTCGACAGTAGCTAACGATACATTTCGTCCCAGTTGCTGGCTAAGTATCTCAGCTATTGCTGCAAATGACACACCTGAGCTACGCTGTACAAGCAGTTGATAGGCGATGGGCGAAAGTCTAATGTAGCTACCGCTCTTACCAACCAGCAAGTATACTGGTTGACCTTCAGAAGTATCAATAACTAATCGCTCCTTGAGTCCTCGCTCTGCAAAGGTTGTTAGATCGAGTTGCTCTTGCTGTGAATCGGTAATTGAATGCGCCTGCTGGCGTTGCCGTTTAACCATTCAACGTGCTTCCTCTCCAGAAAATTACACTTTGGTGAAGGCTTGCAATCACGCTATAAAATATGACTAACTCACCGTAATGATGTAAGAGTTTACTGTTTTGCTCCACTGACTATATCTAACTGGTTCACAGATGCGTTATCGAGCAATCGATTCCAAGCGATCGCAGCCTTTACGACATAGGTACTCGTAATTGTTCGGCTGCCATAGGGTTCGTTCATTCTGGGACGAATAAATTGAATGCTTGGCCAACTATTATCATCTCCTTGGCTGTGCTGGAGATAGACCAGTGCCCGCTCGACTCGATTAAGATCGCCTGTATCGCCGTTGCACTCCTGAGCAATTGCCAGTCCTAGCAGAGCCAACGCTGTACTCAGGGGATCACTTTCATCTTTCAAACCCCAGCCCCCATCATCTCTTTGATGGCTTCGCAGGAAGCTGAGGGCCCTCTGGATAGTAGGCGAATTAGGTTGAGCAACAGCAAACAGCCGCAGGCAGACATAGGTTCCGTAGTACGAACCGTAGTACCACCTGCTTACCCAACTCCCGTCACCTTGCTGTTGGGATTCTAGGTACGTCATTCCGTGCCAAATTGTCTGTGTGAAGCGCTCCTGGTCGTAAAGCATTAACGCATACAGCAGATTCGCCATTACCTCGTTGTCTGGGCCAGTACCCCACTTATACTGATTAAATTCTACCTGACGCTCCTGCTGAGGAGTACGCCCCGTAGCAGGCACAATCCAGGTCTCAAAAGAGCCATCGGCACGAACGTTATCTTGCAACAATACCGCCAGTGGTGTTTCGCAATATTCAGCTACCTCTGCTTTTCGCCCAGCACGCAGCAGAACCTGTATAACCTGACCTAGATCGTCAGCGTCTGGCGCTAGCTCCGGTACACTAGAGAAGTAGCTCCATCCCCCAATCCCAGAAGTAAGTCGGCAGTTAACCAAGTAGCTAGCCTCGTAATTTATCACCTGCTGAAACTGACCATGAAGCAGTTGGTTGGCATCACACAGGGCATCAGCAATTAGCGCTCGCTGAAACACGTCACCGTAGTGATACTCCTGGGCTGCGCTGAACTCCTCCTCTTGAGTCAAGTGCATAATGTGTCGTGCCTCACCAAAGCCGAACCGCCACTGCTGAACAATGAAACGCAATCCATCCCAAATTATCTCCTGCCACGGACTCTGTGCCGAGGGAAGAGTCAAGACAAAGTTCGGCTGTGAGCGCACACGGTGAAGGTTAGCGTTTACAATCTGCTCAATATCTTGCAAGAGAGCTTGGCAGCGATGGCGCAACTTAGCTGTAATAGTGTGCCACTCAGAGCCAAGCAGGTTTGCTGTTATTCTATCAGCGCGCTCAAGTGACTCAAGCGCTAACTCCACGATATAGCGTGCATGTCCACCATAGTAAATTTCACGCGCTAGTATGTCCCTGCGGCGTGTCATTTCTTCCTTGTTACCTTGTGTAGGTCGTTCGTGGAGAATGCGTGAGAGGAGCAATGAGGGAATCCCACTGTACAAATCTTCCTTCCAATCCAGGAGGTCATCTAACATTTGACAGGCTATGTTGAAGTGGTTAATCGCCTCTATTAACGGTTTGAGCAAACTGTCATCCTGCGCCAGTTCAACTAACCCAGCAATCGTGGTTTTAGAAATGCCGTTCTTGCCCACAGCGATTTGGAGTGCCACTGCCTCAGAATATTCCTGCCAAGGCTGGTCTCCCGAAGCAAAGCGATGCTCATAAACACAGGCTTTAGCGTACTGTTGTACATAGTCACGAAAGTGTTCCCAAAACACTGCCTTCGGTGGGAACATTTGGTGCAACAGATAATAAGCCTCTAACTGCCGCGCTTGAGTAGATAATATACTCGCTGATAAATCAACGTTAGCTGTACAGTCCATCATTTTGTCGTAAAGGAAGATCGAGCTGGCAAACAGACGGCTGGCAAGATTCAGAGGTCTAATATCTGCTAATGTTAGTGACGGAAATGCTTTTAGAAAAAGATAGGGGTAGTAATCGTAGATTGTTACCTGCGAATTAGAACTAAGAGCAACTTTATCTGACCAGCGCTCTAGCAAACGACCTACAGCCTTCCTAGTTACTTCAATTTCTTCTTGTATATGCCGTGAAAAGGGTTGTGAAGACAATGCTTCAAAGGATTGGAGAGACAACAATTCACCTCAAGACTTTACTGAATAGTTTTCTTATAAACCTAAAGTTGAAACAGATTAATTTCTATCAGGAGATTAACACACGGGGTCTAATACTTAGAACGGTGCAACAATTAGATGCACCGTTTGCTCTATACTAATTCTGAAAAAACTAACTTATCTAAGGTCCGTTTGGTCCATCTATTACCCATCCCGATGGATATGCAATAGCGGTGGCTAGCTCTAAGCGACGTTCTAGTTCTTGAACATCTAGGGCTTGGATGTCCAGGCTTTCGACCTCATGTCCGTCTACGGAAACAATTTCATGCTCATGCTTTTCGACATTTATTGGTTCAAATTGTTTAAATTGCATACTGTTTCTCCATGTTGTATTTTTTAGAGCAGGTTGCGATTAAATTCAATACAAACTTAAGGCAAGTTATGTTGTCTAGCATTAGACACTTGAATTTTCTCCTTCCACTTACTTTTTGTCTCTATACTGACATCAGGATAAAACTAAAGATTTTCGCGGTAATTTCGGATTATTACAAAAGTTCAAATTTCATCTGACATCAACTAGAAAATGCAAGTAACTCACGTAATCATACTTGTGGTCACGTCTACTAATTGTTGAGTTCACCAAAAATATATTTAATAAGGCTTTTTGAGAAATTCTGCGAAAAATTTGAATTTGAGTTTGATAACTAGATAGTACACCCTAGTTATCCAGGCATTAAACATCAAATTATGGATTCTATTGATTGGGACTTCAAACAGTCACAGGGATCTCTAAACTACTTGTGCAAGTATTTACCAGGAGATCCTTTATGATAAACATACACGCCATCACTAGTAGTATGGCAAGACAACTTTGCTTGGTAACTCCTGTTTTTGATAAGCTACTGAAAAATCAGGGAGTAGCATGGTAAAAAAGTACATTGTGGATTTAAATGAAGATGAAATTTCTCAGTTGCAAACGCTAATTAAGAAAGGTAAGCATAAGGCAAGAACCATCACCCGCGCAAACATTCTTCTAATGGCAATGAAGTGAGAAACAGATTAAGCGATCACTGCCATTGTTCGAGTCCATGTTACGACAGTGGAACGGACACGAGAAAAATTTGTCATTGGTTGGTTAGATTTCGCACTTGTTGATGAACCTCATCCACCAAAGCTTCGTAAACTTGAAGGAAAGGAAGAAGCATTTCTCATAGCAACAGCTTGTTCTGCTCCACCAATTGGGCGGGTACGATGGACAATGCAACTTTTGGCAGATCACTTGGTAAAAGTTGGTATTGTTGATTCGATTTCTGACGAAACAGTTCGCCAGACTCTTAAAAAAACGATGTCAAGCCGTGGTTGAAAGAACAATGGTGTATTCCTGAAGTAAATGCTGAGTATGTGTTGCGGATGGAAGATGTATTGGATTTATACAACGAACCGTATGATCCAAAACGCCCAGTAGTCTGCTTTGATAAATGTTCATATCAATTGGTAGAAGAAGTAAGACTTCCATTACCCGCAGAACCGGAGCAACCAGAACGTTATGATTTTGAGTATAAACGCAACGGTACAGCTAATTTATTTGCTTATTTTCAACATGCAAGCGGGCTGGCGACATATCGAAGTTACACAGCGGCGTACAAAGCACGATTTTGCAAAACAAATGAAAGATTTGGTAGATATTTATCACCGCGATGCTGATCTTATTCGTTTGGTAGTAGACAACCTTAACATTCATACTCCAGCAGCCTTGTATGAAGTTTTTGCCCCTCAAGAAGCACGTCGAATTGTACAAAAATTAGAGTTTCACTACACCCCTAAACATGCAAGTTGGTTAAATCAAGTAGAGATTGAATTATCTGTTTTATCTCGTCAATGTTTAAAGCGACGAATCCCAGATATACAAACATTATCCAGTGAAATTGCTACTTGGGAGAAACAACGTAATCTTCAATGTACTAGCGTCTATTGGCGCTTTCAAACTACAGATGCACGTAGAAAGATGGAACGATTATACCCGACTATATGACTCAGCAAAGTTCCCTTGGCAGACTACTAGACCTTTTGCAAAAGTTGCTCAGGCAAATTCGGTTTGGGGGAGATGAAGCTCGTAATTGTAGAGAGCAGCAATCAGATTAAACCTCAAACCAAATCTTTTTCGACGATTTCTATAAGTAAGGGACAAAACTTTAAATACCTTCAGCAACAGATGTACATACTTACCTAAAATTCTGATTTTAGCTAATTTTTGGTTACTCTTTTTATCTTCAAAGGTTAACTTACCTCCTCTGGGCTTTTTCTTAGGAATCCGACTTTTCCCATGCAGTTTATGAATACCCTAATAACCTTTATCTCCCAAGCATTCTATGTCTTTGCTCAATCTAAATTTACTGTTTTTAAATATACGAAAATCATGCTCTCTACCTTTACCATGAGCGGTGCAGATGATTTAACCATTCGCTTGATCTACCACTACCTGGGACTTCAATGTACGCTGTTTATTTTTCCCACTGTAGAACTTTTTTTATTTTTTTAGGACGTTCAATTGGGCTTTCAGTAACATCAATTACCACTATCTGTAACTGATAATCAGAATTTGTCAGTCTTTTCTTGCCTGGAAGAGTGAAAGTCCTGGATTTAGTCAATGTATCTTCTATTTTTCGGATAATACGCTCACGCTGTAGACTCGTTTACTCTCCACGATTGACCAACATGAAAGTATGTGCGGTATTCTCTCCAATATTCCAATGTCATCAACAATTGGTCTTCCAAACTGAGTTTACCTGGTCCTGCTGTTTTTTGTTTTGTTCGCTGTTGCGGTAAGCGAAGCCATGCTGTTAGGCTTATCGCACAACTTCTAACATCTGGTTAAAAGTCTCTGGGTGTACACCACACAAGCGTTTAAAATCTTCCGGCTTTAGGCTCTTTACCTGGTCATAGGTCATAAATGGTACCCAACTCTAACCTACTTATCTCACGCATTTGGGACTTTTGCAAGAGGTCTACTGTACCGTATATGCTTTGCTTTATCCAGAATCCTTTGTGAGCAACCCTTTTGAGACTTAACAAGAAAAGTCAGCTTCTGAACCAGGCAAAATGATGAAGATTTTAACTTGCAGGGTTCCCATAGACTTATAATTGTATTTGTAATATTATGAAGTGATGTCTACGATATCGCTCCGTCAATTCTGAGTAAATAATATTCTGAATTTCACCAGAAGAATTTGATAGTTATCCCTTGCTCAGACTAGATAAACTTTCTTCTACTTCCGCACGATCTGTTGCGTTGGGATTCAGCCGAAGATAAGTCTGGAAGTCGGCAGATGCAGCATCAGACTGACCTAAACTAATTAATACAATCGCCCGATTTTGATAGAAGTCTGGATTGTCTGGTAAGAAAGTGATCGCAGCTGATAAATCACTCAAAGCTTCTGATAGTTGTCCGAGTTCGTAGTGAAGTGTAGCCCGATTTGCTAATAATAAAGGTTGCTGTGAATTGAAATCAAGTGCTGCATTATAATCTAATAAAGCTTCTTCTAGATGTCCCCATGCTTCAAATGCTTGGGCGCGACCAATCAATACTGGAGTCTGAGTAGGCTGTAAATCAAGAGCAACTGAATAAGCTTTGATTGCTTCCTCCAGGAGACCTTTTAAGTAATAGCAATGTCCCATATTCATCCAGACTTCATAGTATGGCGGACTAAGCTCAATAGCCTGGTGATAATCGTGCAAAGCATTTTCTAAATGACCCATGCGTTGGTAAATATTACCGCGTTCATTGTAGTACTCTGAGTAGTTTGGATCGGCAGCGTTCGCAGCAGTAAAATAAATCACAGCTTCTTCTAATTCACCCATTGCTGCATATACTTGAGCAATGTTATAGTCTAAAACTGAGCGATGCAATCGATGTTTCCCTTCACTCAAATTATTTTTGAATTCTTCAACTGCCGACTTACAAAGTGCGACCGCTTCTTGAGGAAGACCTTGACGGTGTTTAACAAGTGCTAAACCGTTCATATCGAAAGCTGTCATAAAATGTCTATCATCAGCTGGAATATCCGAAGTTGGGTCTGCTAAGATGCTCAGACTGCGATTGAGATAATCTTCAGCTAAAGCGTGGTCGTGTTCCGGCAGAAAGCGAGTATGGAACATTGCCATTATGTAATAAGCTCGAACTAACTGTGCTGGTGCATCAAGTTTGAGGAGAGCTTCTTCTTGAACTATTTGATATGCCTTGGCAATATTTTTTGTTGTTGCGTAGCAATTAAAAAGATTCCCAACCATATTCCATCGCATATTATTGTCCGTTCCACAAAGATGGTCAAGTTGAGTAGCGACAGATTCACAGTAGACTAATGCATCTTCATAAAAACCTTGATGGTTATAAATTCCTAAAAGTCTTGCTTGCCAAATCAATGCTTTTTCAGGTTGGTCGCTTTTTAACCAATAGGAAACCAGCCGTGGCCCGTGAATTTCAAGTTCAATAGCATCTCTCCCAATTTGTTCTTCCAACTTTTGTGCCAGTTGGGACATTTTCTCTTGAGAAATTACTACTTCTGGTTCTGCTGCTAATTGCAAACTAATCTTTTGTGCCAAAAACTTCTGGTTTAAGTGAGCGCTCGCAGTTTCACCAGTATTAGGAGCAGTAGCGAAGAGTAAACTTAACTTTAGTTTTTGTCCCCGACGACGAATCAGTTCAGCAAAAAAGCGGCGTACCAAAAATCCTGCTTGCTCATAATCATTACAAGCAATTAGCCAAGGAGAACCATCAGTGTAATCATACCAGGAATCAAGTAAATCGATTACACCATGTACTATCCTATAAGCTCGATCTAAAGGATAATTACGTACCCTTTCATCATCAATAGAACTGTCTGTTAAATTCGGGTTTCGTACCGATATTTTACGCCTTAAAGCAGGCAAAATCATAGCTAATTCATAGCTATGTTTAGTAATTAAATGTGGTGCTTTTGCTTGAATATCTGGTAAAATTTGATTTAGCCATTCATTTAATCCAGCCCATAATCCATCTTCTTGGCTATTAAATGATAGCAGCCAAGTAGGGGCTTGATTTTCTTCACCTACCTGTAACCATTGCTGCAAAATTTCTAACCTGGAACTACCTGATTCTGCCTCTAGTAAAATTACGTTACCAATTTCTGGCTGTTGTAAAATAGTCTTTTCGTGAGGATTGTGGCACTTCATAATTTATCTCCTTTTAGTATGACGTAAACTGTTAATCCAAAGGAAAATACCAATACCTTGAATTCCAAAAGCCAGCAATCCCATTATTAAGGCATCGCTGAAGGCATAAGGATTAGATTCATACCCTGCACTCAACGTGCCTAAAAGTAGGGAAGCATAATTCCACATAGTTGGAACACCGATGAAGAACAGCGACCAAAATGCAGCGATGTGACCGAGAACGTAGATAATAGCGTAATAACGAATCACTCGCATCTCACCTTTAGGAATAGATGATTGGTCAGTGGTATGAGAAAGTCTGAATAATCGCAATATTTGGTTTTGTACGAAAACCTTTGTATCCTTCATCAGACTTCTACATCTAAAAAAGTTTGCAATTACGTAATAAAAATCAGTCCGAACAAAGAAATAGCATTGCCAAAGTATAGCTAGGAGATAACTCAAAGTGATCGCTTGCATTAATTGTAAAATAATAGGAGCGAACGCTAGCCATTTTTGTTGTTCGGCAAATAAAACCAGTAGCAAGATAGAAGCTGATACAATATCTAGTAAAGGTCCTGCAATAAAAGGTAAATATCGCTGATTTCGAGGAACACCCCATATCCCTGTCATATCTGTTTCTGCTACGAGTATCCAAAGGCGATTGCTAAGTCTTAATTGACAAGAAACACCGACTGCTTTAGCAGCCAATAAATGAGCCATCTCATGCATAAACACTGTAATAACATTAATTACAGTTAAAATTAATGCCATTATTGTGACATTTTTATTAAAGATAAAAGCTTGATAACTAGGTATAACTATTGGCTTCAAGCAAACAGCAATTAAAGCTAAAGATACAATTAATCCACAACCAATTAATACCCAATTATTAAAAAAAATTTTGGCAAAAGATTGAGATATCCAATTAAAGTGATTTATTTGGTTTGGTTGCTTAATATGTGTTGTAAAAATTGTTTGTTTTGCAAATATAATATTAATCAAATCATTTTCTTCTAAAACTTCTAGCAGACCTTCAATATCTGGTAGTTCATTATATTTTTGTTCATAAAGCCATTGTGCCTGTCCGATAGTTTTGCCAGCAGCTAAATAGTCCAGTAACTCTATTGCATCAGAAGGCAATGCTAGAAAAATATTAGTATCTACTCTACCAATAATGAATTCATCTCCTTCAGGTTGGCTAGTAAATGGATAAATAGAAACTAGAGCATCAGCAGGATATCTGGTCACGTCAAGTTCCCTTCCTAATTTAATATTATAATAATTCTGAATTCAGGAGTTACAATCAATAAACTTGTTGTTACAAAACTCCTAATTTTCAACTCTTTTTTTCTCTACGCCTCTGCATATCCCCGTATGGAAACGCCTAAAGGGGAATGCATAAGATAAAAAATATTTATTAATTAGTGGGGATTGCAATTCCCCACTAATTTCAGGTGTAACTAGCTCAATGAACTATTTACAATGTCAAGTTGAAACTCAATATAACAATCCTGTTTGATTATTGAAAATATTTTGACCTCTAAGCGTTGTAAAACAAGCTTTTGAGTCTCAGGATGCTTTCAAAATTCAAGTTGGAGTCTTATAGTTCATTGATTGTTTTAGCTTACCAACAACTCCAGCATATCCAGCAGAAATAAGCAGCCGCTGCGGTAGTTTTCAAAGTTTCAACTTCACGAAGCACAAATTTCTTCAATGTTTTAGGTTGACTAGCTTCTACAGTTTTCATTGTTTTTTCCTAATTAATGGTTTTTTGCCTACACCTTATATCACTAGACTTTGCCCTGGTAAGTACTTTTGTTGAGTACCATTCGGCTATGAGGAATATCGAATATCATGTCTGCATCCTAGCCTGGGATTATGCTTTAAATTATTCCCTCTCATATACCTCCTTTTGCCTCTGTAGTGACATCATTCCAAAATTTAAAATTTTCGCAGAAATTTGAAATTATTACAAAAGTTCATAATTTAACCAAAATCA
Organism: uncultured Nostoc sp.; assembly: GCF_964245575.1. GTDB lineage: Bacteria > Cyanobacteriota > Cyanobacteriia > Cyanobacteriales > Nostocaceae > Nostoc. The sequence continues at coordinate 15,240 of NZ_CAXTNP010000033.1, read as the reverse complement.
ACTATAAGTTGATGCAAGGCACGAACCCGTAATAAAGTACAAGCCGCTTTGAGTTTCACTTGAAAGGCAGAACGCCTACCATTTTTTGGGAAGAGCCAAAAATATATTTGATAAGGGTGGCATTCTCTTACAAAGTTGAGAGCAGTAGCTAAGTCACTCTGCCTTTGGGCTTTATTTTCTGACTCTGGGCAAAGCCAGACAAACTATCAACAGGCACGTCAAGCCTATGCAACAGTAGTAAATTTCTATAAAATACTTGTCCGAAATTTTTTCTGAATTTCCGCGAAAAACTTGAACTTGAGTCTGATAACTAGATAATAAGCTCTACTAATCCAGGTATTAAACATCAAGTTATGGATTCGTTGATGAGAAATTTAAACAGTCAGAGGCATCTTGTGACTACTTCTGCAAGTATTTCACCAGGAGATTTTCTATGACAAACGTCCACGCCATCATTAATCTAAACCAACAACTCCAGCATCTGGTTGCCGAAGCCTGTTCGTATCCAGCAAGGAGTTTGATGCGGCGGCAAAAACTTAGTGAGATAGTTAGAGTTGTGAGCAAATCGGGCAAGCTATGGAAAGAGAATACACCTTACTATAATGATGCTCTGCAACAAACTTGGTTATATTTCTGCCGAAACCCAGAGCAGTATAACCCAAACAGTTGTAGTGTAATCACCTGGCTGGACAATTGTCTCAAGTGGCGACTGCAAGATTTTCGCTCTCAAGAAGCCGAAATTCAAGCTAAGACTGTTCCCCTATCTAGCTTGTCAATTGAAAATATAACTAACACAATAGAAAGCTTGCCAGCAGCAGCCGATATTCCACCAATTTTATCAGAGACTTACCAATGGGTTATGACAGATCCAGACAATGATTTAGCCAGCACCCATGTTAAAGGACGACCTGACGTAACGTGCCAAGTATTAATCCTGCGACGCTTGCCTCCAGAAACTCCTTGGAAAAACATCGCTAAGGAATTCAACTTACCCCCATCAACTGCACCCAATTTCTATAAACGTGAATGCTTACCCCGCTTACGAAATTTTGCTCTCAGGCAAGGGTATCACGAAATTGGGCATTAAAGCAGAGATGTCTATTGTAGAAGGTTATTTAGAAAATGGAAGGAAACTTATGATTCATAGCACTAAAAATTTAGAAGAAAAATCCATTCCGGTGGCTATTACTCAAGCAGCGTTACAGACAGCACGCTTTTTTGCTGATCAACAGGTGACACCAGAAAAGAAAAAGCAAGTATATCTTAATACCTTGGCTGTATGTGCAGTAAATGATTACATGGAAATGATGAACATTCCCACAGACCCAAGAACCAGCGATAGTTGGAATTATGCCATGCGTTATTATGCAGATGTGGCAGACCTGAAGTTGAATGGATTGGGTCACTTAGAATGTCGCCTCTTAGCTTCTGGTAATCTCTGCTATATTCCACCAGAAGTCCCGGATGACAGAATCGGCGTAATTGTAGTTGAGCTAGATATAGAACATCAAATTGCAACTTTAATCGGGTTCGCTAAAACAGTAAAAGCTGGTGAACTTTTATTTAACGAGCTAGAGACTATTGAGGACTTACTTGCATATCTTGATTCACTTGAAAGTAAGGCGACGGAAGTCAAGTTGAGCTATTGGTTGCAAAATCTAATTGATGCAAGTTGGCAGCCGATATCAGAAATTCTAACGCCAAAAACACCACAATTAGCTTTTCGTTATCAAAATGGAGTGACGCGGGGTAAGCTGATTGACATGGGAATAGAACTTCCCGGGCAATCGCTGGCATTAGTTGTTACACTCACACCCAAAAATTCCGTAGAAATTCAATTGAAATTGCAAATGTATCCATCTGGTGAGCAGGACTACTTACCCAACAATCTGATTGTGAAAGTGCTAAATGAGAAAGGCACTACTGTAATGGAAACGCGTGCTATTCGTGGCAGTACTCATGTAACACTAGAGTTGAATGTTGAAATCGGAGAGCGTTTTTGCGTTAACTTGGAATTGGGAGAGATTAATATCACTGAGAAGTTTGTTATTTAAGCACATAGGGTTATCTATTGCTAGCCATGCAGAAGTTGGTTGTTTTGAAGCTAGATGGTGATTTGAGTCAGGGAGTAAAAGTCACACTGGAGATTGGGGCAGAAGGCGATCGCCCCAGTATAGAAGTTCAAGGTTATCTGCCTTCAAAGCCAGAGATGATTGCAGATTATCAGCTTTGGCGAATAACCTATCGCGGTTTAGCAAATTTTCGCATTACACCGGTGAACATTCATGTCGGAACTTCTGTTAATGAGCATCTTAACAACTGTCGCAAGTTAAACAATAAGTTAACTGAGCAAATGAATAGTTGGCTCAACTGTAATTCCTTTCGCCCAGTGAAGGATAAATTACTCAAACAGCTAACGTTAGATGATACAGTCCGCGTACTAATCAAAACTAATGATACTTGGCTACGTCGTCTTCCGTGGCAGTTATGGGATTTTTTTGAGGATTACTCAAGAGCAGAAGTTGCTTTAAGCGCCTCAGAGTATGAATATCTGCCAAAACCAAAGACAAATACTATTAGAGGGAAAGTAAAAATTTTAGCAATTCTGGGTAATAGTGAAGGAATCTTGATTGACAAGGATCGAGAGCTATTGGAGATGTTACCAGATGCACAAACAACTTTTCTAGTAGAACCACAGCGCAGCCAGTTAAATGAACAACTTTGGGAACAAGACTGGGATATCTTATTTTTTGCCGGTCACAGTGAGAGTTTTGAGGATGGTAAGAGTGGTAATATTTATATTAATCAAACAGATTGCTTAACAATTGAGCAGCTTAAATATGGTCTATTGAAGGCTGTGAGCAAGGGGTTGCAGTTAGCTATTTTCAATTCTTGTGATGGCTTAGGATTAGCACACCAATTAGAAGACTTGCACATTCCACAAATCATCGTGATGCGGGAGCCAGTACAAGATTTGGTGGCACAAGAATTTTTAAAGAACTTCCTCAAAAAGTTTTCCAGTGGCGAGTCTCTGTACTTAGCAGTACGGGAAGCAAGGGAAAAGCTACATGGCATTGAAGATAAATATCCTTGTGCAGTTTGCCTACCTGTAATTTGTCAAAATCCCGCCGCAGTGCCACCAGCTTGGAAAGATTTTCTCATAAATCCCCAAACAGAAAATAGCAAGCCTCAAGCCAAAAAATATGGAACTCTTGTGCAGTTGTGCTGGCGTAGTATTCAAGTAGTACTGTTATCAAGTTTGGTTATTACTGGTTTGGTAATGGGGGCGCGAACGCTTGGGTTATTGCAGCCATCAGAACTAAAAGCTTTCGACCAGATGATGGGGCTACGCCCAGAGGAAAAACCAGATTCGCGTTTTGTGATCATCACTATTGATGAAGCGGATATTCAGTATCAGAACCGCATGAAAATGAATATGCGATGGTCGCTATCAGACCAAGCACTTGCACAATTATTAAAAAAACTAGATCAGTATCAGCCAAGAACTATCGGCTTAGACATTTATCGTGATTTCCCTGTAGATTCCAATAGTGCAGATTTAGCAACTAGGCTACAAAATGATAAACGCCTTTTTGCCGTATGCAAAGTTTCTGCACCTCTTGATGGTGCGCCATCAGGCACTCTTGGACCGCCGGAAGTTCCAGAATCACGCCAAGGCTTTAGTGATTTTGTTGCAGATGATAATGACATAGCCCGTCGTCAGCTTTTGCATTTAACACCGACTTTAACATCTCCTTGTGCCGCAGAATATGCATTTAGCCTCCAAATTGCACTTCACTATTTGGAAGCTCAAGGTATCAAGTCATATATTAACCCACAAGGTAACTTGCAGATAGGCGAAGTCGTATTTAAGCAATTAAAATCTCATACTAGCGGTTATCAACAAGTAGATGCGTTGGGTTATCAAGTGCTAGCGAATTACCGTTCGCTTTCTTCTCCTCAAAACATTGCTCAACAAGTATCTCTTCGAGATGTTCTTAACAATAAAATTAATGCGGAATTAAGCGAGTTGTTGAAGGGGCGGATTATTTTGATTGGTGTTACTGCTCCAACAACTACTGATTATTGGAAAACTCCTTATAGTGCCAAAGCAGGGCCAAATCAAAAGCTGATACCAGGGGTGTTTGTGCAAGCTCATCTGAGCAGCCAGATCCTCAGTGCCGTTCTGGATCATCGACCTCTGCTTTGGTGGTGGCCGACTTGGGTTGAAGCACTCTGGGTATGGGGATGGTCGTTATTGGGAGGAATTTTAGCCTGGTATATTCGGCATCCTATGCGTCTTGGGATAGTTGGGATAATAATGCTATTGTCATTGTTTAGTATATGTTTTGGGATTTTTACCCAAGCGGGGTGGATACCACTTATCCCCGCAGCATTGGCATTAGTAGCTACACAAGTAGCGGTTGTATCTAGAGATGTTCCTAATCGGTAACTTTCCTAAGCGACTATTTATATATTTAAATTAACAATGTTATTATATCAGTATTAACACGCTAAAAAGCTGATCAAAACACCATGCAACATTTTACACAAGTATATAATTTATTCTGACCAACTCAGTAAAGATTATCTACTATTGTTTGTTGGGCTGAAAATTCTGTATTGAAGTATCAATTACATTAAGCATTTTATAGTTTATATCTATCGTAACCTTATAGAGTAAGCACGTCTGCTCAAAAATCACAACTGAGTGTAAATAAGGCTGAAAAGATTATCAATAATACTTACTTGTCGATAATATTTTCGGCGGAATTATTTGTGTGCTGCGTGAATGTAAATTTGACAGGTAATATCTTTTTAGAAAGTAAGTGTCTAAGTATTGCTTTAATTCTTGAGAAAGAAACTAAACGAAAAACTCTGATTATTCGTTGCTCCACAAACCAAAATTTTTGTCAAGACTAATTTATCTGCTTTTAAACTGCGTAATCTTATATCTTTCTACTGTAGTTAAGATTAGTAAATTCCCGCAATATCTTTCATCGCCACGGCCAACGCATCTAAAGGGTTTTTACCCTTTAATAGCAAAAGTCTGGGCATTCCATTGTTTCGGCTATTTGAAATGAATATCCTTAAGCATTAAGGTTTGAAAGAATTACGTGCTTTTGCCCTGCTTTCATCGCTGCTTATAAAATTTTAGTATGTTCCACATTTATCATTCTCATATCAAGTCCGGCCAATTAGTTATAATTCCCGAATCTATGCAGAAACCCAAAAACCCTTCCCCTCTGCCCCTCTGCTGTCTTAATGATAAGTCTTTAACCGCACATGATATCACGTCAGGCTAAAGTTAGTTTCTTTTCTGTCAATGACGTTTATATTCCTTTTGTCAAAGGGCTATATTTTTGATGAAACTCACTTACATTATGACTTTAGTACTTCTGGGATTGGTAAGCTACCCCATAACAGTTTCAGCAAAGCTGGCTCAATCAATTAACCAACCCCAAGTTAATATGCGTAGCCAATCTCAACGTCCGAAATTTCCAGATAACGGCGCACCCACTGGACGGCGTAAAGGGGGTACAAGCCGTGATGGTTGCACTGCGTTGAACATGCCAATTACTGCTTTAGTTCCTGGTGAAGAAATTGCAGAGGAATCGAAGTCTTTTTTGACATTCACAATTTCTGAATATCCAACTTTTTGGGTGTATGTACCGGAATTACCCAAAAATGCTGTTCTTGGAGAATTTATACTTCAAGATGAAAATGATAAAAACATCTACAAGACATCTATATCATTACCACAAAAAGCTAGTATTCTCGGTATTAATTTACCACACAATTCCCACTCCGTTCTCAAAATAAACAAAAACTATCAGTGGTATTTTAAAGTTTTCTGCGGCAATCCCCAGCAAATGTCAGAGTATTTTTATGTGAAAGCATGGATACAGCGTCTGCCGTTAAATTCTGATCTTGAAAGTCAGTTGAAAAGGACACAATCAAAAGAATATGCTACCTATGCTCTTAATCAAATTTGGCAAGATGCTTTAACTAATTTAGCTACCCTGCGTCGTTCTAATCCCAACTCACACCTTTTTACAGAGGATTGGACACTTTTGTTAAAAAATATCGGTTTGGCAGAACTTGCAACAGCACCGATTCTAGAAATTAAAAGTGACGAAAAAGCCATCACGGAATCAAAGTAGTATAAAAATTATTGCAAAATTAACAGTATTATTGTGTATGCTACAATCTGGTTTGAGATTCGGGAAGTTTTTCTTGTTGCTAGTAGTCACAGCCATAGTGTGCATTTTTAGTTCACCTGCTTTGGCAACTTTTTCTCATATTAGCCTAAATATTCCCCAAACTCAGATTCAAAACTCACCTGCCCTGGTTCAAAGCTTAGTAGAACAGGGTAAAGCTTTCTATGAAGCAGGTTTATTTACTGAAGCACTTCAGGTTTTGTCACAAGCTGCTGTTGGCTTTCACAAAACAGGAGATAAACTTAATCAAGCTATAGTATTAAGCAATCTTGCCTTAATTTATCAACAGCTTGGCGAACAAACACAAGCAGAACTTGCAATTACCCAAAGTCTCAATCTGTTAAACAATTTAGATAGCTCAAAAGACTGTGATGCGATTATCGCCCAAGCTTTAGATGTACAAGGGAAATTACAATTAGCAATCGGACAAACTGAAATCGCCTTGTCCACTTGGCGAAAAGCTGCTGATATATATCAGCAGTTAGGCGATCGGGCGACACTAACTCGTAACCGGATTAACTCGGCTATTGCTATGCAGGCTTTAGGGCTTTATCGCCAAGCACAAAAAACTTTAACTGAAGTTCAACAAACCCTTACTACTCTTGCAGATTCATCGCTCAAAGTTGCTGGGTTAAATAGCCTTGGCAATGTCCTACGAGTTATTGGTGATTTCAATGCATCTCGAACAGTTTTAGAGCAAAGTTTAACTTTAGCGAAGCAACTGCAATCTCCAACAGCTATAAGTGATACGTTCCTGAGTTTAGGTAATACAGCCTTTGCTAAAGGGAAAACTCAACATCAGGTAGGGAATTCAGACCTTGCTCAAAAAGAATTTCAAGCTGCTTTCGACTTTTATCAGCAAGCGACTAGAAACGCACTAGCTACTACGCGTGTTCAAGCACAGCTAAATCAACTTAGCCTCCTTTTAGAATTTTTCTCTACAAAAGAAGCTACAAATACGTTTAAAGATGCTTTACCTTTATCTGACCAAATTCTCACTGAAATTAATAAATTGGTTCCTAGCCGAAACTCAGTATATGCTCGAATTCAATTCGCCTCCATCTTAATGAACTTAATAGAGAAAAGTAATACACCTATTTTCTCAAATTTAAATATTGCCCAACTCTTGTCTACCGCGATAGAGCAGGCACAAAACTTAAAAGACCAGCAAGCCCAATCTTATGCTCTTGGAACTTTAGGTCGCTTGTATGAAAAGAATAACCAGTTAGCTGATGCTTTAGAGCTAACTGAAAAAGCCTTATTCATTGCTCAAACTATTGATGCATCAGACATTCTTTATCAATGGCAATGGCAGCAGGGGCGTTTACTAAAGCAACAAGGAAATATCAAAGCTGCCCTCAAAGTATACGATACAGCTTACAAAACTTTAGAATCTCTACGTGGGAATTTGGTTGCTACTAATTTAGATGTTCAGTTTTCTTTTCAGGAAAGTGTAGAACCTATTTATCGGGAGTTTGTTGAGTTACAGTTGCAAACAGAGAATATACAAGGGGATGAAGAAATTAGTCAATACAATCTTAAACAGGCACGTCAGGTAATTGAGTCACTCCAGCTTGCAGAACTGAACAACTTTTTTCGTTCACCTTGTTTAGAACCACTTGTAGAGATTGACAAAGTGGTGGAGCAGGATAAAAAGGCAGCAGTTATCTATTCAGTTATTTTAAAAGACCGTTTCGATGTTATCCTTACCTTGCCTAATCAACAATTGCAGCATTATACCACTAACATTTCTCAAGAACAAGTAGAGAGTACTGTTACTTTACTACGGCAATCCTTAACAGATGTTGCTGCCACTTATGAAGTCAAACAACAGTCCCAAAAAATATATGACTGGTTAATTCGACCAGCCGAAAAAGAATTATCTCAAAGTGGTATTACTACTTTAGTTTTCGTTCTTGATGGGGAATTAAGAAATATTCCGATGGGGGTTCTTTACGACCAACAGCAAAATCAATATCTCATGCAGAAATATGCGATCGCTTTAACTCCTGGTTTACAATTGTTTAATCCTAAACCTTTGCAAAAAGTCCACTTAAATGCTTTAATTGCCGGACTAGGAGAAGCACGTTTCATAGAAGGTCAAAAATTCTCTGCCTTGAAAAATGTAGCGGGAGAACTTAAAGAAATTCAAACTGAGATTCCTCAAAGTGAAGAACTGCTAAATCAACGGTTTCTCGATAGTAACCTCCAAAAAGAATTGCTTGCAACTCCTTTTTCTATAATTCACTTAGCAACCCACGGTGAGTTTAGTTCCGATCCGGAAAGGACTTTTCTTCTCACCTGGGATAAGCTGCTAAAAGTTAAGCAATTTGATAGTTTATTACGAGTTGGTGATAGGAAGAGGTCTGGTAATATCGAGTTACTTGTTTTAAGCGCTTGCAAAACTGCTGTTGGCGATCGGCGAGCTGCTTTGGGATTAGCTGGCATAGCTGTACGAGCCGGCGCACGCAGTACCTTAGCAAGTTTATGGTCAGTGGACGACCAATGGACTGCTAAACTTATGAGCGAGTTTTATCGAAATTTAAATACTGGGATCAGTAAAGCCCAGGCACTCCAACGCGCTCAATTAACTGTATTCGCTAAACAAAAAAGCCCTTATTTTTGGGCACCTTATGTCTTAGTAGGAAATTGGCTTTGATCTATACACAATTACTAAAATTTGCGAAAAGCCCTGCTCTTTCAGGACAGAGAAAGAGTAGCGGGTTTTAAGACCCCTAAACCCGTCTTAATTGCGAATTGCGAATTGGAGTTGACACCCATTATACTAATGAGCATGAGTTACGCTGCAAGGTACGTTTTTCTGCCACGAACCATGACTACCAGTAGGTACATTAGCTGTAAGTACTACCTCTCCCTTTTTGTTTATTAACCATCCACTTGCTTCTACAATAGGTTCTGGTGTAGTTGTTATTGCCTTAGTAGCCGTAGGTGGATTATTGCTTCGGCGTAGCCCATCGTTGGCGTTCGCGTAGCGTATTGCAGACAAGCCTTCTCTACCAGAGGCTTCGCCACCTGGTTTGAGCGACACCCAACCCACATTCACTGCGTCATTCGGGAGAATATCTTTGGTAGGATTAGGAGGTAAACCGCCACTTCCAGTGATCACAAAACTGCTTTGAGCATAACCTGGACTATCGCAGACTTGCGCTACTTCAGTTTCGACACCGATTGTGGGTAACTCAACTAAGCCACTGTTGGGGTCAACGCCAGGTGTGTTGAGTTCTACTGAGCCACTAAACTCAGGGCTTGCTCCAGTAGCAGTGATGTCGCTTTCTGGAGTTGGTGTATTTCGACGCTGAATTCCAAAGATTCCTTGAGCGCTAATTTGGACTTTTCCACCACGAAAGTCAATAGAATTGGCACTGATATCACTATTTTCTTTAGGTACTGCAATGATAAAGCCATCTGTGGCATCAATTTCGATGTTGCCGCCAGGAATACCAGAGCCTTTGGCATTGGTAGTGATAGAGCTTTGATTACGTAGTAATAATAAAGGCGATCGCAGGAAGATATCACCTCCACCTCCTGTAGTGTCAGCAGTGATTTTCGCAGCGTTGTTGAGATAAATAGAATTAGCATCAACTATTAATGAGCCTGCGGTTCCTGCACCTGGCACTATACTGCTTACTGTTACTTGTGCCTGATCTCGTATAATCAATTGCCTTGTACTAATTGATATAGAACCTGCATTTCCAGTACCTCGACTTCGAGCAAACAAGCCACTGGTATTTTCCGTATTAGATGCTTTTCCACTTAGCTCTACAAAGTCAGAGGCAAATACAGTTAGAACGCCTCCGTTACCCTGGCTTTTATCACCAGTACCACTTACTACTTGCGCTCCATCTTGAGCAATCAATTGCTTTGTGTCAATTGTCACAAAGCCAGCATCTCCATTGCCTAAAGCCTGAGCAAACAAACCGCTAGGATCTCCAACCAATGAAGTTCCGCTAAGTTTTATAAAATCTGAGGCAGTCACTTTCAAAATACCCCCGCGACCCTCGCTACCTTTTTCAGCACTAGCTGCTACATTTCCCCCATCGGCAACAATTAATTTTCCTGTTTCAATGGTTAAGTTGCCTGCTGTGCCGTCACCAAAGGTGGTAGTAAGCAAACCACTGGGGTTATTAGATGCATCAGTTCCAATTACTTGCACAGAGTCGGTTGCTCTTACCGTTAGACTTCCCCCGTTACCTGAACGATAAGTTGCAGCACTTATTTGCGATCCATCTCGAAGAGTTAACTGTTTAGCTTGAACAGAAATTCCTCTACCGTTTTGGCTCCATTGGTTGTCTGCGAAAACTTGTGACCCATTAGTGAGCGTGATGTTCCTGCCTTCTAGCTGTATATAACCACTACCCTTATCATTGACTGTATCTTCGTCTTGATATTCACTAACATTGACTATAGCCCCATTGCTCAGTGATATATCTGCTAGCGTAACGTCGTTAGGAAAGCTTAAGGTTCGCTCATTGCTATCAATGTTCAGTTCTATTATTCCTTCACCAAGTATCCCTCCTAAAGCAATCTGACCACTTTCTGCTTGTAAAAACGCATTATCTAAGGTGATGTTACCGCCTACTAACGCCAGGGTTTTACCAGGTTGTACTGCTAGGAAATTTTTTTGTGTCTTAATTTCTCCTACTGCCTTAATTTCTCCTACAGTCCTACCAATTTGTAGTCCTATAGGTACACTCACCGTTAATAAAGGTTTTGCTCCAAGGCTAGTTGTATTAAAAAAAGTCCCATCCTTAAATTTGATTGCGCTAGCTGTACTACCAACAAATGAGCCACCAATATCCAAACGTGCCTTGGAACCAAAAACAATTCCATTAGGATTAATCAGAAACAAATTAGCGTTAGAAGTAGCTAAAGTACCGTTGCTCAATTGGTAAGTGCCAAGAATACCCAGAATCTTAGAAGGGTTACTACCCGTCACTCTTACAAGAATGTTCTGAATATCACTACTGGGACTTAGAAAATAAGCTTGTCGTCCTTCATTAATGCTGAATTCTTTAAAACTGTGGAATAAATTGTTGCCACGAGTTGCCCCACCTTTTACCACATCAATTAAATCATCTGGATCATTAAAAAGTTTAGGTTTTGTTTTATCTATATAAGAACCTTCAGAGCCTAGAGTGTCATCAGCAGTGATGGCACTTTGAGCAAAGGCAGAATTAGCAAAATAGTTTCCCTGAAGAACCGATCCCCCAAGGAAAGCTAAAGAAATTGCTAGCCCTCGTTGCCAAGAGCAATATTTCCAGTTTGGAGTCATCTGATTAAATGTAACTCTTATTTAACAATACTTCGGACAAAATTAAGCAGCAATAACGCCATAAGAGCGTAGGTTTTGATAGTTAGGATGGGATTTAATTACAGTCTCACAGAGTCCTAACTTTGAAATAAAAGTGTCGAGCAAATGGTCATTGAGTGCGCGTCGCTTGATACTTGCCATTGAAAAGACAAAGGGTTTTTGACCCAACTGGTGCTGATGAGCATCGAGCTTGGCAAGATTGAGAGCAGCGAAACTGGCATTAAAATGAAAGTCAAGCTTTTTGACATCACGGGCTTGGCAATCACTCAGTCCGGTAAACTGTTTAGCATCACGGAAGATAAATTCGATTTGAAAGCGCAGCTTATAGAAACGATAAATCTCGTCTGCTGATTGGTTGATATCTGTTGAGAATAGAACGGAGTAACTCGGTTTGCTAGGGTTACGGTGGTCGAGTAAATAAGCCAGACGGATCTTACGTTTTAATGAAACGTGCCACACAACTGCTGTATGAAGTTCAACTCCTGATTGTAGTTCGCTAACCATTGTCAAGCGAGTAGGGTCGGCTAAATTAACTTTGCCATCGTATTTGCGTTTAGCTCCCCGCGCTTTCTGCTCACCCTCGAACACATATTGCAGATTCGCGTCTCGGCGCAGTTTACTGATAACATTCAAATTCAGGGCGATGACTCCAGTGACAAATGGCTCCTTGGCATAGGCTCCATCAACCGCAAGATAACGAATTTGCACAGGTAATTGAGGTTGAGTAATTTCCAGATGGTGGAGATAGTAGTCCATCCGCGTCAGTTCTGGGCAGAAGTCTTGGTCAAAGGTTTGTTCTGCAAGCAGACCATAGCCTACTTCTGTTTCTACATCTACTACCGCCACTAAGGACACTTCTAATCCTCTCTCAACTCGACTATGACTGCCATGATAAAATTTGTCGAGTCCAAAGGTTTTTTTCCCACTTTTGGCAATGAATGAACAATCCATCACGGCAATCATTGAGTGATTTTCCGATGTTGCTGCTTTGATTAGTTCCGCGTTGAACTGAGCGAAATCAAACTGTTTTTTAAACTGTCGGCGATAACTTCTCTCTGTTCGTTGGCTGTAACGACTCAAGTTGGTAAAGTTTACTTTGCCACAGGCAATTAGAATCGTGGCAAACAGAGTTGTCAATGCTTTTATCTGCGGTTTGTGGAAAATCCCCATTTTGGTCAGTACGCTTTGTACAATTTCCATATGGCTATCGAGTCGGTGCAAGTTTTTTCTAATCAGCACCTTAATGGTTCGATAGCTTTCTTGTCTATTCCGTCAACTAAAAATTGTCCGGAGTATTGATTTAAGACCATGCACTATCTTTTGCTCAGGAGCAATGAAAGATACTACTTAGTATTTGTAGCGGTTACCGTTACTAATTTTGAATTGTACATAGTTTAGGATGTTATCTTGGGATGAAATCAATTTGCTCTAGTTGCTGTACTGAGGGTAAACTTAGCTAATACAATAGCTACTGTATTAGCTCGCTTTTTTTGTTACAGAATAAGAGTCGCTAGATGATTTTCCTTCTGCTTGGTCCGGATGGGATAGGTCAAGCCCTAGTGGTTTTTCTGGTGGTTGATCCTAATTGGGTAGATCAAGCCCTGGTGGTTTTTCTATTGGTTGATCCTGATCAGTTGAGGGCTTCCCTGCTGGTTGGGGCGTATGAGTTCGGCTATACAATATTCGTATATTTACTGGTTCACCCGGTAGATATTGTGGTAGTTCATCCGATTTTTGTGCTGATACTTCTGAGTCAATCGTTACTGGATGGCATTCAAAATAAAGTTCACCATACTTTTGTGTAAAAATGTCACCTCCTGTGGAGGGAAGAATAATGAAAAGTATACATAAAAACTGCACTACCATCGACTTCCAGTTTGAAATTTTATACATAACTCAGATACGGGTAAATAAAATACATTTAAGTCAAAGTATCACTAGAGTACTAATTTTGTCACACTAGATATACTACAACAGACTACTAGAGAGCTACCACTGTTTGTCTTAGTTTTTGACTCTATAGTGTTATCAATTTCAAAATCAAAATTTTCGCCAATTTGTAATTTTGTTACATAACTTTATATTTTTGACAAAAAAGAAGCTATAGTTGGACAAGATGAAGATAAGTATCTAGTTAGTCAAATATCGGTTCTATCTACAGTCGAAAAATTGGCTCCTTACGCTACTCATTCCTGATGGGATACCGCCGCATCATCTCCCCAGTTTCCACAGCCTCGCTCTCCAGTGTATAAACTACTCCCTGTAACATCGCAATTCTCTGCCCCTTTGCTTACTTGATCCAAACAATCACATCAGATTTCGCGTCTGCTGTTTCTGGCTTCTTTTCATCGAGGCAAACTGCTAGAAATCAAATATAGCTTCTGGTGACTTTATCCCTTCACTCGTTCGTAAACCCTCCTTCAAATAGACGATTGCGCTGTTGCATTGCCATGTTAGGCGAGTCCGCTACTCATCCCACTTCACCAACACCCTATCCACAATCGCAATCCCCCACTGCGGAAACTTCGCCAGCAACTTCTTGATCACTATCACAAGTGCTGGATCATCATTCCAGCACTCCTTCAAGAAATCAAAACCCGGATTCTCCCCCGAATTCACCGCTCGATTCAGTTTTTCCCTTCTTACAGGTCGCAAATTTGACCTTGCAACTATCGAACCTATCCCACTAATGCAAGAATGTGGTAATCTACTTCTCAATGGAGTTGAGCGTATGGTGTGATGGCCGGACGTTTTGAAGGATTGAGCGACCTGGAATGGAAGTTATTTGAGGATATGTTTCCCAAGGAGCCAGAAAAGCCTGGCAAAGGAATGCCTCATGCTCCATATCGCTATGTATTAAATAGTCTGCTGTATATTTTGATTACTGGGTGTCGATGGTGTGATCTACCACAGGGGGATAGATGGGCATCAAAAAGCTCTTCCCATCGATGGTTAAAGCGGTGGCGTGAAGACGGAACATTAGAGCATTTACAAGCGCGTGTCTTAGCGATCGCAGATGAAAAAGGACTAATAAACTGGGAGTTTGGCGCGGTTGACGGGTCTTTTTCCCCCTGGAAAGGGTGGTGGTGAAGAGGTTGCTTATGGCGGCAAAGGCAAAGGTATTCTAATTCACACTCTTACTGAGGGTAATGGAATGCCCTTAGCCAACTCTACTACTCCCGCTAACGGTAATGAAAGAGAACAAGTGTTACCTTTGCTTGACAAGGTAAAATTAAAAACTTTGAGGCGCGGCAGACCACGCAAGCGAATCAAGGTGCTGGCTGCTGACAAAGGTTACGACTCAAAGCAAAAACGCGCTGACTTACGTAAACGAGGTATTCGTCCTCAAATCCCAAAACGAGTTTGGAAAACCAAGAAAAACAGAGGAAGACCAATCAAAATCTCTGTTCCTAGATTTCAGCAAGAGCGGTGTTTTGCTTGGTATCAGCGAAAATACCGCCGTCTCGTCGTCAGATGGGAACGTCAAAAAGTTTACTTTGACGCATTCATTGACCTTGCTACAATCCACATCTGGATTAACAAAATATTATTAGTGGGATAGGTTCAAATAGCTTTCCGAATCCGAACCAGAAAAAAGTTTGGAATCAGCAGTATCCAAATCAGAAATCATGATGCTTGCCATCAGAGTACCTCTTATCTAATAAAAAAATAAAATATCTTCACTAA
>NZ_CAXTNP010000032.1:0-38392 GCF_964245575.1 uncultured Nostoc sp. | reverse complement strand
CTTCGACTTCTCTACGAGACGCACTCGCGTTCGCTCAGTACAAGTGCCCAATGCCTAATACTTCTCTACGAGAGGCTGCGCCAACGACTTACCTCGGCTTACTTCGACTAGCAAGAGTACAAGTCGCTCGGCACAAGTGCGAGAGTACAAGTGCCCCATGCCCAATGCTCAAACTAAACAATCATCCACAAAAATTAGCAACAATTCAGTGGTGCAAGCGTTACATTTGAAAGAAATCTATGTTGCCCCATTGGCTTTGGGAGCAGTGTTCCAATGAATACTTCCGCTTCTTTTGAGGGTAGATCGTCTCCCTTTGAATTTTTTAACTTTGATTTTACGACACCTATATCTGAGAAAATTCCAAGTCTTGAAGACCGATTTTCAGACTTTGTGCAACCCACACAAGATGCCGACTTACTCAGACAGCTATCGTTTATTCCAGGGTTGAAAGAAATTCTGATGATACGGCAGGTTCACGCTTTAGAACACGCTACTGTTTGGGTTCTTAGCGAATCAAAAAGTGCCTATCCTGCCAAAGGAGAACCTACTAACGTTCAACTAGATAACGAACTATTAGGCGGTTTGTCTACTGAGCAGGGATTCTACCTCTATGGTGAAGTGAATATTAGTGATTTGCGGCGTGCGGTCATACTTGCCCGACATCGCCTCACCAATGGAGAATGGGATTTGGCTGTACATCCCCGTTGTGGTACAAATTTATCAGTAGCAATGCTCTTAACAGCTGGACTAGCTGTCGGTGTGCATCTGTTACTACCATTTCGACCAATCGAGCAACTTATCGGTTTGGGGTTAGCAGCGACGACAGCCGCCGAACTCGCACCTGATTTAGGTTCTATGGCACAGCGTTACCTAACAACTGCCATTCCTTTTAACCTAACAATTGAAAATATTACCCGTACACGCGACGTTTGGGGGCGTGAGGCACATTTTGTTAAAGTGGGCTGGCAAGAGTAAGGATAAGGGAAATGAGGGAGATAAGGGGGATGAAGAAGATATTGCTCCCCCATCTCCCCATGCTCCCTCATCTCCCCCCACTCCCTACTCCCTACTCCCCACTCCCCTAAAAAAATTATGAGAAAACTTTACTTCTTGCTCCCCGGTACAGATGGCAAATTTGCCTGTGGTGGTCTTTGGGCTGAGTTAAAAGCACTTAATCTGGTTCAGCAGTTCTGTAGTGCCGATGTTGTAACTTACCGCCAACGGGAAAAAGGTAAGCTTTTTATTGATGATTTGCTAAAAGAGAAAAATTTAAGTGATGTAATTTTTGTCATCAGTTGGGGATTTGATGTAGCTCAACTCGTGGCTAAACTTAAGCAATACAATGTCGTTTACCATGCACATAGTGCAGGTTATCCATTCAGGCTACCCGCAAGTATTCCGATCATCACTGTTAGCCGCTATACAATGGGATATTGGGGAGAAAAATCACCCAACTCTCTGATTTATTATTTGCCAAATCAAATTTCTGATGAGTTTCAAAATTTAGGTCTGGAACGGGATATTGATGTTTTAGTTCAAGCTCGGAAGTCTTCTGAGTATTTAATTAAAGAATTGATTCCAGCGTTACAAAAACGTTGTAAAGTATTGGTTGTTGATTCATACATAGAGGATTTACCTGAACTATTCAACCGAGCCAAAGTTTATCTTTATGATTCGGCTGAGTACTGGGTGCAACAGCGTGTTAGTGAAGGATTTGGTCTACAACCAATGGAAGCTCTTGCCTGTGGTTGTCAAGTATTTTCTAGTGTCAACGGTGGACTGGCTGATTACTTAGACCCTGGATTTAATTGCTATAAAATTGCTGGATATTCACAAGAATATGATGTGCAACGGATTCTGAAGGTGATTGATTCTTCAGTAGGTTTTAGTTTGTCTGAGGAGTTTTTGGCTGAATATCGGACTGAAAATATTATTAAGCGTTTCCAAGTTATTTTGGATGAGTTAAATAAATTTTTTGACCATAAGATACAGCAGCCATCTAATATTAAGAGTTTAACGAGAATACGTGTGGCAAAATTACTGGCTCAGAAGATATACGGTAAGCTGAGGAAGAAATATTTTAAGTAATAAAAACGAACCACAGAGGCAAGGCAGTGCGCCCTTGCGGTTAAGAGACTTGTACCCCTACGGGGAAGCAAGCTACGCGCAGCGTCTCCCCGAATCACATTGGGAGAGGCTAGCGCCAAGGGAGAAGCAACTGCCGCGCTGAGAACACAGAGAGAAGAGAGGAAATTGGATGATTCGGCGGTTATTAGTTACTGGGGGTGCAGGGTTTATTGGGGCGAATTTTGTCCATCATTGGTGTCAGGTTTATCCAGATGACCGGGTGGTGGTGGTGGATGCGCTTACCTACGCGGGAAATCGTCTGAATTTGGCGCTGGTTGAGGGAAGAGAGAATTTTCGGTTTGTGCAGGGGGATATATGCGATCGCACGATCATAGACGAGTTATTATCAACCGAAAATATAGATACCATCGCCCATTTTGCTGCTGAATCTCATGTTGATCGTTCAATTCTTGGGCCGGCTGCTTTCGTACAAACTAATGTGGTAGGAACTTTCACGCTGCTAGAAGCTTTTCGGAAACATTGGGAAGCAAAAGCACAGCCATCTGATTATCGTTTTCTACACGTTTCTACTGATGAAGTTTACGGTAGTTTGGGCCCAGATGATGCAGCTTTTTGTGAGACTACACCTTACGCTCCCAATAGTCCCTATTCAGCCTCGAAAGCCGGTAGCGATCACTTAGTGCGTGCTTATTACCATACTTATAACCTCCCGACAATTATCACAAATTGCTCTAATAATTACGGGCCTTATCAGTTTCCTGAAAAGCTAGTTCCCCTGATGTGTATCAACACTTTGATAGGTAAGCCATTACCTGTTTATGGTGATGGTAAAAATGTGCGCAATTGGGTTTATGTGGGCGATCATTGTGGTGCTTTAGATGTGGTAATCAATCACGGTCAACCAGGGGAAACATACAATATTGGTGGCAACAATGAGGTGGAAAATCTCAATCTAGTGCAGCTTTTGTGTCAGATGATGGATGAATTAGCACCTGATTTACCAGTGCGTCCGGCAAAGCAGTTGATTACTTTTGTCAAGGATAGACCTGGACATGATCGAAGATATGCAATTAATGCGAACAAGATTAAAACTCAGCTTGGTTGGACACCTTCAGTAACAATTGCTGAGGGTTTACGTTTAACAGTTGAATGGTATCTCAATCATCGTGATTGGTGGGAACCTCTGCTGTCTGCGGAATATCAAGCTTACTATCGCAAAAATTATCTGTAGAATCACCTAAAATAGCTATTTGGTTAATTTCCCGTACACGGACAACGACTCGCAAGGATGCCAACAACGTACCGTAATCGTTGTCTTCTGCATATTCCTGAAATATCTCGGTCAAATAATCGTCGATTTATTCCGGGTGTTTCCGGAAGTACTCTTCTTCAAATTCATCGAGTGTTCTAAATTTTTTCACGGCTTAGGTACTCTCTTTTCAAAAAATTATCTGGCTCCCACAATTTCTCTAAATAATGACTATCCTTGAATATAAGGGAATCAGAGTAAATTGCCAGCAGGTGTCAAATGCTGCAACCAGAACAGATATTACAAGACCGTTATCAAATCCAACGCCAACTCGGCAACAATGGAATTCGTCAAACTTGGCTAGCAAAGGATTTACAAGCCTCTGATGGCGAAAATTCGACCGTTGTGGTCAAACTTTTGGCCTTTGGTGGTACTGTGCAGTGGGATGATTTGAAACTTTTTGAGAGAGAAGCACAAATACTTAAACAGCTAAATCATCCCCGCATCCCTCGATATATAGATTATTTTTGTATCGACGATCGCACACTCTGGTTTGCCTTAATACAAGAATATATTCCTGGTGAGTCGCTCAAGGAAAAACTTGCTATTGGCGAAAGGTTTAGTGAAAAGCGAGCCAGAAAAATTGCTGTTGAGGTTTTAAATATTCTCACCTATCTACATGAGTTGAATCCAGGGGTGCTGCATAGAGATATTAAACCGAGTAATTTAATCTGGGGCGAAGATAATCAAATTTATTTAGTTGATTTTGGCGCAGTTCAGGATAAAGCGGCAAGAGAGGGCGTTACTTTTACCGTTGTCGGTACTTATGGTTATGCCCCAATGGAACAATTTGGTGGTCGAGCAGTTGCGGCTTCAGACCTCTATGCACTGGGTGCAACTCTGATTCATTTGTTAACAGGAACTTCTCCCTCTGATTTACCCCAGCAGGATTTGCGGTTGCAATTTGCAGACCGAGTTAACTTGAGTCCCAGTTTTGTCAGTTGGCTACAAAAGTTGATAGAACCTGCTCCAGAACAACGATTTACTAATGCAAGCGTTGCGCTGAATGTTCTCAAATCTCGTTTGGCTATCAAATCTGCAAACAAGAATCAGCTTTTACCGCTAAAAGAAATAATCAACAATTCTGGATGTGGGATAAATAATCACAATGAAACAGTCCCAGAGGAAATTCTCGGTTGGAACTGGGGCGCATTTCTCATGCCTTGGTTGTGGATGTGGCCGAATCAAGTCTGGTGTGGAGTGTTCTGTTTTATACCAAAATTTTCGTTGTTTCTGGCGATCGCATTCGGTGCAAAAGGCAATGAATGGGCTTGGAAAAGTAGACGGTGGAACAGTATTGAACAATTCAAAGCGCATCAAAGAGGCTGGGCGATCGCTGGTATTCTAATTGGAGCGCCGATTAGTATTATGATGTGGGTTCGAGCGATCGCTATACTTAAATCGGCACTGTAAGGCAGTCTTTTGGGTAAATATCAAGGGAGGGTTTTTTAGGCAGATAAGTATAAGGGTTTAACAAATGGTTCAAATTCTTCATGGAAAAGATATCACCCTAGCCCAACTGATTGATGAATTTAGACTACAACTTGCAGACAACGAAGATTTTTTTTCAGAATGGCGATATGATTTACCTGAGTTGAGTGACTTAGAAAAGGAATCTCTCAACGAAGTCAAGGCAGAATATTTGCATCTATCGAAATATCCTGTTTTGGAACCTCTAGTCAAAATGGTGGTGCTATCTCCACTATTGCGTCTAGCAGGTTTTTATCAACCGCCTTTCTACATCACCTCAGAACAAGAGGTAAAAATCTTTTCTGAAGACGAAGGCACGATTATCAGAGGACGTATTGACATTTTAGTGTTCCATCCTCCATTTTAGGTTCTGATTATTGAAGCCAAACGTGCAGAATATTCTTTGGAGGTAGGAATTCCTCAAGCATTAGCTTATATGTTGGCTAATGCTAGTAATGATAAACCTACATTTGGTTTTATAATCAATGGTCGGGAATTTCAATTTATTAAGTTGACGAAACAGGATACACCGAGATATGCATTATCTTACACACTGTCACTAAATCGTGGGGATGACCTACATACTGTTGTCAAAGTGTTAAAACGCCTAGCTCATTTAATTTGTAATTCGTAATCTTGTAGGGTGCGTTGGCCAAGGGCATAACGCACCATCCTAATACTTTCGGTATTTTACGCGTAGGCGTAGCCCGTCGTAGACATCGCTAACACACCCTACGAAACTGAAACCGTTATTTTTAGGTAGGGGCAATTCATGAATTGCCCCTACAGCGTGTAATTTTGTATAAGTCCTATAAGAAAAACCTGTCCCTCTGCGACTCGGAGAGGGACGGACTTGAACTTTAGTTCAAGCCAGGGAGAGGTTCGTCGAACTCACATTAAGTTGACTACCCCACCAACTCTATTTCTAACTACTAACTTGCGATTCAACTACACCCACGGGACAAGATACGTTTGTCCCTCCCAAACCACAATACCCGTTGGGATTTTTAGCCAGGTATTGCTGATGGTAAGCTTCGGCATAATAGAATTCCGGCGCATCCAAGATTTCTGTAGTAATCTTGCCATAACCTGCACCGTTGAGGGCTTGCTGATAAGCTTCCCGCGATGCTTCTGCTAGCTGCTTTTGACTTTCGGAATATACATAAATTCCCGAACGGTATTGAGTGCCAGCATCATTACCTTGACGCATCCCTTGGGTGGGATTGTGGCTTTCCCAAAAGACTTTGAGCAGTTCAGAATAACTAATTACTTTGGGATCAAACACAACCAACACCACTTCATTGTGACCGGTTCGCCCACTACATACTTCTTCATAAGTGGGGTTGGGTGTGAAACCAGCAGCGTAACCCACTGCGGTGGTGTAAACTCCTTTAAGTTGCCAGAATTTGCGTTCTGCACCCCAAAAACAGCCCAAGCCAAAAATTGCCTTCTCTAATCCATTAGGATAAGGAGGTTGTAAGGGATTCTTGTTTACATAATGAGCTGCGGGTACTGACATAGACTGTGCCCTTCCTAGCAAAGCTTCCTCAGGTGTGGGCATAACTGCCTTTTTGCCAAATCCGAATAGTGCCATTGATTTTGACTCTGATATATATCTTTACCTTATTTACTATTGTAAAGATTCTAGCTAGCGATCGCTTGGGGTTCTCTTGGAATCCTCACTGGACTGTATTGATTCTTATAGATACGTCTGAGTGTTTGCTCTTTGACTGGTTAATGCTATTTATCAATGTTATGAATACTTTTCAAGGGGAACTTGGCGTCAGAAGCCACTCATGGATAAAATACCAAAAATTGACCGTCAAAGGGAGCATCAAGCGAACGAACGTACTTTTCTTGCTTGGCTACGCACTTCTATTGCATTGATTGGCTTTGGTTTTGCTATTGCGCGATTTGGTATATTTCTGCGCCAGTTAAATATTGCTATTACTCAACAAGAACCTCCAGTAAATCCATTATCTAACTCAGAAAATTTGGGTTTGGCTTTGGTAATTTTTGGAATTTTGACTATTGCATTAGCTGCGTGGCGATACAACCAAGTTTTTTGGCAAATTGAACGAGCAGATTATAAACCAAATAGGTTAATGGTTTGGATAATGACCGGAGTAGCAATTATTTTGGGAATTTTTAGTATTCCTTTGCTCTTAAGGCGTGATCCAGTACCTTCTCATTCTCCTGTTCTAATTCAACCACAGTCCCGAAAGATGCAAAGATTAACCCCAAACCTCAATGTTAAAAAGGGAACAATTACTACTTTATACAAACAAATGTTTTACAACAAGATCCCCGACTTCTTAAAGAAGTCAGGGATCTGAGCCTTGCGAAAGCAAAAGACACTCAATTAACACTAGCTTCAGAAATAACATTTACACAAGCATTCACTAAGGGTAATAGCGGCCCTAATTGCTCTTGTCCATTTACGGCTAAATCGCTGTGACACAAATAAATTCTCTCGGATACACGAGACAGTAAATCTGCCAAAATCCTTTGCAGTCGTTGTTCTTCTGCTAATTTTTCATCTTCTGCTGTCCAAGGTTCGCCTAATCTATCTCGCAGGAAAAACGGCGCACCAAACAAAGTTGCTGCACCACCTTTCGCCCATAGAGGTGAACCAGCATCCAGCCAAAAATGCCACTTGTGCGATCGCCTACTAGATCGATATTGAAATATAGTTGCTAAGGTGACAGCCCTTCTAGCTCCACCAATGGGGCGTACAGGGTAAGGGTTGGCGGTGATTGTACCACGTCGCAGTAGTTGAATGAATTCGATAATAGTTGTGTGAGGCGTTGTCTCCACTGGGGCAATTTGCCGTAATCTGGTGTCAATTTCCCAGTAGTGTTGGGCGGTTTCTAATAATTCTCGCAGTGCTGCTAGTTGTTCGTAGGGGAGATTGCTACCATTCCACAAAAAGCGTTGAATCGCCCTGTCTAAGAGGGAAATGGGACTGGGAATTAACCGCAGTTCTTGTTGCGATCGCTGCTGTTCTAACCACTGTAATATCTCATTATAAGCTGTAGTCGCTGCATAACCGATTCTATCCCAGCGCTCGAAGGCTGACACTGGTAGCAAGTTGGGGCGATCGGGATGGGGTACAAAGCAGTAATCTGCAATCAAACCAGCGCGAACCGGATCAATATCGGTAGAGACGCGATTAATCGCGTCTCTAGGATTAATCGCGTCTGTACTAGAGTTTTCTGGAGGTTGTTGTTTCCTACTCAAGACAACTAGCATTTCTGCCACGGCATCCCGATCTACCAGGCGTCCTAAGCCGGGATAAACTAGTGCCAGCATGGTGAGTAATGCGCGAATCACGGGTGAACTAATTAAGGGACGTTGGTCATTCAGCGATTCTACTTGGATGTTTTGCTTGACGAGAATTTCTACTAGAGTATAACGAGCGATCGCATCTAAACCTGGTGCAATAATCGCCACTTCTTCTGGTTGTACTTGCTGTGATTGGATGGCATTAGCAATTTCTTCTGCTGTTTGCCGCAATAGTTGGGCGCGGGAGGTGGTTTGAATTGAATGCACTGTTTTTGGTAAGCTCAACAGTACCATCGGTTCTGTGAGTAATTCCACCATCTGTTTAGCTTGCTCACCAAGGGATTCTGGAGGCGGCCCGGTCAAGATTTCTACCCGACAACGTTCTGCTAGCCCTTCTAGGTAGTTGGGGTCTGCTCCCAATCCCAATCGCACTGCACCATCGGGATTGTAACTAAACGCCCCGACTGCACCTTGATCTAAGAGCAACTCAAACAAAAGACGCGCTACGCTAGGATAATCATCTACATCATCCGCCAGTACCGCCTGATAGCGTTTAGTTAGGTGCTGCTGGTAATTGCGATCGCTTAATAAATATTGACTATAAAGTTCAGTAATAATCCCATAAGTTAGTAACCCCCTCTCTAAACACCAGTTACGCCAATCTAGAAGCAAAGAGGCGAGAAATTCCGGCTCTAAAGTTGTAGGATTTTCCCCCAGACCCTTTGTCAAAATCTGGGCAATATCTTCGCAAGGTGTACCACTGTAAGCTGCTAATTGCAATAAATCTAGAATGCGACGCACCAAGCGAGATTCATTCACTCCCGCAACACGTAAAATTTCTTCGTCTAATTGGGGACGCCAGAGTTTGGTTGCTAACTCTTGCTCCGTTTCTGGGCGCAATCTTACCGGAAACTGTGCCTTCAGGCTCAACGAGTTAATTAGCAATGGCCAAAATAAAATAACTTCATCCTGGAAAAAACCTAGCGGTGTCTTGGCACGCACCGGATATTTCCCTAATGTAGATGTAACAATTATATCTCCCAATTCTCGACGATTATCATCATTGGCAGCTAAGACTAAAACTCCTGGCTCTGTTTGTTTAAGATATAAAAATTCGGGTATATGAACACCTTTTTTACGTCCTGGTTTTTTAGTATAAAATGATTCAACATACTGCTTGTCAGGTTGTACCCAACTACAAAATTGCTCTACCAAGCGAGCTGTCTTACCACTGCGGCTAGTGCCAACAATCCAAACCGAATGAGAAACCACAAACTTTCTCCTTGTAGATTTGCTAGTATACCGCGTACGTTAACTTAAGGTTAATAGTCACCAAATAATGCTGGATGATTGTCTCCAATGAAAAACTCTGTTTTTAGCCAAAAAATCTATTCTTTCTTACTTGATACTTACCGATGGTACTTACAAACTCCTGAACGTTCTTTAAATCAAGCTTACGATGCAGCATTAAAAATTAAGGAAATAGAAAATAAGCATTTCAATGGTAATAAAATAGACACTGACTCAGCCATGTACAGTAACAGCGTCATGGATTATTTTGAGTCAGACCTAAAAAAGCTATTAAAAACTGTGAGGATGCGGCTTACAGAGTTGAAAGCAAGCCGTTGGTTTTTAAATGAAGAAAATAAAAAAGCTGCTGAGAAAGCAGGTATAGAGTATCTCAGTCCTTCTTTGGTTTTGGAAAAGCTTAACTTTATCGATCAAGTTATATCCAAATACACAACACTTTCCGATCAAAGAAGTTCCAAAGCTTTAGTGGTTCAACCTCCAAATCTAGCAGTTAACCCTGTGATATCTGACGACAAATCGCTGCTCGTCAATAATCCAACGTTACCACCCAAAATACCAACTCAAGACTGGGAGAAAAGACCAAAGGGTAAAGTCGATACAACAGGCGTTTTACCCCGTTCTATTTTAAGTACTATCACTCGTCTGCAAGTTGAATTAGATCCTAATTCGGAACAAGAGGTAATCCAAAGTTTTCGTCAAGCTCAAAGAAGAACAATAATATCTATTAGGTTTATTTTACTATTAATTATTGTACCACTTTTGACGCATCAAATAGCAAAAGCTTTTGTAATAGGGCCAGTTGTTGAGGAGTTTAAAAACACTGAGGAAATGCAAATATTCCTCAACTCCGAAATGGAAGAGGAAGCGCTTGAAGAATTACAAAGATTTGAAGAAAAACTCCATTTTGAAAATTTCATTAAAAATGCCCCACCACTGTTGCCTGAACAGATAGAAGTTGAAATGAAAAAGAGGGCGGTTGAGCTTGCTGAAGAATTTCGTCACGAAAGCTCTAATGCTATCAAAAATGTTTTTGCAGATATTTTATCGGTGGGTGCTTTTATCTGGCTGTTACTCGTCAGCAAGTCTTCTATTGCAGTGATTAAAGATTTCTTTGATCGGATTGTCTATGGACTTAGTGATAGTGCCAAAGCATTTATCATCATTTTGTTTACCGATATATTTGTAGGTTTCCACTCTCCTCATGGCTGGGAAGTACTCCTAGAAGGTGTATCGCGTCATTGGGGATTACCAGCAAATCGAGATTTTATCTTCTTATTTATTGCTACATTTCCAGTGATTTTAGATACTATATTTAAATATTGGATATTCCGATATTTGAATCGAATATCGCCTTCAGCAGTTGCAACTTACCGGAATATGAATGAATAGGGAGTGGGGAGTGGGGAGTAGGGAAAGATTTTGGTGTTGTCAAATAATTACATTGTTTTTGAATTTGAGGGAAGTGGGATTATATCAAAAATTTGAATTTTGATGGAAAAGACACTTGCTGAGTTAGGAAAGTTTAACAAAGTTATCGCCATCAGCTTACCTGTAGTTTTGTCAATTTTACTGGTGCGGATGCAATCTTTAGCGCATCATGAACTTAGCCCGCCTGAATGTCGCGTGAACAAGTGGGATATACCAGTTTCTTTGACTGCTGAAAATCAAAAAGCACCATTAATTCAGAGGCTACCAATCACTTGTTGTGAAGATGATACTTCTTGTTTGGATGAACTTGTCAATGGAGAAATACCAGACAAAAAGGCGCTGTTGAGTGCGATCGCTCGTAGTCTCCAATACCTGCAAACAACTAATGCTGCGGCTGCTTATCAAAACTATCAGGTGGCTGAGATTACGCGCGATCGCGTCATCAAAAGCTTGAAAAGATTCCGTGAACTTTTACTAACAACTAATTCTGCAACAGAATTACATCAAGCTACCCTGCGGGAATTTGTTCTTTACCAGTCAGTTGGTAAAGACACCAAAGGTTCCGTCTTATTTACCGCCTATTATGAACCGCTTTACGCAGCCAGTCGCGTCCCCACACCAGAATATCGTTATCCTGTTTATCGATTACCTCCTGATTTCAACTCCTGGCCTAAGCCTCATCCTACACGCGAAGAATTAGAAGGAGCAGATGGTTTACAAGGCGCAAAAGGAAAATTACGAGGATTAGAGTTTTTTTGGTTTCGCGATCGCCTCGAACCATATTTAGCTCAAATTGAAGGTTCAGCGAGACTTCAGCTTCCTGATGGTACTCAAACAACAATCGGCTATGCTGGTCATATTGCTTATAACTACAAAAGTATTGGGCGAGAATTAGCGAATGATCGCAAATTACCGCTACAAGGTATGACTCTGCCAATTATTCTCGACTATTTCCAAAAGCATCCCCAAGAATTAAATATTTATATTCCGCGCGATCGCAGTTTTGTTTTTTTTCAAGAAAACCACGGTGAACCAGCCCAAGGTTCTATCAACGTACCACTAACAGCAGAGCGTTCTATCGCCACAGATAAATCCCTCATGCCTCCTGGTGCTTTAGCGTTGATTCGCGCTTCTATTCCCTTTGCTAATCCTACCGGAAAAATGGAGGAGCGCATCGTTAGTCGCTATGTTCTTGACCAAGATACCGGAGGTGCAATTAAAGGCGCAGGTAGGGTAGATTATTTTTTAGGTACTGGGAAATTGGCAGGCGATCGCGCTGGTGTTACAGTCAGCAATGGACAATTATTTTATCTATTACTCAAGTCCAATAATTAAACACACTCGCATTTTAATACTAAAGATTCCCGACTTTTTAAATAAGTCGGGAATCTTAACCTTTCGGCGTAAATAAAGTACACATTCCAAATAAATGAAACGCTTAGGGTAATTACGAATTACGAATTACCCTAATAGTACAGCTTGGCAAAAATGAAGATACCATTCTCAATCTTTCAAAGCCCTAAAATACAGGATTTTTGACTTTTGACTTTTGACTTTTGACTTTTGACTTCCGCGTAGCGGTACTACGCTTCTATATCCATGTCACCATCATCATCGTCATGATCATAAGGGATATCGTCAAGGTCTATCATTTCGGAAATTTCTTCTACTTCAGTTAGATACTCAGATTCTTGATGTTCGCGCTCGATTAAACGACCAGTTGACTTTAACCATTCCAAGAGAATAAACTCATTACTTGTACGAATTACAGGCGCTCGCTGGTTACGAGGTTCTTCACGCAAAGGGCTTATAGGCATAAAAAACTCACTTTGAATTATGGGTCAGTGTGTAAAAACAGGAAAATTGTTCACTAGGGTTAAAAGCCTTGTATCACAAGTCTTTTCTCAACAGATGAAATATGAACCATTGAGTTTTTTATTCTCTTGTCCGTCTAATTACTTACCATTAAAATGTCTTCGCGTCAGTCCTAATAATAAATCTTCAAGCGGACGCCATCTCACAAGGTATTTGATACCTTGGCGAGAGTTTCATACATATCAGATGGTAATGCAGACAATCTATTCGCTACAGCGACTGCATCAGCTAAGTTGCTAAATTGACACCGGACAATTTCTTGTCCATTTCCTGAGGGGAATCGCTTCCTAGCTTTGTTAGATACAGCACAAATAATCGCTAAAGCTTTGGCGAACCCGTCTTTTGTCAATATTGTTTCTTTAGCGAACCCTTCAACAGGGATAAGGCAAACCTCAAATCGATAGCCCGGTCTGGGAGAAACAGCTATATCGATATAGGGTTTATCTTCTTTCCTGATTCTGCGTAAATATTGGGCAGTAGAATTAGTGTCGTGCAAATCAGTCCCAAGGGCGTAAGTAAAGAAACAATCTTCTGTCAGGGATTCAGGACGGGTAATTATATCCGTTGGCATAAGTTCAAGTACTATTCGTATGTTGTCTGGGTTTGTGATCCACTTTACTGTCCGATCCCACTTACTTAAGCAAAAGTTACTGCCCACATCCCCGGCTTCTTCAAGAAGTCGGAGATATAAATCTAGCTTAAGTAAGTAGCATTCTAATACAGGTTTGCGGAAATAAACTTACCATTCTAACAGCCAGAAAGCCCAAAACTGAAGCATTTTGACTTTTGAGAGCCAGTTGCTACAAGTCGGCAAAGCCGCAAGGGCGCACTGGCTGCTTTTAAATGCGTGACTTCCGCCTCGCGGTATCAGTTTCACCCAGTATATTCCAATACAGCAATATAAACTGACATTAAACACCTCTAGAATCAAATGGTGTAGAGATTTAGATTCGGAGAGGCGTCCATATACTCAGTCACATGACCGAAAATATTTCTCAACATACCTAATCATAACATAGTTGACCGTTGAAGTTTTTTTAACTCCTCTGACCAATATATATTCCGTCACCAACAACGCTAGGGTTGTATTCAATTGTGATTTTTAGATTAGGAAATATATTTATTAAGTAATTTTAATTTTTACTAAGCATATCCATCAGTAAACGATAAATAGTCATTGCGATCGCATCATTTAATAAAGTAGAGACGTTAATTCGCCTTCAGTACCAGAGCCAAAGTTTTTCCGGCTATCTTTGGCAACGTCTTTTAGCAAACTGTAAAATAGAGCGTTGCTGATTAAAAGTATGAATTTTGTTTCGCGCAAACGGGCAAAAACAAAGTTTCCAAGCATTTAACTTTGAACTTCATACTTGAATTCAGCAACGCCCTTGATAGCTGTTAAATCTCAACAGAATTAACAGCTATTCTCTGGTAGTCTGCTAGGTTAATTTATAAACCTACGGAAGAGGACCATATCCGAGAGATGGAGCTAAAGCATTTGCAGCCTTAATGAAGTCTTGAAATCCGGTTTCACCTGAGTAATACAATAAATAAGTTGCTCCGGAAATGGGATAAGCACTTGCACTGCTGGGATTGGTCAAATTATCAATTCTAGTCAGCTTCTTATTAGTACCGTATGTTACAACAGTCCCATCTTTAATAGCCGCTGTAATTGCAGCTGGTGAGACAGGAACATACTTACCTGCTTTGTTACGTAAGACTGCGGCAGGTAGCTTTTTAGTTAAACGGGTAGCATTATCCACATAACCAATTGCACCTTTATTACTTGTGATTGCAGTGGCTACACCTCCGCCACCAGTAGCACCAATGAAAGTGCTTGGCCAATCAACAATTGTACCCACTCCATTTTTCCATACATTAGCTGCTGGAACACCTGGAGTCTTACATACAGTATTGAGATGACTGCTTAAAATAAAAGTGCTACCACTTGAGTCAGCACGACGTACAACTTTGATGGGTACATTGAGTGCTATTTGGCCATCGTTATCTGCACTAATGCTCTTATCATTCCAATTTTTGATGCTACCGTTCAAAATACCACAGTAACTAGCTGGTGAAAGCTTAATTCCACTTGCTGGTATAGTAAGACCAGTAGCGTTATAAGCTAATGTGATTCCGATACCTACCACAGGCACTTGAACGTAACCACGACCGCCAGTAACTGTTTCTGTTCCTGCTACAGGGTCGTCACTATCTGCAAAATTGATTGGGCTAGGAGCACCAGGTGATGGTTTTTGAGTGAAAAAAGCTTTTAACCCAAGTGTACTACTATTTGGAGTATATGTGAATTTGATGTCCGGAGCGGCTGTTTTTAGACCTGCAAATAAAGCAGTTACACTAGTTGCACCTTCACCATTACCTAGATTTTTAGAGGTCTGAGCTAGAGATTGCTGAGTAACAGATTGACCTACTACTAAACAAGTTGTTATGGCAAGTAGAGAAATTGAACTTACCAAATTAATCAGGCGATCGCGGTAGAAAACCATGTCAGGCTCCTTCAAGTTAATTTTAGGGTTTAACACACTAACAAATCCAAATCAAATGTCAACCTGGCACTTATAAATAACCTTCTTTAAACATAAAAGATTAGGATTAATCAGGTTATTTATAAATAAAAAGCTTGCACAAACAACTGAAAAATTGAGAACAATTAAAAAGCAAATTATTAAAGATTTAGAGCGCATTTAACTATTGCTAATCCACCCTATTACATATTCTTTGCTAGTCAAAAGCTCTAGATTCTAAAGTAAATTTGTATAAGTAAACATTCAGTAGCTTTAGTATAAGGGAGTGATTAATAGGTACTATGAATAATGCTTCAATTCCCATTTTCAGTCTCTTATTCCCTCTTAAAAAGCCATGTTTAATTTTACCCACTTACTTATTTAGGATGACAATTTTATCTGAATTACGAAAATCAATTTCTTTAATGTAGATGCATAGCAGTTGGCCACAAGCTACTACTAAAATGCGAAGTAAAGAAAGTCATGATTTTACGAATCTTTTAGAATTGCTATAGCTAATAGCTGTTAAATTTTGCTAACGAAATCAACAGTATAATCTTAAGGTAAAGCTAAAGTTATAATTCCATTATGAAATAATTAAGGAACTTAAATATATTCCTGGAATTTAGAGGTGTTTTAAAAGTGGTTTTTGTGGGGTTTTTATTATCTAGCCAGAGAAAAATCTGAAACTTTCGCTTGTATATGGTTTTTCTGAATTAAGCTTTTTTTAGAGGTGTTAATAAGTATTTTATAGAGTTTAGGCAGTTTACAAATTAGTCAGCATGTGTATTTATGAAAATACGTTATTTCAGCATTTTATTAGTTGTGTAGGCGTAGCCCAACCCAGGCGTTGCAAAAAAATAGCTGAGAAATTTAGCTAATAGGTTGTTTCAGGCTTTTCTTAATTATCCTGCGATCATCAATAGACCATGCTGTAGGGGCACAGCAATGCTGTACCCTTACGTAAAGATGTGGTTTTTAAACTTAATTTGGTATTTCTTGTCAATGCGTAAGTCCAATAAACTTTGTTATAGATTTTATCCAGATGACTTTTGAATGCGTGAATGCGTGACTTCCCCAAAAGCGAATTTATCTGCAAGAGTTGGGGCTAACTCAATCTGCACTTAGTCGCAAACATAACTTAAGGCTTTTTAAGTATTTTCTCAAAAATCAAATAGGATTGTGATATTTAAGCAAAAGGATAAAGCGTGGTCTATTTTCTGCTAGTGACGGTAGACTGAAATTAACCACATGTGAATGGTAATGTTAACATAATAAACCTCCAGAATTATTCCCAAAGGGCTTTGCAGATGGGATACTTTAGCTACAACGCTGTGAACTCCCCCAAACTTGTAGCAATTAATGTAGTATATTTTGTAAGGTCTGATCCTTACAAAACGGTAGCTTGGAGTAATAAAATGTTTTCTATAGAACTTGTAGCTATGCTCCCAAGCATTGTCTCGCGTTTCTACCGGATTTACCAATCTCTAATTGAGGCAAAAGCGCTGGGATACAAAGAGCTTAGGAGGGCTGTAGCAGTTCTGGTTTTAAGCTCGAAACCTAGTTTCTCAAACCATGCATATTTTCCTTTTAAACCAAAATTAATATTTAACTATCTTAAATGAATAATATTTTATATCCCAGCTAACATTTTCCTGCGAACTTAATAATTTTATTAAAAATAAATTTTAAATCATGTTAAATTGATTTAATTGTAAATTTTTAGACAATAAACACTCAAGTACACCATAGGAAAATTAGCAATGTCTAGACAAAGTTCTCACGAGAGAAACTTTTTCAAAGCTTTAACTGGTAGCGCACTCAAAGGATCTCAGAAGTTAAGACTGGGGCTGGAATCCAGTTTGATTATTCTGGTGGAATCTGTACCCTTTTTGATTGCTTGTGCTGTACTTATAAGCGTTATCAGCCTAAAAAGTCCTATCCTGCTTTTTTGTTTACTAGTTGGTAGTTTAATAACAGTTATCATCCAGCAAATTGGGCAGCAGGTGAATTTACCAAGGCGATCGCTAATATTATTACAAATTTTAGCAGCGGCGATCGTTCTGAGTTTATATTGGTTAGACTGGTTTGCAGCCCCTGCACAAGCACAGTTTTTTGGGGAAGCTGAAAAGTTTTTCAAAAATAGGTTAGGTGGTACAGCAGGAAATAGTGATTCTAACGTCCCAATAACTTTGATATTTAGTGTGTTACGGGCGATTTACTTACTCTATATTGCAATTTCCCTAGTTGGTGTGATTAACGCAGTGCGTAAAGATGAGGATTGGCAAAGTATTGCCAGAACTCCCCTATTAGTCGTTGTTGCTGTTACCATTGCTGATGTACTCACACGCTTTGTAATTGGCCCACAAGGGTAGTAAATAATTCAGATATTTAAAATGTCTCAAGAGCGGGAACAAGATTTTCGTCCAGTCAATCAGGTTCTAGGAAGCCAACCCTCATTAGGGCCAATCCCTGCCGATCAAATTCTTCCTTGGACGGTAATTGCCTTAGCCTCCTACTTTATTATCAATGGAATTTTTGGTGGCATTTTCCAAGAAGAGTTTCAAAAATGGTTGTGGACAGTACTAATGACTGGTTGGGGAATAGGAACTTGGTGGATTTTAACTGGTGGTAGGAGTTGGAGTTTTTTAAGTAAATTTATAGGCGTTCCCGCTTGGACAAGAGGCTTTGCTCGTTATCAAAGCTTATTGGAAGTTAATCATGAAGCAAAAAATCGGAAAACAAAGCGTCGGCGTCGCCGGAAATGAAGGTAGATTAACACCATTTGAAGATGCTTTGCACTTGGCGACAATGCTACGTGTGGCAATGAATGGACGTGATATTGGCGCTTACCTTTTGACAAAAGGCACTCAAAGAGATCGGTTTTGCTTTGTTTTTGGTTTTGACTGTAAGGGAATTCATACCACTTTAAGAGCCGAACAAATCGATACACTCTTTAATAACATTGAAGCCGGATTAAAAGACATTCCTAGCGGTGAAAGAATGACACTGCATTTGGGATCTTTTAGTTCAGACAAGGAGCGCCAAAAAGAATTAGTATCGCTAATCAGAAATGCACCATCACGAGATATCAAATATTTGTTGATGGCAGAAAGAGCCAGAGTCAAAGAATTAACTATTTCTGGTGTTCGTAAGCCGAAATTCTTACGTATTTATGTCACTTACACGATTGAATCCAACTCCAGAAATGCAGATGATTGGATAGAGAAGCTTTTAGTCAGAGCTGAATCATGGTGGTTAAAATTTAAAGGGGATCTTTCAGAAGTAGAAAACCAGCGCATTGAAACACTGATCATAAATGCTTATAAACAGGGTTTTCTACGCTGGGAGCAAATTTTATCTAACCAAATGGGATTGGATGTCAAACCTTTAAAAGCTGATGAACTCTGGGAGGGCATCTGGAAAAGGTTTAATGATACGCAACCAATACCGATTCCCCAGTTGATGACTTTAGATGAACAAGGACTGCATGAGCAAGTTAATTCAGATTTAGCTAGTACTAAATTGCTTTTAGACAATATCCACGGCACAACTTTGCTGATGGAGTCTAGCGTACCTTGTGCCGATCGCCGTTGGGTTAATGTTAACAATCGTTATATTGGCGCACTGTCATTTCTCGAAAAACCCGGAGGTTGGCCAAATAAATCTGGTCAACTGCGATATTTATGGGAACTGTTGGCTAGAGAAACAGTAGTAGATACAGAAATTTTTTGTGAGTTGACTGCGGCAAATCCGGCATTGGTGAAAACGACTTTGCAACGAGTCTTGAAGCAGTCAAACATGACAACAATCATGGCTCAAGAAAAAAGCAAAACTATTGATGTCAACGCGCAATTAAAGTTGAAGAAATCGGTAGCAGCACAAGAACAATTATTTGAAGGTGCAGTTCCGATTTATACGAGCATCGTGATTTTGGTACATCGTCCAACTGTCGATAAATTAGATGAGGCAACAAGATATATTGAAAACTGTTTTCAACGTCCAGCAAAGCTAATTAGGGAAACTGAGTACGCCTGGAAAATTTGGCTGCAAACTCTACCAATAGTTTGGGAAGGTTTGTTAGCGACACCTTTCAATCGTCGCCAGCTATATTTAACCAGTGAAGTTCCCGGATTAATGCCTTTAGTTTTAACTAAACGGGGTGATAAACAAGGCTTTGAGTTGATTGCTGAAGAAGGCGGAACACCCGTACATTTAGATTTGTTTAATCAGCACAAAAATTTAGCTTTGTTTGCGACAACTCGTGCTGGTAAATCGGTGTTGGTATCAGGGATTTTAACTCAGGCTTTGGCGCATGGTATTCCGGTTGTGGCGTTAGATTTCCCTAAACCTGATGGTACATCTACTTTCACTGACTATACAGAGTTTATGGGGGTCAATGGAGCGTACTTTGATATCTCCAAACAATCGAATAACTTATTTGAACAGCCAGACTTACGATCGCTAGATCCAGAACAACAGCGCGATCGCTTTAACGATTATACCGCCTTCCTAGAATCAGCTTTAATGACAATGGTTTTAGGATCATCGACTGAAAGTCAAATTTTATCGCAAACCGTGCGATCGCTCCTCAACTTAGCATTAGAAGCCTTTTTTGCTGATGAGGGTATAAAACAGCGATATATACAGGCGATGGCGGGGGGATTTGGCACTCTTGCTTGGCAGAAAACCCCTACCTTAAAAGATTTTCTCTATTTCTGTTCATCAGAACACTTGCAGCTAAGTACTTTAACAGGCAGAGTAGAAGACGCGCTGAGTCAAATTCAGCTGCGCTTGCGGTTTTGGCTTTCAAGTCGCGTGGGACAAGCTATTTCTGCACCATCTAGCTTTCCTACCGATGCACAACTTTTAGTTTTTGCTCTCAGAAACTTATCAGATAGTGAAGATGCAGCCGTACTATCTCTGAGTGCCTATTCAGCAGCATTACGACGCGCATTAGGTAGTCCAGCCTCCATATTCTTCATTGACGAAGCACCAATTCTATTTGAATTCGAGCAAATTTCTGACTTAGTTGGCAGAGTTTGTGCAAACGGCGCTAAAGCCGGTATCAGAGTCATCTTATCAGGACAAGATCCTGATACAATTGCCAAATCTAAAGCTGCATCTAAGATTTTGCAAAACTTGACAACACGATTGATTGGACGCATTCAGCCGGTTGCAGTGGATAGTTTTGCAGATATCTTAAAATATCCCCGCAACATTATTGCTCGTAATGCTTCGGAAAGCTTCTTTCCGCGCAAAGAAAGCGTTTATAGCCAATGGCTGTTAGATGATAACGGTATTTATACATTCTGTCGTTATTATCCAGGTTACGAACAATTGGCAGCAGTTGCTAATAACCCTGCTGAACAAACTGCACGCAGTAAAATGATGCAAGTTCATAGCGATAAATATGAAGCAATTTCTGCATTTGCACGTCAGTTAGTAGCTAATCTGCGTAGTAGTTAATCGGGTTATGTAAGCAGTTAACAGTGATTCAAAAAGTTATAAATCCTAGTTAAAAAGCTAAATTATCTTTTTCAGGCACAAATGTATGCGAAAAACTACCATTTTTACTCTTACGTTGCTATCTCTGGCAATCCTACCAGCAATGGCAGATGAGACGCTAGTAGGCCAGATTTGGAGTGATTTTCAATCATATTCCAAAGATTTGCAAGATTACTTTCAATATAAGAATCTGAGCGAAAACTTAAACTCTGAATCAGATAGTCAAAATGCTCTGAATAGTGACCAGGGAGACTTGAAAATACCTAACCCCGTCGCTGCGGGACAAAAGGTTCGTGATAATGTGATTGACTACTCTTATCGTTCAGAGTCTAGAGCAAGCCGCTTTGAAAATAATGCAGCAGTACGGGGAAATTTAGATAGTAATGAACTCAATCGTTTAATCACCCGTGGAGTAGCGGTAGGTGTTCTTGGTAAAAATTCACAAAGTCGGATAAAAGGAAAGTTAGAAAATCTTCAGTCGGATCTTTTTGACAATTCTAGTTCTGAAGGAACTGGCTCAGGAGCAAATTTTCCTTGTCCTTCTGGTGGTAAAGACGCAGCAAGCATAACTTGTCAGCTTACACAACAATTGGTAACTCAACTGTTAAATCCCAACACTGAAGCCATTCTAATACAAAAATTACAAGCAAAAATCGTAGCCGAAACATTTGCCCAGGCAATACAAACGAATCAGTCTTTACAATATTCTAATTTAAATTTAGCAAACATTTCCCAGCAGGCAGAAGAGGCAAATCGCGCTCGGAGAGTAGATACATCTACAGAAGCGGCGCGACTTTTACGAGCTACTTCTCAACTAGATTTGTTTGGCAGAAAAGTTGGTAAGTAGGATTTTAGGATAAAACACTCTAATTTTCCATACAATTTTTAAAATCCTTAAGAGGTTGTTTGAAAAGTGATTGGCTCTGATTTGAGTCACATATTGATCCCCCCTAGCCCCCCTTAAAAAGGGGGGAACCGGAATCAAAGTCCCCCTTTTTAAGGAGGATTTAGAGGGATCTAGAACGTTTTGCACCGACAAGAGGACTTTTAAAACATCCTTCCTCTAAACTTCTTACAAACAAACAGGAAATCTAAAAAAAACAGCCCATCAACTCAAAATGCAACTTGCTATTCAACAAATTTTTGCCCAACTAGGCAACCAACTAGGCATTGATGACGTTCTCAATAATGGTGCCGCAACTTCTCTAAGTATTGCCAACGGTTGGAATAAACAATGGCTGGATTTATTACAAACTACCACCAGCAATAACTTGTATGGAGCGCTGACAAATCTGGGTATTTTTTTTGCGGTAGGAACCCTGTTATTTTTTATGATACAATTCCTCAGAGACTTAATATCCTACGAATATAGTCGTCCAATATCATCTTTAATCTGGCCTTTTGTAGTGGTGCTCCTCTTAAGTAATCCAGGAAAAGGAAGTATCCTTTCTAATCTGACACTGGGATTACGGGGTTTTTTAAACAGTGTGAATCAGCAAGTAGTGGTATCAGCAGATGCGGGTCAAATGTACCAACAAGCACTGAATATGAGTATTGCAGAAGAAGTAACTGGTTCTTTTCTGCGTCCTTGCCAATCTCTTACTGGCGCTCAACAAAGTCAATGCTTTACCAACGCTGCCGATAAAATCAACATTCTATTGCAGAAATATAGAAATACATACGGAAGAAGAGTTTGGATAAATAAGCTACAAACTAAGATAGATAATATTAGATATGGCACTAGCCTTGTATCAGAAACCTCATTTAATTCTTTGTTAGGTTCTACAGTCCAAACAAGCATCAAAAACTTTTTAGTTTCCTTGCAATATGCTTTTCAGAATCTGATAGAAGCTACTATGTTGCTGATAGCACTTTTAGGGCCAATAGCTGTAGGTGGATCTTTACTGCCTGTAGCTGGTAAACCAATTTTTGCATGGCTGACCGGATTTTTATCTATTGGAATCGCCAAGATTTCATTCAATATTATTGCTGTGGTGACTGCCGCAGTTATTGTAAATGGGCCAGGTCAAAATGTTAATGCTGATCCAGATTTAATGTGGTTCATAATTTTTCTGGGAGTTTTAGCACCAATTTTATCGTTACTTGTGGCTGCTGCTGGCGGTTTTGCACTCTTCAGTGGTATCAGTAATACGGCTTCTTTAGTAAGGGAGAGGATTTAACAATTAAAAATTAAAAATTAAAAATTAAAAATGAATAAAATTTTGATAATTGTTGTAACTGCTGAATTATATGCCGTAATTAATATCAGGGCTATTTCATTCTCATCTAGCCCGCCTCAGAATAAATTCTGAGTCTAATAGCGAAAGTTATCTAAAGATGACTGAGCAAAGGTTATAGTCCGTTAAAACGGACTTTAGCTATTAGCCTAGAACTTGAGTTATGGGCGGTTGATGTATAAAATAGCCCTATAATTAATATATAATAACTGAAGTTTTTTGCATAAGAGGTGAGTAAATGGTGCGTTTACTGGAAAGAAAACAAAGAACGACGGCAAGTGTTTTGACAATTTTTGCGCTCGCAACTTTCAGTTTACATATATTAGTTTTATTTTTATTTTTATTACAAGGGCTAAATATTCGCCAACTTAGTCTGAGAAAAGCTCCTAACTTCGTGCAATTAATAGACGGTAAACCAGTAACTAATATTGATGATTTAGCAAGAGAACCAGAAGCAATTCGCCAATTCATCAGCAAAACGATGATATCAATGTTTAGCTGGTCTGGAACCTTACCACCACAAAAAATCGAAGAAGTTGCAAACCCCAAACCAGATTTAGGAGTTCTTATTCAAACACCTCAAGGGGGTAGCCAAAAAGTTAGTACCAGCAGTTGGATAGCTAGTTTTGCCTTATCCGAAGACTTTCGCAAAGGTTTCTTAAGCACAGTTGCAGAAATGACACCGGCAGAAGTTTTCTCTGAAAATCCTAGCCTAGCTATGACATCACAATTAGTTATTAAGCGGGTTTATCCGCCAAAACAAATTGCACCAGGTAAGTGGCGAGTGGGTATGGTAGCCGATTTAATTCAAAAAAACCGAGTTGGTGGTGCAAGACTCATAACTCCTTTTAACAAAGATTTACTTGTACGTGCAGCAGATTATTTTGGTAATCCCCAAGGCGACAATGGCACAGACCTGCAAAAAGCAATTTATAGTGTTCGCGCTGATAGATTAGAAATTTATGAAGTTCGTAACTTATGTTTGCTCGATGGCAATAACAGCGTTAACAATGATAAATTTACACAATGCGGGCCTGGACAAACATCTGATAGCTTTATCAGATGAGTAGGCAGAGACGCGATTAATCGCGTCTGTACTAGGGAGTAGGGAATTAGCCTTTTCGAGTTGTACAGAGTTTTTTAAAAAATCAAATAATACCTAAATAAGACTTATAGATTTCTAATTCACTAATTAAATTTATATAAATATCAAATTAAATTAAATTAAATTAATGCAAATACTCAAGCCAGAAAATAGAAAAAATAACCCATTGCCACTGTTAGCAGTAGGAACATTTGGGTTACATGTATTTACCTTGCTTTTACTACTATTTCACGGGTCTATGTTACAGCAGTTAGGTCGTCAACTCACACCTCAAAGTTTAGTGCAGCTTGTTGATGGTCGCGCTATAACTGTAGACCCCGAACTAAATTTAGAGCGACAGCCAGAGGCTATTCGGCGGTTTGTAGGTGAAACTATGAGCTTAATGCTTACCTGGTCAGATCAACAGCCACCAACGCAAGTCTGGGAAATTACCTCCCAACTGGTAGCTGATAATTTTAAACAAAAACTTAAATCAGAAATTACCAATTTAAATCCAGATAGCCAATTTGAAAACGTTAATAGGGGAGCAGAGAATGTATTAGTAATCCAAAAAATATCTCAACCTACAGAAATAGGTAATGGACAGTGGAAAGTAGATATGTTTGCGAATCAACTAGTTTTTAACGGTTATGATAGGCTGGGAAAATCAACTTCATTTAATAAACAAATTTTAGTTAGAGCAATAGATGAACCTGCAACTTCCCTGCCAAATGCAGCACTACCATTGCAATTTGCAGCTTACCGCCTTGGTGAAGCCAGACTAGAAATTTATAATGTATGTGATATCAAAGATAAAAATTGTTCTGGAAATCCTAATCAAGCTTTACCATGACTAAATACTCAACTCCTGCGGAAACATCTGCTCAAAATGAATTTACTCTAACCTCCGATGCTCATCAACAAGATGCAGAATCTTTTGATTGGGAATCGCGAATGTCAAGGTTAGTCGGCTTTGAAGAAGAATCTTCTCCCGATACCCAAGGATCAGAAGACTCTGCAACGCCACAAGAATCGCTCTCTCAACCACAAGACGTTCAGACGAAGCAACCCCTCTCATCTAATCCCTTTGCAAAGTTAGGCTTGGTAGGAGCCGCCACTTTTGCGATCGTTTTGGTGGGTGGTGTGTTTTTGTCGCAGTTGATGAGTAGCAATCCCAAGCCAAAAAATATTGTTCCTCCACAAGTGCGTGAGCAGCCAACTGATGAATCTACTTCTCAACAGCTATCAGGCGAAGTAGATACTCTGAAAACGAAATTAGCCCTGACTGAACAAGCAGAGATGGTGAAAGCCGCCCAACAACAGCTCAGAACTGCCAAATCAACGCCGACAGTAGTCTTAAAAGAACCGTCAGTGTCTTCTAGAGGTACAGAAAGAGTGATCCCAACACCCCCACCACCAATAGCTTATGTACCCCGAACAGTGACAGTTGAGCGCATCGTTAGAGTACCTGCTTCTCAACCTGTGCGATCGCCCCAACTACCAGTTGTGCAGCCAAACACTCAACCTCAGACTGTAGTCAATATAACTCCAGCATCTCCACCATCTCCACCAAGCCCATTGCAAGAGTGGAGAAGGTTAGCAAAGTTAGGTAGCTACGGTCAAGTAGATGCTACAAATCAATCTAATAACATAGCATCTGCTCCTGAACCTGCAAACAATCCCCAGCCGCAGCAACAACAGACACCACAACCGGAAACTCCTGCTCCTGAAGTGAGTCAAGCGCAACCTGTGGGACAGAAATCCTTAGCAGTAGGGACTAGTGCTAAAGCTGTGTTAGCAACAGCGATATTTGGGGAAACTACTACTAAATCAGGCGGTGGTGATGAAGCAGGCCAAGCGAAAAACGTATTTGTGATCAAATCGCAAGAAGCACTTAAATCTAAGGATGGTACTACCGTTATACCTGCAAACACCGAATTCCTAGCTGAAATTAGTTCCATTAACGAACAAGGTCTTACGCAGATGAACGTAACTAAGCTTATCTCGCAAAATAATGGCAACCCTACCGAACAAAGCTTACCCAGCAATGCAATTATTATTCGCGGTACTCAAGGTAAACCTCTAGTAGCAAATAAATATCCCGGTCAAAGTTCGTCCATAGCATCAATGGATGCAGGACTATTCGTTTTGGGAGGTATTGGTAAAGCAGCAGAGTTGATAAATCGCCCTGATACCAAACTTGTGCCATATACTGTAACATCTAGCAACCCCACAGACAGCGACCCGGATCGCGTCTCCACCACTACTAGCCTTATTAGTGAGACTGAGAACAGACGCAACCTTGCAGCTGGGGTTCTGGAAGGTGGTATGAACTCTGTAGTACCCCAAATTGCCCAACGTAATCAACAGGCGATCGCCCAAATGTCACAACCAACTAATATTTGGTTTATGAAAGCCGGCACAACTGTTGAACTATACGTTAATCAACCAATCTAGTTTTAAGAGATAGGATTTATATCAATTTTAGATTTTGGATTGAGTAATGGTAATTGGTAATTAGTTTTCTTTCTATCTTTCCCATATTCTCCTGTTCTATCTACCAATCTCCCCATTTGCAACCATGAAAAATAATCCTAACTTGTCAGGAAATACCCCAAAAAATTCTTATTTCCTACCTATAGCTTCCTTAATTTTCTCGGTTGCTATGTTCTTGTTGGTAGGTCGCGTTGGTGCTAATAACGCTGTTCTGCGTTCAATATTTTCCTGTCAAGCACAGGGTTTAGGGGGAGCAATACCTACGATCGACGTTTGGTATCAACAAGGAACAAACTTAAGCTTTATTCCGGCTGGAGAAGTTATTAAAAAAGTTTGGTTAAACGATCCATCACAGGTAACTATAGACTTTGATGGGCCAGTATGTATGCAGTTTGGTCAAGACTCTAATAGTAATGCAGGAGATTGTAAAAACTCCGCAGCAAATGTAATTCAACTCAGACGAATTCAAAAACTGAATATTCCTGGGCTTCCTCCCACTAGCAATACACTTTTAACAGTTGTTACCGAAGGACAAGGTAGAAATAGGTTGTATACTTTTCGAGTGATATATAAAACAGATAACCCTGAATATCACACTTTAGCAGTTTTTGCTGATCCTTCTGG
Source organism: uncultured Nostoc sp. (assembly GCF_964245575.1). Taxonomy (GTDB): domain Bacteria; phylum Cyanobacteriota; class Cyanobacteriia; order Cyanobacteriales; family Nostocaceae; genus Nostoc. The sequence continues at coordinate 11,152 of NZ_CAXTNP010000032.1, read as the reverse complement.
TCAAGAAGGAGCTTGTGCTAGAGTTCCACAATAAATTTCAAGCAAAAGCACCCGACAGCAAAGAGGGCTGAAATTTCCCTCCACAAAAAGCGCTGAAGTCTACGTATGTCTGCATTGTGGCTTTTCAAAAGCCTTGCTCTAATATCAAGTCTGGGTAATTAGTTATGATTCCCACAGTCATAGCACCCCATCCCCAGCCCCTCCCCGCACGCGGGGACTACCGTATATAGATAAGTCGGCAGACCTCTCCCCAAACCCCTCTCCGACGCGGAGAGGGGCTTTGAAGATTGGCTCCCCTTCCCTCTCTGCGAGACGCTGCGCGAACGCAGGGAAGGGGCTGGGGGTTAGGTCTGAGAGCGCTTTGAGCAAAATAAGTCACTTGTGTATACACCGTAGGCGTGTGCGGAGGGGAGACAAAGCGTAGCTTTGGCGGGGTAGGGTTCTTGAAGTTTAACAAGTAATCAAGCGGACATGATATAATTCTCTTCTTAGAAAAAGGGTTATAGAGGATCTAAGTCTTTGGGCAGTTTTCTTTCTTTATAGAGCAAGGTTAAGCTAAGGCGTAGGCAGTGCTGTAGTTCAATCACTTGAAAAACGCTATAACTCAACTGATTTAACTGACTCAGGCATTTTCAGCCTATATGTTTATAAATCTTCAGATAAAAACTAACCACAAATTCCAAATCCGTGCAAATATAAAGAAAAGCTTAAGAGGTTACAGACTCATGGTCACTGCCAAAATGATGCAACAGCTTTGGGCTGTAATCGAGTCTACCCAGGTCAGCACCCTGCTCCAGTTTGATGATGCTGCTTTAGTACAAGTGCTTCTCCAGCAGTTAAAAGCGAAGCAGACTATTGATGCCCAGGCAGATAGCAGTCTCAATACTTATATAAAATCTAAACTGCCCCTCATTCGTGATACGGCTGAAGGTCGATTATCCTTCGGGCAAGGCGGCAATCATTAGTACGAGAAATCAAATGATTCCTCACCGCCAAGCATACGCTCAGAGTTCAAATAGTTGAATATTATGAATCACTGGCTAGTAATTGCCCTAGTAGCTTATCTAATTGGAGCAGCGATTGAAGGGGTGACTACAGCCAGTCAGCTATCTCATTCAGTGCCAGAATTAGCTAAAAGCACACAAGCTCACCCTTCAGATTCTGCCACTGAGTCTAATTCCACTTGGCGAGTTGTGGCCGCCATCGCCTCAGTAAGTATATGTGGAGCTTTTTTGTGGCCTTGCCGCCTTTTCCACCGTTTAATTAAAGGCAAAGTTAGTCATTAGTCATTAGTCTATATCATGTCCGCTTGATTACTTACTAAACCCCACCCCGCCAAAGCTACGCTTTGTCTCCCCTCCCCGATGTCTTGGGGAGGGGTGCAATGACTGTGGGAATCATAACTATTTATCCGGACATATATCATTAGTCATTAGTCCAAGAGATACCATGTACACCTAACGGCTTGCTGTGGGCATCGCTTGAGGCAAGGTATCTACCAAAAACTCATTATATAGTTTGTTCGGGTGTCGCTACATTTTGCCCAATTTTTGGCTCCGTTCCCGCAAGCAGTCGTTCAATATTAGTGCGATGGCGCAAAATCACATATAATCCACCAGCAATTCCAAACAGAATATATGGTAATGGTTGATGCAAAAGTACCATGAAAATGGGAACAGCGATCGCACCTGCAATTGAACTCAAAGAGACAATCCGCAATATCGCCACAACTACGGCAAACACAGCGACTGTTGCTAAACCTACCTGCCAACTCATTGTCAACAAAATCCCCAAGCTGATAGCAACGGATTTACCACCGGTAAAGCCCAAAAAAATTGATTTACTATGTCCCAGGATGGCAGCTAACCCAGCTATTGTTATTACCCACGGTTGCCACACTTGTGCATCTACCGTTGGGGGGATATAATTTTGAATTTGGTTAAAATTGAATAACCAGTAAACTAAAGCGATCACTAATACTCCCTTTAAGGCGTCAAGTATTAAAACGAATCCTCCTGGCCCTTTCCCCAAGGTTCTTAGTACATTAGTTGCTCCAGTGGAACCTGAACCAACTTCCCGAATATCAATACCTTTTAACAGCTTCACAGCAATATACCCAGTGGGAAAAGAACCCAATAGGTAAGCTATAACCACAATTGCCCCACACAGAGTTAACCAAATAGCCATAATAAAATTCAAAATTCAAAATTTAAAAAAGTCAAGAGTAATATCTCTTGACCAATGACTAATTACTAATTTAAAAGTCATCATCATAGTTTCTCACGGTTTTGGGGTCAGGAGCAAAAGCTAACCACAGGGGAAATTGCAGCAATGACAAACTGATTTGCTCTTCTGAATCATCAATGATAATTAAGGGCAGTTGATTGGCTTTCGTCAATCGGTCTGCTTTCTGAGCCAGAGCATCAGACGCCTCAAATAATACCACGCCACGGTCTGGGCCGAAATCTGGGCGACCGATTCCTAGACAGTCTTGCAAGCCGCGTCGCCATTCACCCAATCGCTCTGGTGTATTAGCTAAGACTAAAGTACGGACGCGATCGCCATACAGCTTGTGTAAAATCGAAATTGCGGCTGAGGCAATCAAAATATTCTGTAAGCGGCTACCCATTGTCCGCAAACCACCCCGTCCCCCTTGGGTAAAAAACCAGTTAGAAACTCGTTCTGCGTGGATTGGTTCAAAGGTACGGCGTAATTGCCACACTGGCCCATAGTAATCTGGTTTATTGCGGTATTGGTCAATTAGGCGGCGAATTTGCTTAGTAGTATCTTGAAACTGCTGTTGGGCAAATTGCGGTATTCCAGGTTGGGTTTCAACTGGTTTAGCCTCTTTTTCTTTTACAGATGGTTTTTCTCGTTCCACCACACTTGGCGTCAGTTGCAACTGTTCAGCAGCAACGGCCAAATCCTGTAAGCTACCCGTGAGATAGTCTTTAAAACCCTGCACCCGAATTGCCAAGTCTTGGGATGTACCAGCAAAAGTGGTTCGCATCTCATTGCGGATACGTTCTTGTCGGCGTTCTAGTTGTTCTACAGAAATTTGCAAGGTTTGTTTGCGTTGTTCTAACTGCACCAGTGACTCTTGTACAAGTCGTCCCAGTGATGTCTGAGTTTCACCCACTTGTGCCTGAAGGTTTTTGTAAAAAGCTTGCAGCTTGGCTATTTCTTCCTTGAGAGCAGCTTCAGCGCTCTGCAACTCTGCTACTCGCTGCTCTGCTTGTGCATATAATGAATGGTTTTCTGATCCCAGTGCGGTATTTTCCGGTTCCGACTGCGCTACAAACTCGCCATTTGAATTTTCTGTTAGCTCTACTGTAGAATCTACCACTTCTGCATTAGAGATGAGTGGCTCAAAAGTTTTGTAGTCCTCTGACGAGCTAATGGCTCCTATTTCTCCCACTGACTCAACAGATGGATTGAGTGGATGTTCAACTGCATTATTCTGTTCTTGTTTTTCTGCCAACTGCTCATCAATTGGTTCTGGGGTTTGAGATGCCTCTGGGTTCATAAACAATAGTGTAATTCCTATGACGCGAATAAATAGCTTTCAGAAATATTACAATTGACCTGCCATAAAAGTCCTGAGTTATTAGTGCTGAGTTATGAGTGTAGATCGAAACGACTCAGCACAGATGTAACTCAAGACTAAATACGCGGACAACGTTGTTCTAAGCAAGTTTTCAAGGTATTGGGATCAAATAAAATCGGCAAAAAGTGAATACTTTTAATTTCTTTAAAGTAAAACAGGATAGGGACTCCATTCCAGAAGATCCGCCAGTTTTGCCATTCTTGGTAGGGAAAGCGCCGAATCAATTTTTCGCCTCTGTAAATATCTAAGTCGGTGGCGGTAAATTGCAAACGCAGCGTTAACGCCTGAAACATGAGAAACAAACCAAATAGCGTAAAAACGGAGCCTACCCACGGTTGTACCAACAGTAGTGGAATAGCGGCAATTACCAACACTATAGGTATATTGTAACTAGGCTTGAGTTCCACAGTTGATGTGGAGTTAGGAGCAAATGAACTGGTCACAGTCTTAAATCCTGCTTTATTTTAGTAGGCATCTCTCCTATTTTAGGAGTCAGCAGTCAGGAGTTAGAAGTTAAGAGTCAGGAGTTTTAACTCATAACTCCTGTACAGACGCGATTAATCCTGTACAGACGCGATTAATCGCGTCTCTACTCCTAACTCCTCACTTTTTTTATAGCCCTATGAATGCACTGCCAGTCCCCTGAAACATTAACCAAGAAAGAAAAAAGTTGCTAACAAATATAATTAGCAAGGCAGTCACAACAGCAGTTGTGGTTGACTGTCCTACACCTTTGGCTCCTCCTGTTGTCGTCAACCCCCAACTGCAACCAATTACGGCGATTAAAATGCCAAAGCAACACGCCTTAATCATGGCGCTAACAATATCCCAGATATCAAGAAAGTTACGGGCTGAGTCTAGAAATACCGTATCAGACAGGTTGTAGATATTTGTCGCAATTATCAATCCCCCGAACATCCCTGTTACCAAAGACAGGAGGGTTAAAATTGGTAGCATTAAACAGCAAGCAAGGACGCGGGGGATAACTAGGTAATCGATTGGATCTGTTTTCAACATCAACATGGCATCGATTTGTTCTGTGACTCGCATGGTACCGATTTCGGCTGCAAAGGCAGAACCGACTCGCCCAGCCAAAATCACTGCTGTCAACACGGGAGAGAGTTCTCGTGTCAACGCGACAGAAAGCACTCCGCCGATAATGTTTCCTGCGCCAAAGTTGATAAATTCCCGCGCTACCTGAATGGTAAACACCGCACCAACAAAAATAGCCGTCAATAGGGCAATAAATAGGGAATCTGGCCCAACTGCTGCCATTTGTTGCAAGGTGTTGCGCCGATGGATTTTGCCTCTCAATAGGTGAACTAGTACTTGCCCACCCAGAAAAATCGCCGCCAGCAACCGCTGACTCCATTCTCCTAAACTGGATTTGGATATAGTCTGGTTCAATGTTTTGTAGCTAACTCGGTGACTGCCTTAAGAATAGCGGAAGTCATTCGGATAGGGAATGGGGAATGGGGAATGGGAAATGGGGGATGGGGCATTGAAAAGAGGCAGAGGGGTAGGGTGCTGCTCTTGTAGAGGGGAAAACTCTTCTCCCTTGCTCCCAGCTAAGAGATCCCCTGCCTCTTCATGGCGCTGAATATTAACTTAGATTAAACATGCTCTCAGAAAATGAAGCTCTTATTAAAGGTGTTGCAAACCAATAAATAGGTGCTAACCTTGGCTATGATCTTTATTTTGCAAGGGTTTTGTAGATTAAAACATTTTTTGATATCCCCAGCATGTGCTGTAGCTGATAGCCGTTTATTTTAATTAAAACTTAAGATTTTTGACAGATTGGTTGGTCAGGAGCGATCGCACGTATTGTAGAAAATGACGAACTGCTATCTAGCTCTTGTCATCTCTACTCACGGAGTTTGTCTTAAATGGCTATTTTCACTAACTTTCTCCGCTCCCTACTACTAACGATCATTTTTAGTTTTGTCGCTCCCATGTTACTTGTTGGCGGCGGATTGTTCCTTTTACCCCTCATCGGTTATTTTCCCGGTTTACAAGAGTTAACTGAGGCGATCGCTACTCAGATTATGCATTTTCTCGCCACCTTTGGCAGTGGAACTCCCCTCCGGGGATTATTTGTGATTAGTTTGACCTGTAGTTTCGTCGGGGCACTGTTTGATATGTACGCTTATTATCGGTGTCAAATTTTACGAAGTGATTTATAAGCTAGTAGAAAGAGCTTCCTCAGTTGCTCATGGGCTGTACAAGATAGGGAAAAGTGATATTCCTAAAAGTGAAAGTACTACTGGTTCTAAGCTAAATAGGGATTAGTGCTGCTCAATGATATTTTATTAATTAAATTGAGTGCCGAAGTTATTGATTAAATATTTATTATTCATTAGTTATTAGTTATTAATTACTGACAACTAGTATAGGTGCGCGACCGTAGTAAACCAATCCTCAAAAGGTCAAAAAGTTAGAATACCAAAGGTTGTAGAATTTTGAATCCCGCAAAACAGCTAAAATAGTCTGTGCTAAATTCTCACGTTGGACGCTAAACTAGAGTTTGGCATTTTGTGTTAGCTGCAATCTTGAAGGACTTGATTAGCATTTATCGTGAATATCAAATAAAACTCACTGCAAAATATAAAAATTTCCTTAAAATCCTGACGATCGCAATGCCTGCTCATGTTTCTTAACAGAGCAAAAGAGGTCGTCTGACCGTTGGGCATCTTATATTGAGTTTATTACGAGGTATGTTGACAGCTCATGATTTGGCCGTTTAAGCCCAAGTTTAGAAAACAAATTGCGCGGATTGAAATCACTGGTGCGATCGCCGGTGCTACTCGCAAACGCGTCCTAGAAGCCTTAAAAACTGTAGAAGAAAAAAAGTTTCCGGCATTATTACTGCGTATCGATAGCCCTGGCGGTACAGTCGGAGATTCCCAAGAAATCTACAGCGCCCTGAAGCGTTTGCGCGAAAAAATTAAAATCGTCGCTAGCTTTGGCAATATCTCGGCTTCTGGAGGAGTCTACATCGGCATGGGAGCCGAACACATCGTAGCTAACCCAGGTACAATTACGGGTAGTATTGGTGTGATTCTGCGTGGGAATAACTTGGAACGCTTGCTAGAAAAAATCGGTGTATCCTTTCAGGTAATTAAGTCTGGCCCTTACAAAGACATTTTGGCTTTCGACCGGCAACTGACTCAACCAGAAGAAAACATCTTGCAAGAGTTGATTGACACAAGTTATCAGCAGTTTGTCCAAACGGTAGCTGATGGTCGTTCTTTAACAGTAGAAGCTGTGAAAAGTTTCGCCGATGGCCGGATTTTTACTGGACAGCAAGCCTTAGAGTTGGGTGTTGTAGATCGCCTGGGCACAGAAGAAGATGCCCGTCGCTGGACAGCAGAACTAGTCGGACTTGATCCAGAAAAAACTCTCTGCTATACCTTAGAAGAACGTAAACCTTTATTGAGTCGCCTTCTACCAGGAAGTCGTCAAGTTTCATCAGGAATTCGATCTGGAATTGATTGGCTCGAATTTGAAATGTCTACTAGTGGTTTACCCTTGTGGTTATATCGACCTTAATATGAGTTAGCAGTTAGGAGTGAGGAGTTAGGAGTTAAAACTCTCAATTTCTCACTCTTAACTCCTAATTCCTAACCTTTTTGTTTTAAGGAGGATTTGGGCGTGGAGTGGCAAATGCGGGCTATTCGCGGGGCAACAACAGTTGCCGAAAATACTGTTGAGGCAATGCGAGAGGTAGTGACAGAACTACTAGATGAACTAGAAAACCGGAATCAATTCCAGCCGAGAGACATGATTAGTGTGACTTTCTCAGTGACACGCGATTTGGATGCTATTTTCCCAGCTGCGCTCGCCAGAGCGCGTCCTGGTTGGGATAATGTGGCCATGTTGGATGTGCAGCAAATGCACGTTGAAGGTAGCTTACAGCGCTGCATTCGGCTCCTAATCCACGCCTATTTGCCAGCCTCCGCCTCAATTCATCATATCTATTTACGCAACGCCGCTAGCTTGCGTCCCGACTGGAGTTTGCCCCAGTCTTTACAAACATCACAGCCAGTAGTTAAATCAAAAGTGTAAATTATTTACGTCTAAGTCTAATAATTAGTTAGCGCTCAAGTTATTGTGTTATGCCAGTATTGAATTGAGTAGTGGTAACCAATCATTTTTGCAACTCAAGCTGTTGATAAAGAACACATATTCAACAGTGATCGCTTCATGTCGCCCGTTGATGGATATGTTTTGTCGGAGGCGTTCATGGTAAATGTTGCAGAAAGGAGCTTCTGTACTACCTGTAAACAGGCTAATCTTTTTACCAGAAATGTTTTGATCAATAAGGAATTGGCGCCGGACAATGGCGCAGGGAACACATTCAAAAATTTGGAATTGTGCAGCGATCGCGCTCAGTTGACTATGAAGGCTAGCCCTGGTCATGATCTAGTTTTGTCAATTTTTCAATGCTAGCCATTGGTGCGCGATCGCAAAGCTTGAATTAACAATAGAAAATTATCTATTCTTTTTGATGATGAAACCGAATTCCTAAAAAGATGTCGTAAACAAACTCAAAAAAGTCCTTTTTCTGCAACAATCCTGAAGTTTGATAACAGCCTTTTTTATCTAACAGGGGCTTCATCACATAGTACGCAGGTTGATAATTATACCAAGGAATAGAAGGCCACAAATGATGAATTAAGTGGTAATTCTGTCCCATAATCAGGATATTGAGAACTTGGTTCGGGTAGACGCGAGCATTTTTCCAGCGATCGCGCTCCGCAAAAGGACGATGGGGCAAATAGTCAAAAAATAATCCCAGTGCTATCCCCACCACAAAAGCTGGTATAAACCAAAAATTCAGAATGTAACCCAAAAAGTTGTATTGCACTGATATATAAACAATTACACCGACAATTAAGCGGCTGATGAACCATTCTAATAGCTCATATTTCCGCCACAGTCGCCGTTGAAAGAAAAACACTTCATGGTACAAAAACCGCACTGCAATCAGCCATAGTGGGCCACCCGTAGAGACATAATGATCTGGGTCGTCTTCGGGATGATTGACATGTCCATGATGCTGTAAATGCACCCGCGTAAACACTGGAAAAGCAAAAGCTAGCATCAATGCACTGCCATGCCCTAACATTGCATTCATCACCCGGTTGCGATGGGCAGATTGGTGACAAGCATCATGAATTACCGTCCCAGCACAATGCAAGGCAATAGTGTTAACGCTAAAGCACAGCCAGTGCGGCCATTGCCAAAGCCAGTAACCAAAGTTAGATAACACCAGCATTGCTACAGCTACTAAAAACAGCAGTAGCGTGGGATTGAAATCACCAGGAGGCGCTAAAAATTCCTTCGGCGGGATTGTCAGTGGCTTTTGTGCCTCCGATGCGATCATCTCTAACATTGACTCCTTCTTAATCAAACATTACAAATATACGATAAAGATTAGAGAAAAATAAAATTTTGTAAAGTTTTGTATAGCAATATTTATCCGCAGCTTTGCATCTCAGTAGATGAATAACGCTATGATTCAAGACTTGAACTAATCTTTACTGATAAGTGGGCTATGACAATTTCCAAGAAGTTGATGGGATAAACACCTTCGTTAGCAGGATGGATACAAGATTGATGTACTATATCTAGTCTATCCCACAGCCTCCACTCTCCCATAAACCCTCTCTAACTGCTTATGTCTATTGATATAGCAGTGACTGAAAAGGAGATGCGACTTAAGTTACGATGACTTCCCAGATAGCTCCCTAACTTCAGCCCCTATGCAATTAAGAGATTCTCTGCGCCGGACAAAAATTGTCGCTACTATTGGCCCCGCCACTAGCAGTCCTGAAATGCTCAAGGCGATTATTGAAGCGGGAGCCACGACGCTGCGGCTAAACTTCTCCCACGGAACTCATGCCGACCATCAGCGTAGTATTCGCTTAATTCGGCAAACCGCTTTTGAATTAAATCAGCCAGTGGCAATTCTCCAAGACTTGCAGGGCCCAAAAATTCGCTTGGGGAAGTTTGACAACGGGTCTATAGTTTTGGCAAAAGGCGATCACTTCACCTTGACAAATCGTCCAGTTGTAGGTACTCAAGAAATTAGCTGCGTTACCTACGATTATTTAGCCGAAGAAGTGCCAGTTGGGGCAAAAATCCTCCTCGATGATGGACGAGTAGAAATGTTGGTGGAGGAGATTAACCGGGACAAAGGTGATTTGCATTGTCGGATCACCGTGCCTGGTAAACTTTCTAACAACAAAGGCGTAAACTTTCCCGGCGTTTACCTGTCAATTAAGGCAATGACCGACAAAGACCGAGAGGATCTGATGTTTGGTTTAGATCAAGGTGTAGATTGGGTGGCACTTTCCTTTGTCCGCAATCCACAGGACATGATCGAAATTAAAGAACTCATTTCCAGTACAGGCAAGCAAGTGCCAGTGATTGCCAAAATTGAAAAGCACGAGGCCATTGAACAAATGGAGGCGGTTCTGGCTTTGTGTGATGGTGTAATGGTTGCCAGAGGTGACTTAGGGGTGGAATTGCCAGCAGAGGATGTTCCGGTACTCCAAAAGCGGCTAATTGCTACAGCAAATCGCTTGGGGATTCCCATCATCACCGCCACCCAGATGTTAGACAGCATGGTGAGCAATCCCCGTCCCACTCGCGCTGAAGTATCAGATGTGGCTAATGCGATTTTAGATGGTACAGACGCGGTAATGCTCTCCAATGAAACTGCTGTGGGTAGCTTCCCTGTAGAAGCAGTGGCGACGATGGCACGAATTGCCGAGCGGATGGAGCAGGAAGAAGCCCAACACTTAAATTTACGTTCTTCCAGAGATTCCCGGCGCTCCATTCCCAATGCTATTAGTCAAGCTGTAGGTCAAATTGCCGAACAACTAGGCGCAGCAGCAATCATGACCCTAACGCAAACTGGGGCAACAGCTCGCAATGTCTCTAAGTTCCGTCCCCAGACACCAATTTTGGCAGTGACACCCCATGTGAATGTGGCGCGACAGCTACAAATGGTGTGGGGAGTAAAACCCCTGTTGGTACTTGGATTACCTTCCACTGGTCAGACATTTCAAGCTGCGATCAACGTGGCTCAGGAACTGAAGTTACTATCTGAGGGAGATTTAGTAGTAATGACAGCTGGCACACTCCAGGGAATTTCCGGCTCCACAGATTTGATTAAAGTAGAGGTGGTAACGGCAATACTAGGTCACGGAATTGGACTTGGACAAGGTTCAGTAAGTGGTCGCGCACGAGTGGCTAATACTGGTATGGATGTTAGTAACTTTAATCCTGGAGACATCTTAGTTGCACCCCGCACTAGTGCCGATTTCGTCGAGGCAATTCGTAAGGCTGCCGGGATTATTACGGAAGAAGAAAGTCTTACAAGTCATGCAGCAGTGATTGGCTTGCGTCTCGGTGTGCCAGTGATTGTCGGTGTGAAGCAGGCAACGCAGGCGATTCGGGATGGGGCGATTATAACCCTGGATCTACAACGGGGTTTGATTTACTCTGGGGCGGTGAGAACGGCTTAGAAGTGGGGAG
>NZ_CAXTNP010000031.1:33899-40342 GCF_964245575.1 uncultured Nostoc sp. | reverse complement strand
AGGAGTTAGGAGTAGAGACGCGATTAATCGCGTACAGGAGTTAGGAGTAGAGACGTGATTAATCGCGTCTGTACAGGAACGCGATTAATCGCGTACAGGAGTTAGGAGTTATTTGTTCCTCGCTCATCACTTCTAACTTTATTCATTACTCATAATTTTTCACTCCTAACTTTATTCCTAACTCCTAACTCTGCCAATTTTAGATTTTAGATTTATCCTTCAATCCAAAATTTAAAATTCAAAATCCAAAATTGAATGGCTCCTAACTTTTTTACAACGCTCCTGCTGCTGTTTTATCTAGTACACCTCCACCTAAGTGAGTGGTAATGTTCATCGCTTGCAATACTGGTAAACCATCGATTCCAGAAGGGTAATCAATAACACTGACTGCACCATTACCCTGGCGGAAATTCCAGAAATTTTCCAGCGATAAACCTAGAATGTGACAAAGTAAGGTTTTGTTAGTTGCGTCGTGAGCTACTACTAATACAGTTTTAAATTGATTGGTTGATGCAGATTGCACAATTGATTGCCAAGCTGCAACGCTGCGTTCCCATACCTCTTGCAAATTTTCCCCTTCAGGCATTTGCACTTGGGCTGGTACTAACCGCCAGCGCTGCAACTCTCCGGGAAATTCTTGCTCTATCTCTGTTTCTAATTTTCCTTCCCAGAGTCCGTGGCTGATTTCTCTTAAACCATCTTGCAAGTCTAACAAAACATTAGGATGTTGTTTTAGGATGATCTCTGCTGTTTCTTTAGGGCGCAGCATTGGGCTACTGCAAGCATTATCAATCGCTACCTCTTGGAGAAATTCGCCTGCTTTTTGCGACTGTTGTCTACCGTTGTCGTTGAGGGGGACATCAATTTGCCCTTGAAATCTGGTTTGACGATTCCATTCAGTTTCACCGTGACGCACCAGCAACAACCGTATTCCTTGATGATCCGGTCGCAATGAGGGTAGACTTTCCCCAGTCTGTTGTGTCTGATTTAAGGATTCTAGCTGAACTGGTTCCCCCAATCGTCCACCAAAATTTAGTACGGTAATGCCACAGTTAGATTGCTGGATTGAATGGTAGCGACTTGGAGGAATTCCCAAGGCTGTGCTAATCAGGGCCCGGTTAATGCCGTTATGTCCCACTATGAGAATAGTTTCGCCTTGATGTTGAGACAAAGTTTCTTGCCAAAACTGCCGTGCTTGTTCGTATAAAGCAAGAACGGGAAAATGTTCTCTTGTCCCTTGTGCATCATTCAGCAGCATCCGCAGTTCGTCGGGGCGTTGATGCCAAGTGCAGTAGTCTTCGGCAAATTTCTGCTTAACTTCGGCAGTTAAAAGTCCTTCCCATAAAGGTAAGTCGATTTCTAGCAGCAAATCAGAAACTTGGATTACAGCAGACTGTTCAGCATGAGTAGCTAACTCACTATGGATAATATCTGCTGTGTGTTTCGCTCGTTGCAGGGGACTGCTGTAAATCGCATTAAATAAAATATTGCTGAGGGCTTTGCCAACAATACTTGCATCGTTACGACCTTTTTCGGTTAATGTTGACGCATCAGTGCGTCCCTGAATACGCCTCTCGGTGTTATAGCCGCTTAGACCGTGGCGCACAATGATGACACGAGTCATCTAAAAGCCCTCCTCTTATCTTGACGATTAATTCTACTGCAAAATGATTGCATATTTAGTGATTCAGGAAGGCGGATTTAGTCAAGTACGAAACTTTATTCTTGTAGGGGACGTAGGATGAGCAGCAAAAACCGCCGTTGTGTTAACAATATTTCCTAACAAAACTGTTTTGTTTCTAGTATAAATATTTGCTTTAAGCTAAGTATACAAGAACAATTCAATGTATATAGCAATCCGAAATCATTCGTGAAAATCTCTCTTTATTCTCTCTGCGTTCTCTGCGCCTCTGCGGTTCGTTATACCATTTAGACATAACAGTGAAAATAACGTAGGCACAATTTATGAATTGTGCCTACTAAGGATTTTGGGTAACGCATAATTAATTAAAACTACAGCGTCAATCTCTATACCTAAATTATTCTCTGTCTATATCCAACTGTACTTGCAATCCATCATTGTCACTCCCAGACTGAGCCGGTGCTAACAAAACAGAAGTGTCTGGCTGTGATAATGATTCGTTAAACTGTATTTTGACTGGAGTTTTATTGTTTCTTCTATTATTGTTGGAGATGCTTGCTGGATTAGTTCGCTCAAAAAAGCTTTTAAAGTCTTCTTGGGCTGTTCTACGATCAATTCCAACAAGAGAATTACCAGTTAATCTGTATTGCTCTAGATTTGAGCTTGATGTTGGTGACTGTGCGTATACTTGGCTTCCCAAGCTTGCAAAGGCTGCCGTAATCCCCAAGAAAGCAATAATTTTGGTGTTCATCTGTTTTATCCAAATTATCTTTAATATTGCTCATCTATTATTATCTGGGAAAATTATTTTGATTAACTCTATCGTTAGGTGCTATTACAATAATCATATTGCGTATATACTTAGATTGTCAATGATTAATGTTGTTTTAAGCATTACCAAGCTATAAAAATCTGATTTGATTCCTGAAAAAATTTAAGTATATGTAGGGTGTGTTATCGCGTAGCGTAACGCACCAAACTATCTGATGGTGCGTTAGCCAGAGGCATAACGCACCCTACGTGTATTTCACGCAATCAAATATGAGTCCTATATAACGAATGGTATCTCTTAGGAAATTGGATTATTTGGTTCAGTTTCCAAGCGATCGCAGTTAAGTTCGTTGAGATATACCAGCCTTAAATCAGGGATATTATCAGGTAAATCAATCACATTCCCTTGTTTAGTGGCAATCATTGTCTGACAACAAGCTGCTTCTCTACAAAACGCTTTGCAGGAATACGCATCTACGCGGATAATGGGGTCATGGCCACAAGATTGAAAAATGCGATTATAGCCAGTGTTATCCTCAGAAATATTAGGAATTAACAATTACTTAGGCAAATGAGTATCACCGTTAATGTTTCTGAAGTAACTGCCAAGTTTTCTGAATTGCTGAGTCAGGTATTACTTGGTGAAGAGGTGGTGATTGCACAGAAGGGTATTCCAGTTGCACGCTTAGTCGCTCTCAGAGATACAGCCTCACCTCGAATTCCAGGATTGGATAAAGGTAAAGTTATCATTGCACCAGATTTTAACGAGCCTTTACCAGAAGATATCTTAAATGATTTTGAAAGTTCTAATCTAGTTTAAAGATGAGAGCTTTACTGGATACCCATGTATTTCTTTGGTGGGTGACAGATGACTCTCAGTTATTTTCCACCAGTCGCAGTATAATTGCTGATTCAGGTAATATTTTATTTCTGAGCGTGACAAGTGTCTGGGAGATTGTCATCAAGACTAAATCGGGTAAGCTAACTTTACCTGAACCTGTAGAACAATATATTCCAAACCGACTAGCACTGAACCGCTTCGAGAGTCTAGACATTAAAATGACACACACTTTACAGGTTGCCACTTTACCAAACATTCACCGAGATCCGTTTGACCGGATTCTGATTGGCCAAAGTCAAGTAGAGAATTTGCCAATTGTGACCATCGACCAGAAAATTGCACAGTATTCTGTCGAGACTATCTGGTAAAAGGATTTTTTTAGACAATAGCGATCGCCTACGATGGTCACTGAGCTTTGTCGAAGTGCGGGCTACACTTATGCATTTGTGTTGGTAAGAGAAAAGCGATCGCTCGATCTTGTTTGTGGTAATAATATTTGCTACTTTTAAACTAAAAAGGATGTCCAGCCATGCCTAACGTTGAGAAAATTAGTGTTTCTCTCACACCAGAAATAGCTGCTTTTGTCCGTGATGTGGTTGAATCTGGCGAATATGCCAGCAGTAGTGAAGTTATCCGCGAAGCATTACAGGACTGGAAGCAAAAACGCCTGTTGCAGTTGCAAAATATTGATGAAGTACGCCGTCTTTGGCAAGAAGGAATTGACAGTGGTGCTGGGCAGTATACAGATATTGAAGCTATTAAACAGGAAGCCCGTAGGCGTTTAGGTCAAGTTTCTCAAAAGGATGCGTGATTCGTGGGACGTTTTATCCGCACTGCTAAAGCCGAAGAAGACCTGATTGAAATATGGATTTATATTGCGGCTGATAATCTAACAGCAGCTGACAGATTGGTTGACCAGATTGATACAAAATGTCAAATGCTGGCTGATAACCCAGAACTTGGTCAAGCCCGTCCTGATATTGCGCCAGGGGCAGCAAAAGCACCAATTTTTTCGGCAAACCTCCCGGAGTCTTCAGGCATACATAGTTAAATCTTGCTGTTCACGAGAACTGAAAGACCTCTCTCCAAACTTCTCTCCGAAACGGAGAGAGGCTTTGAATCTTACTCCCATTACCTACAAGGGAAGCAGGGTGGTTTCATACAAGCAGAGAAAAACTAAAACTGGGTTTCAAAGCCTCTCCCCCCGTGGGGGCTACGGTGTACACACATCTTTGTACAAGATACAAAACGACGTTAGATCCCCCTAAATCCCCCGATAAATTGGGGGACTTTAAGAAGTTTTTGCCCCCCAATTTATCGGGGGGTTGGGGGGATCAAAAGCCTGTGGGGTAACTCTAGAAGACTTGTGTGTACACCGTAGCCCGTGGGGGAAAGGAATGGAAGTGAGGGAAAAAGCCTGGACACAAAACGAGAAATCAAGACTTATGTATCCCACATTCCGCACCCTAAAGTGTCACAGATCAAAAAAATCGATCCTAGTAGTACAAAAAGACTATAAGAAAAGTAGCGGAGCTAAAAGCTATTGAGAATAGATAGCAGTAATCTCCAAGCAAGAGAGATAAGTAGATGTCACTTAAGTTACGAGTGAGAAAAATTAATTATTGATACCGGAAAAATGTGAGACATTAAACAGAAATTGAAGGAGAAAATTCTGTGAACATGTTGAACATGAAAGATGTGTCAATAGAGAATATAGATCATTTGGGAATAATAGCCGGAATAGTAGATGCCATCGGACTGGTAGAAATAATCAATAATTTAATAGGTTTAGAAAGAGAAGAAAAAGTCAGTGCAGGACATGTAGTCAAAGCAATGATTACCAATGGGTTAGGATGCATTTCTCAACCGTTATATATATTTCCAAAATTTTTTGAATCAATAGCATGTGAACATTTAATAGGAGCAGGAGTCAAACCAGAATATCTGAATGATGATAAGTTAGGGAGAGTCATGGATAAATTATCCATGAAAGGACTAGATACAATATTTTTAGCCTCGTTCCTGAACTGGTAGTTCGCCCCGATTTATTGAGCGGATAGTAATGATGGATGAGCAGAACAATCAAAATTATCGTTCACAAAGTCGTTACTGACCGTCCCGCACGCAGGGAACCACGAGTTCAAAAACGCCGCCCCAAAGCTTACCCCTTCATGACAAAACCTCGACAAGAATTACGTAAACAGCTGCAAACTTCTTAATTGGCAACTGTTTCCGCTTTTCTTAGTACCATTTGTCTTTAGGCTACAGTGACTCCTAGCGTATAAGAACCAGGGTCAAAAAAGCCAGAACTGAAAGTTCCGCCATTTTGAGGGAAGTAATCATAATCACTTACTGAAATGGAGTAAGTACCTGCCCCTAGTGAAGCGGTGATTGATTGAGAAGTACTGGAACTCTGTAAGTTCCCAGCACTATTAAATAGGCCGATAACTGGAAAGTTACCACTGTAATTCGGCGTGCTGATAGTCACAGTTCCTGGGTTGGCTAAAGAAAATGTGAAAAAGTCGAAATCAGGATTGTTCCCTGGAAGTCTTGCCAGCTGAGCAGAGGTATTAACTTCTGAACCTGATGTTAAAGTACCTAGCTTCTCAGCAGTGGCTAGTGTGTTGTTTGTCCCTTGTCCAGCATCTTCTTTCTCGTAGAACAGGAAGTCGTCACTATCAAGCCTCAGAGACGACGCTTGCACAACACCAACGAGTTCATCTGGCTCTCCTGAGTTGTCCAGAAATACACTTGTATTGGCTCC
Source organism: uncultured Nostoc sp. (assembly GCF_964245575.1). Classification (GTDB taxonomy): domain Bacteria; phylum Cyanobacteriota; class Cyanobacteriia; order Cyanobacteriales; family Nostocaceae; genus Nostoc. Next base: position 34,324 of record NZ_CAXTNP010000031.1, on the reverse strand, counting down.
CACAGTCTGCAAGCGATAGTCTGCCAGTGTTCCTTTGAGCTGGATTGTATCTTCGTTGGAGTTGAAGCCACTGATGGTAGCGTAGTCTGCCAAACCACTACTTCCATTGTTGTTATCGTCATAAAAGACATTAGTAGCATCTCCAAGTAAGAACTGATCTTCCCCAGGCCCTCCAGTTAGGATATCAACCTCTCCTAATCCAGGAGAATTAGAACCGTTAGTATCAACGCCTATGAGGACATCATTTCCAGGCGCTCCAAGGAGAGTGTCATTGCCGACCCCGCCACGGAGGGTGTCATCGCCTTCTCCTCCTTCGATTTGGTCATTGCCAGCCCCACCAAACAGGCTGTCATTCCCATCCTCGCCCAAGACGAGGTCATTACCTTCCTGACCATCAAGAAAGTCATCGCTATCCCCACCAAGCA
>NZ_CAXTNP010000031.1:0-33799 GCF_964245575.1 uncultured Nostoc sp. | reverse complement strand
ACGAGGTCATTACCTTCCTGACCATCAAGAAAGTCATCGCTATCCCCACCAAGCATAATGTCATTGCCGCTGCCGCCTAGCAGGGTATCATTGCCTTCTCTACTAATGAGAGTGTCACTCCCGTCCTCACCTTGGAGTTGGTCATTGCCAGCCCCACCAAGCAGGATGTCAATGCCGCTACCGCCAAGCAGGGAGTCATTGCCGTTCCCGCCATTGATAAAGTCGTCGTTAGTCCCGCCAAGGACGGTGTCATTGCCGTTATCGCCAAAGAGGCGGTCATTACCAGCCCCACCATTGACAGAGTCATTCCCGTCCCCACCACTGAGGAAGAAGTCATTGCCAGCTCCGCCCAAGAGGGTGTCATTGAACCTAGAACCAACGACTCTTTCAATCTCCAACAGGACATCATTCCTGTCCTGCCCTGTAACGGTTCCGGTGGCAAGGTTAATCGTGACTCCGGCAGTGGCATTGAAATAAGCAGCAGTATCAACACCAGCTCCACCCAAGAGTCGGTTATTGCCAGTCCCACCACGCAAGGTATCATCGCCATCCCCACCACGGACAATATCGTTGCCTTCCTCGCCATCAAGCAGGTCACTACCAACTCCACCATCAAGTAGGTCATTGCCTCCTCTACCAAAGAGGGTGTCATTACCGCGCCCGCCAGTTAGGGAATCGTTGAAACCAGAACCAAAGACTTGTTCGATATTAAATAGGACATCATTCCCAGCCCCTCCACTGGCAGTTCCAGTCACTAGGTTAAGGGTGACACCAGCAGTGCTATTTGAATAGTCAGCAGTATCAATGCCAGTCCCACCAAAGATTTTGTCATCCCCGTCCCCTGCTTCTAGTCGGTCATCGCCAGCCCCGCCAAGGAGGATGTCATCACCAGCCTGACCAATCAAGCTGTCATTGCCATCCTCGCCATCAATCAAGTCATCGTCAGCCCCGCCATTGAGTGTGTCAACCCCTTCCCCACCAAAGAGTTGGTCTTTACCGTCTTCTCCAGCGAGTCGGTCATTTCCGTCCCCGCCTTCGAGAAGGTCATTGCCAGAGCCAGCAAGGAAAGCATCATTACCGAACCCACCAAGCAGGGTGTCGTCACCGCCTCTGCCAAGGAGTTGATCGTCATCCTCCTCGCCATCGAGAAGGTCATTGCCAGATCCACCAAGGAGGACATCATCGCCTAACCCACCAAGCAGGGTGTTCTCGCCGTCCTCACCATTGAGAAGGTCATTGCCGTCCTCGCCATTAAGCGAGTCATTGCCAGCCCCACCCAAGAGGTCATCATTGCCGCCCTGACCAAAGAGGTTATCATCACCGCCCTGACCAAGGATAGCGTCATTCTCAAACGTGCCAATTAGAGTGTTATTCTTGTTGTCTCCAATAATGTCTGCCATATCAATCCCCTCGGTTATAAGTTTGATTCAGAGATATTCGCTGGCAGAGGTGTCATCTATGAGTAGCCCTGCCAGCGGGGAGAAACCCTAGATAGGTAGTTAAAATTAAATGCAGCATCTACTTAGACTGGTTTCGTAACCGCTCAATAATCCGGGGGAAATCGCTCAGTGACAAGGCTCAAATGGCGTAAACTCGTTCCTGAACTGGTAGTTCGCCCCGATTTATTGAGCGGATACCTGGTTTCTTGGTCTAGACACTGCCTAAATAGCTATCACTAGCATAGGGCAAACGCATCTTATTTGCTACTAAAAACTAAAAGAGGAATGGCACTAAGAAAAGCTGAAACGCTTGTGGTTTAAGCAGTTTGCAATTGTTTGCGTAATTCATGCCGTGGTTTGGTCATTAAGGAGTAGGCTTTTGGACGACGTTTACGAACTCATGGTTCGTTTCTAGCAGGACGGTCAGGAACAGCCTTGTCAGCAATAACTTTGAGTTGCATTGCGATAAATTTTAAGACATTTTGTTGAAGTTGCAGCTAATAATTCGGGAATAAAGTTATCTAAATGATGGCGAGTACCTTGCTTTCGACTTGGGCAAGGGAGGAGTGCCATAAGAGGCTATTTATAAAGTAAATCTAAAAATGAGGAGAAAGGAGTTACTGTAGTCATAAAATACCTTGCAAACTGTGTATTTACGTAGTTGCTTATGGCACGAAAGTCTTACCCCACAGACTTAACTGATATGGAGTGAGAAATCCTGGAACCCTTGATTCCAGCAGCCAAATCTGGAGGACATCCACGCACAACTGATATGCGGGAGGTTTGTACCCGGATTTCTCACAATTGAGAAAAAACGCTTAGGCTTGGTGCTTTCTTGATCGCAACTACACTATGGGGAGACTGTTTTTTGAGCGTGACGAGAAACTTGCCAGTCTTATCCACTAAAGACTCTGTTACCTTTTCGGTTGTTTTTTCTAAGGCTTTGGTAGCTATTATAGTGCCAACAGCGATCGCCGCAGTTTCAAGTATCATATCCTGCTTTGACTATATGTATGCTATCTAATTATTAACACACTGCCTTTTTTCTAAATTCTCTAATTTTTAGCACCTAGTCCTGGCAATTAGAAATCGCTTGGTGCAACTGTTTCATCAACAAAATCATGGTTTTCATCAACAAAAACATGTTTTTCATCAACAAAATTATGTTTTTCATCAACAAAAACATGTTTTTCATCAACAAAAACATGTTTTTCATCAACAAAATCATGTTTTTCATCAACAAAATCATGTTTTTCATCAACAAAATCATAATTTATGTGATAAATACTGATATCTGCATTGCTTTAGATACAAATTTATGAGGATTTCACTGAGCTAAAATACAGCTTTAGTAAGGCAAACTAGCTCTAAAGCAGAATGAAAGGAATACATTTATGCCTGGTCAAAAACGTACATACCGCGTTTTAGAAAAAGCTGAATTAAGAGCGGCGGGACTTAAAGCAATTGATCCCAGTATGGATTTTGGGGATGCTCGCAACTTGCAAAACATGACACAACTAATTGAGCAGTACCGTAGCAAGATAGATGCTTATAATACTGCTTTGTCTGTGATTAACTCTTCTAGAACTGAGATGGACGAATTGGACAAAACCTTAAGTGACCTCACTGAGAAAATGCTGATTGGAGTTGCTTTTAAATACGGCAAAGATAGCCGTGAATATGAAATGGCGGGTGCTGTTCGCAAAAGCGATCGCATCCGCAAAAGCACAGCAACACGTTTAAAGACGACTCTCAAGGAAGCGGCTAGTGAGAATGCTAAAACTGCATCATAGCCTTAGTGGACTGGATGGAGCGATCGCAGAATAAATTGTTGGTAAATTGAATTGAGTGCAAGACACCAATCGATACTCTCACAATTACTGCGTCGGCTTGGTAAATCTGACGTTGAGTGTGAATGCACACGCCTTGATGGTCATAGATAATTTGGTTAAAATTTTTTCAATATCTTGTGGGGTGGGCATCTAACCCGCCCTGATTATCTAACTTGAATGCTGATTAGCTTATCACTCACTACAAAGCCAATACGCTTGGGTTAAGGCTAAAACTCTTAGTCAAAGTCAAATTTTTTAACGAACCGCCTTTCCTTCCCTACGGGACGCTGCGCGAACGGAACGCTATGCGTTCGCGCAGCGTCTCTAAGAGTTGGACGCCTTCGCGCAGCGTCTCTAAGAGTTGGACACAGAGAGAAGAAAGAAATGTTTAACTGAACTGTATTGACTACAAAGCGATCGCTACTTGGAAGTATTTCTCCCTGTGCTTGGGTGGCTGACTTAAGGATCAAGTTAGCAAATCCGAGAATTTTCTACCATCATCCTCATCAGGCGCGGGAAATAAAAACACTGAAGTGCCCCAAAAAAATTGAAACCCCTCAAATTTATACCAAGACTTACTTACAGCCATATACGTATTTATTTATAGCGGATTTTTGCTCTGCTTGGGTTCTCAACGACTATTTACACTAAACTTGGTGACCAGTCTTTTAGCCTTGAGTATACTTTGTTTCTAACTCCCGACAAAATGGGCGAACCAGAAGTATTATGTGCTGTTATAACTAGCACTATACTGTGTGGTGTATTTGGTTAAAGATTTAATGTGTGAATGGGTGAAAATTGTATTTTTTTTGCGAAGAATTGTCCCTTATCTAATATTTCAGAAAATTTACATGAAAATAAGCGTAATCTATTCAAACTTTAAGTTAATCAGTGTAAGCTATTTATGTAAATATGTTTATCGCAAAACTATTGAACCACTTAGACTAATTCTGCGAAAGGAGGTGTAAAAAAACTTACGCAAGTCTTTGTGTATATGTTTAAAGAGACTAAACATGACTGTAAAAAGATTGAGTTTAGTAGCTTCTAAGCAAACCAAGCAATATTGTTGTTGAAATGAGATTTTTATTGAGTAGTAAAATCTCAAAAAATCATGATTTGCTTTATAGTTTTTCTTGTCTCTTAACTATAGCCAGCCCCAAGCCAGCTTTTTAATGCTGGAGTTTACGGACTGTAGACAGAAGCATCCCCTACTAAATTGATTTTAATACTTTGGCAAAGCCGTAGACGCAAAGCATCTAAATTCCTATTCAACCTCTTGCTGAAAGTACGAATCTTGTGGCGACCGAAGACACCGCAAGGATTGATGCTTTGCGAGCAAAGAAGCTTGGCTATGCAAACGTCTAGCCCAATATGTTGGCATTCACATTAGTGATTGTCAAGATCAACAGTCAGTTACAACGAGTGGCGCTGATTCTCAAATAAAAATACTCTTTATATAAACTCTTTTCTTCCAGTAAGTTTAGGGTTTCCTTGCAGATATAAAAGTATCAAATAACACTTTTTATTATTTTTTAAATTTCGACCAATAGCTAAATTTTGTCTTGGAGGTTAGAAAATGCCAGCCGTGCTTTCTGGGGAAGATGTAGGCGAAAGGCTCTTGTACACGTTGGGTGCAAAGCTTTCAGAAAAAGAATTACAAAATTTATTGGCAGCAATGGAAATTGTGGAGCCACCACCAGCAAAGCAGTTCTGGCAATCTGCACAGACAAATCCTGGTATCTATATTATCCTTACAGGTAAAGTTAGACTGTTGGATAGCTCTGAGAATTTAATCACTAGCTTTGGTGCTGGGTCTATTTTTGGCGAATTGACTCTTTTTCCCGAAGCTGACTTTAGTCCTTATGCAGTCAGAGCTTCGACAAGCTTAAAACTGGGCTATTTCAGACAAGACGCATTGCAAACATTGATAGACAAGTATCCTAATATCCGCGATCGCCTTTTTGCCCGTGCAGAACTTTGGGATTTGCTATTGTTATGTCGCCAAACCTCACAATTACCGTGCCATACATCACTTGTACCAGGGATGCTCAAAGCTTTATCTCTCTTTGAGCGACAGCATTTAGAAACTGGTATAACTACGCAAGTATCGCAAGATTCTGAGTTATGCCTATTGTACAAAGGTCAACTGCGGCATATTGAAGGCCATTTTTTGACACCAGGCACAATCTTTGCCCAACCAAAACAAGATGATTGGCAGGTAAGTCAACCAACAATTGCTTACATTCTGAAAAACGACCAGATGCAAACAGCACTAGAATACTTCCCGGAGTTGGGGAATTGGGGAGTGGGTAGAGACGCGATTAATCGCGTCTGTACTGGGGAGTGGAGAAAGACGCGATTAATCGCCTCTGTAGTAAAGAGTGGGGAAAAAACTTCCCAATCTCCAAAATCTAAAATCATTCTTTTTCCCCAACGAGATCAGCAGTCACAACAACAACCAAAAAAATCACGTTTTTACTTTCCTACTCCGAAAGTGCAAGTGGGGCATTGGTGGAGACACCTGACAAAGAGCTATCCCTTCTATGCCCAACAAAGTGCTGCCGATTGTGGCTCTGCTTGCTTGGTAATGATTGGTAACTATTGGGGCAAGCATTTTAGTATCAATCGCCTGCGAGATATGACCAACGTCAACCGCAGTGGTGCATCTCTAAAGGCTATGGCAACAGCAGCAGAAAACCTGGGTTTTGCCACCCGTCCGGTGAAAGCCACTCTTGATAAATTAGCAGAACAACCTTTACCTGCAATTGTCCACTGGGAAGGCAAACACTTCATCGTTGTCTATGAAATCACCAAAAAGCGGGTGATTGTATGTGACCCGGCTCTTGGTCAACGCAGCCTGACAAAAACTGAATTTCAAGCGGGTTGGAGTGGCTATGCATTGTTACTGGAACCTACAGCTTTATTACAAAATACTAAAAACGAAAGTACAAGCTTCTGGAAGTTTTTTGAGTTAATCAAACCTCACTATCGGGCATTATTAGAAATCTTTGCAGCTTCAATATTAATCCAAATATTTGGATTGGTAACGCCAGTTTTCACTCAGTTATTGCTCGATAGAGTACTTGTGCAACGTAGCGTTACAACTCTAAACGCCATTGGTTTGGGGATGATTATTTTTGGGTTATTTGGTGTGGCTGTCAATGCTCTGCGGCAATATCTGCTATTTCATACTGCTAACCGCGTTAGTATTGCCCTACTCGTAGGTTTTATCAAACATACCTTCCGCTTACCCCTTTCTTATTTCGAGTCGCGTTTTGTTGGGGATATAGTCTCGCGCATCCAAGAAAACCAGAAAATTCAGCAATTCCTTACTGGTCAGACACTCTCCATTTTACTGGATATGCTGACATTGGTGGTTTATTTGGGCTTAATGTTCTCTTATAGCTGGCGCATGTCATTATTCGTGCTGTGTACAGTACCGCCATTTTTTATTTTGGCACTAGCTAGCACAAATATTTTGCGCCGGATGTCCAGAGAAATTTTTAATGCAGGCACTAAAGAACAAAGCTATCTCATAGAATCTCTGAGCGGAATTCGTACCGTCCGTTCATTGTCAATTGAACAGACTGTACGCTGGCGTTGGGAGGAACTGCTGAATGATTTAGTCAAAAAAGGCTTTAATGCTCAAATAATTGGTAATCAGCTGCAAATTCTCAGTGGCGTTATCCAAACTTTTGTCAATACTGCATTGCTGTGGTATGGAGCGACCCAGGTAATTAATGGTGAACTGACGATTGGACAATTAGTTGCTTTCAATATGTTGGTGGGTAACGTCTTGAGTCCTTTCCAGAGGTTATCTATGCTATGGAATCAATTGCAAGAAATTGTGATTTCCACCGAACGCATAAATGATGTGTTGGAGGCAAAACCAGAAGAAGATTTAGAAACTAAACCCCGGAAGTCGTTGGGTAAGCTGCGCGGTCACATTAGCTTTGATAATGTCACCTTTCGCTATCACTCAGAAAGTGAGACTAACGTCTTAGAAAATCTTAACTTTGAAATCCAGCCAGAACAGATGGTTGCAGTAGTAGGGCGCAGTGGTTCTGGAAAAACAACCCTGAGTAAATTGATTTTGGGTTTATATCCACCGACAGATGGCAAATTACTGATTGATGGTCGTGATATCACGAGTGTTTCGTTGCGATCGCTGCGTTCTCAAATCGGCGTTGTAGACCAAGATACCTTTCTCTTTGGTGGGACTATTCGGCAAAACATTGCGATCGCTTATCCAAATGCTTCTTTAGAAGAAATTATCCAAGCAGCAAAATACGCCGGAGCCGATGAATTTATTCAAAAACTACCGATGGGTTACGAATCCGAAATTGGTGAAGGCGGCGGTATGCTATCTGGTGGACAACGCCAACGCCTAGCGATCGCTCGTGCTTTGCTGGGAAATCCTCGGTTATTACTGTTTGATGAAGCCACTAGCCATTTAGATTCCGAATCAGAACGAATTATTCAAAACAACCTCAAAACAATTCTTCAAGGACGCACAAGTGTAATCATTGCCCATCGCCTCTCTACAGTCCGCAACGCTGACTTAATTCTAGTTTTAGATCAAGGCGTTTTGGTAGAAAGCGGTACCCATGACGAGTTAATCACTAAAAAAGGTCATTATTACTACCTGAATCAACAACAACTGGCTCAAGTTAGTTGAGATTGGGCATTGGGCATTAGCCAGAAGTTAGCAATTATTCTCCCCTCTTCCCCCACCTCCCTACTCCCCACCTTCCCCACTCCCTAGCTACTTTTATCGGAACTAAAGCTATGCCATCTCCCAATAGATCATCCCCATTTCCTCAAGATCAGACAGATAAGTATCAAAGTTACACACAGCAGGAGGAATCTGTAGAGTTTAACGAGGAGAAAGAGGTAGAAAATGACAGTCAAGATTTGCACTACGGTACTGAAGCATTGCTCAATGCCTTACCTCGAATTTGGACTCGTGGTTTGCTGTATGCACTCATAGCCTTTGCTGGTTTGTTTTTGCCTTGGGCAACTCTCTCGAAAATAGATGAGACTGGTAGTGCTAGAGGGCGTATAGAACCGAAAGGCGCAACTCAAAAATTAGACGCTCAAGCTGGTGGGAGTGTCAAAGCAGTTATGGTCAAAGAAGGAGACACAGTTAGAGCCGACCAGGTTCTAGTAGAACTAGAGTCTGATGTCCTGCAAACGGAACTGCAACAAGTGCAGAGCAAATTGCAAGGGTTACAAAATCGGCAATCGCAACTGGAACTGCTCAAAAATCAACTCCTAATGTCAACTAGCCTCTTAAAGCAACAAAATAAATCCCAAGAATTAGAAAAAATGGCTCAAGTTAACCAGGCGCAGCAAAACCTGGATGCCAAACTGAGTAGCTATAATCTCCAAAAGTTAGAAAAGCAAGCATTAGTTAAGCAAGCACAGCAGCAGATTTACACAACTCGCAACGATCAGCAATCGGCTAAAAGCCTTTTGAGTATAGATTCTAGGCAAGTTCAACGCTTTAGCAAACTCGTTCAGGATGGTGCAGTTTCTGCAACCCAAATTGATCAACTCAAAAAAGAAGAACAAGAAAGTAAACGACTCTATAGCAAGGCTATATCAGATATTAAACAAGCAGAATTGGGTTTAGCGGAAGAACTAAGTCGTTATCAAGTAACTATCAAAACGTTGGAGTCGGATATAAAACAAGCAAAACTCAGACTGCAAGAAGAACAAAGTAGCTATAAAAGTTTGACGCAAGCTGGGGAACTAGCTGTAATGAAAAATCAGGAACAGTTAAAAGACATACAGGCGCAAATAACAGCAGTGCAATCAGAAGTGGCTCAGACTAAAAGCCAGATTACATCTATAAAAGTTCAGATACAGCAACGAGTGGTGCGATCGCCAATTAATGGGGTGATTTTTGAATTACCCACCACTAAACCGGGAGCAGTAGTACAACTCGGTCAAAGGATTGCCCAAATCGCACCCAAGAATGCAGACTTCGTACTCAGAGCTAATATGCCTAATCAAGATAGTGGTTTCTTAAAGCTAGGAATGCCAGTTAAAGTCAAGTTTGATGCCTATCCCTTCCAAGAGTATGGCATCGTACCTGGAAAAGTTACTTGGATCTCTCCTGACTCGAAAATTACCCAAACACCCCAAGGGAACATTGAAAACTATGAGTTAGAAATCACCTTAAAGCAGCAGTATGTCGAAAATGGTAACAAACGTATTCCACTAGGTGCAGGTCAGACAGCAAACGCTGAAGTGATCATTCGCCAACGGCGGGTGATTGATTTTGTTTTAGATCCGTTCAAGAAACTGCAAAAAGGCGGTTTAGAGATTTAGTCAGAGCAATGCCTACGGCGGCAAGCTACACACTGGAATTAAAAAATACGACAAGGGAAATTAGAGGAATAAATAACTCTTAACTCCTGTACAGACGCGATTAATCGCGTCTCTACTCCTAACTCCTAAACAGACGCGATTAATCGCGTCTCTACTCCTAACTCCTGTACAGACGCGATTAATCGCGTCTCTACTCCTAACTTCTAACTTAACAATGCCCTTAATTATTGGAGATATCATGTTATGCCCCACAATCTGATAATTTCCAGTTCAGATATTATTCACAGCCTCAAACTTTCCTGTCAGATCCCTGATGTAGTGGAGGCGATCGCATCGCAAAGCATCATTACCGAAGCAGCTCAAGAGCTAGGAATTACAGTTACTCCAGAAGAACTACAGCAAGAAGGAGATGGCTTAAGGTTTGCGAAGAAGCTTGTCAAAGCTAAAGACACCTGGACATGGCTAGAAAAACACCACCTGTCTGTGAATGAGTTTGAAGAATTAGCCTACAACAACATCCTTTCGCAAAAGTTAGCAAATCATCTATTTTCCGATCAACTCGAAAAGCACTTTTATGAACACCAACTAGATTATGTCGCCGCCGTTACCTACGAAGTCGTCTTCGAGGATCGAGACTTGGCTTTAGAGCTTTTTTATGCTCTAGAAGAAGGCGAAATCAATTTTCCTGAAATTGCTCGTTTATATATTCCAGAACCAGAACTCCGCCGTGCTTATGGATATCAAGGACTTCGATACCGCAAAGATTTTCGCCCAGAGATTGCAGCTGCTGTATTTGCTGCTGCACCGCCAAATGCTCTCAAACCGATTACGACACCCAAGGGAGTGCATTTAATTTGGGTGGAAGAAATTATTCAACCCCAATTAGATGAACAATTGCGCCAAAAAATCATTACAGAATCATTTTCTCATTGGTTAAAGCAACAAATCAACGCGATGATAATTGTCACTCAGATAGACTCAGATGCAAATGTGCGAGCGCAGGATAAATTCCTAGATACATTTAGCAATACTTAACAGGTTATTAAATTACAAATGTTTTTTAAGCTAACTATCTTAGCTGATTTAAGGTAGATGTATCTAGCGTTATAAAATGTTGTGTATGTGCTATTGTTTGCTTAAAAATTTAATATTTTTTCGTTTTGTCTATCTTTGTAAGCACATCCGCAAAATGCTATTTTAGCGCAATTATAAACTTAAATTAAATCGCTATAAGCGTTGTCTGGCAATAATAAAATTAAATTCAGGAAGATGATGTTTTGGTTGGAGGCGATGGCTATAACAAATTTGTTTTCAACGTTAGCGATAGCTTGTTGGCAGGTAAGCTTGGTGCTGTTCAAGATTCACTAGTTGGTATTGGTATTGATATTGGTCTCGATAATATTTTCAACGTTAGCGATAAATTGTTGAAAAGTGAGTTTGATGTCATTCAAGATTTTAAAATTGGTATTGATAAGATTGAATTTACAGGCTTGCATGAGATTAAGCCTGACACTTGGTTAAATGAGATGTTTTATCAAGGAAATATAACCAATGCTAATGATGGTCTCTTTTTAAATTTTAATGCTGAAGACGCTCAAGTAACATTACTGCTATCAGGTGTAAATTCTAAGCAGTTTAGCTCTGATTCGATCATATTTTCTTAGAAGAATTTACTACTAACGCTTTGCGTAGTTCGTAATTCGTAATACCTGTTTCTTATGGTTTTTAGACAATAGCCACTAAGATGAAATCAGGTATGTAAAAACGATACGGATGACACTACAAGACGCACGAGAATACGCACCAGCAACCGAGCGCAATCGCGAACCAATTCTAGAAGTACTTTTACAAGTATTGCCTGGGAGTGGCACAATCTTGGAAATCGCCAGTGGTACTGGTGAACACGCAGTCTTTTTTGCGCCCAGACTCAGAGATTGTATGTGGTTACCAACAGATACAAATCCACAAAGAAGAGCCAGCATTATTGCATGGACTGAACACAATGTATGTAATAATATTTATCCACCGCTTGAACTTGATGTTAGAGAACCAGTTTGGGCAGTGGAGGAGGGCGCGGTAACCCAGTGGCTGGATACCTCGCCAATTATTGCCATCGTCAACATCAATATGATTCACATTTCACCTTGGTCAGCCTGTCTGGGGCTAATGGCAGGGGCAGGTCGTATCTTAAAAGCAGGAGGTATCCTCTATTTGTATGGGCCCTTCAAACAAGGTGGAGAACATACAGCACCGAGTAATGCAGCTTTTGACAACTCTTTACGCGCCCAAAACCCAGAGTGGGGTATACGTAACTTGGATGATGTTGTAGCAGCAGCTAGCGCACAAAATCTCACCTTGAAACAAACTTACCAAATGCCAGCTAATAATCTTTCAGTAGTATTTCAACGAAAATCTGCGGGAATCTCATCCCATTAGTCATTAGTCATTAGTCATTGGTACTAATGACTAATACTTCTCAACGAGAGGCTGCATCTATTAAGGTTAGCAACAACAATAACGTTTCATATTTCATCTGTCTACAGGTATATTTTGTTAATAACATCAGTTAGAACTGATAAATCTTAACCAGAAACGATACGAGGGGTGAACAAGTTCGTAGTAAAGACTTTAGTCCTAGATTTTTAAGCAGGCTTTGTGCTGACTACAAACTCATCAAAATTTATGGGACAGACCACTAGTTCTTTTGAAGATGGCAATATTTAGCTGGTAAAATCTACCAGTGCAGTTAACTAACGTTTTGTTGTTTTACCATAAGTGCTATATTGGCTCTTGACCCGACCGAGTACAAACTATGTATAAACCCAGAGAACAGCGAAGTCGAGGTGTTGTACTTAGTACTACAGGACAGTCAGGGGGAGTGGGCAGATGAACAAAAATACTGGGCAAATTGGTGTTTTTTCCCTGTTTAAAGGCGTACCTCTACGTCTCATTTTAGTAGCGTTGTTTCTGCTGCAAATTTTGCTAGCTGTGGGATTAACTGCATATTTATCGATCCACAATGGGCAAAAGGCAGTCAATGAGGTAGCTAGTGAATTGCGTTATGAAGTCGCTAATCGAGTAGAGCAGAATTTACAGACTTATCTCTCAACTTTGCGTCAAGAACTGCGCGGTAATCAAAATGTCATTGACATCGGGTTGCTGAAGATGGAAAATTTGGCAACCTGGGAGTCATACTTAATAAAGCAGTTAGAGATTTTTCCTGATGCCATCGCTTTAACGGCAAGCAATGAACAGCTTGAACACTTAGCGGTGGAAAAGCTCAACGATCGCCAATTTTTGCTAAGATTTGCCGACAAGTCAACTGGGTACGACCTCTACACTTACAAAATTGACTCTCTTGGTCAACGTACCCAACTCCCAGAGGCGATCAAAAACTATGATGCGCGATCGCGTCCTGATTATCAAGCAGCAGTTACCGCCAAAAAATTCAGCTTTAGTCAGATTTTTACACCCCTCACTGAACCAACGCTTCTGATTAGTGCATCTCAACCTATATATAACTCCCAAGGTCAGTTACTCGGTGTCAACAGCACTCTAACTCATATATCACAAATCGGAGATTTGCTGCAAAATATTAAAGTTGGCACGTCTGGGCAAGTTTTTATTATCGAGCGATCGGGGCTATTAGTCGCAAGTTCCACAACTGAAGAACCATTCCGCTTACAAAATGGTAAACCTATTAGGTTGGCAGCTTCCCAAAGCGGGAATTCTTTGACTCAAGCAACCGCTAAATATTTAGCAACTAAATTTAGTAACTTTGACGAGATTCAAAGTTTACAGCAACTAGATTTCTCTTTTAACGGCAAACGACAATTTTTAGAAATTAGACCGTTACAAGGCGAACCAAATATCAACTGGCTAATTGTAGTGGCTGTCCCAGAAGCAGACTTTATGGGACAAATTGATCGCAGCACTCAAACCACAATTTTTCTCTGTCTGGGAGCATTAGGATTAGCTACTTTACTGGGGATTGTCACCGCCCGTTGGATAACTCAGCCAATTTTGGACTTCAGCACGGCGACAAAAGATTTAGCAGATTTGACTAATGGCAAAGACTCAGTGGTGACAGTACAAGGCATTAAAGAACTAGAGGTGCTGGGTGGATCTTTCAACGAGATGATGCAACAGTTACGCAAAACCTTTATTGCACAGATTACCAAAATTGAAGAGTTAGAATTGCAAGTTAAGCAGCGAACTCAAGAATTACAGCAAGAGATTCAAGTACGGATTAACAGTGAGCAAAGACTGGAAAAGCATCATCAGGTGTTGGTAGAACTGGCAAATCACAGGGCGATTTCTGAAGGAAAGCTGGAAGCGGCATTCAAAGTTATTACCGAGAAAGCAGCAAATGCTTTAGAAATAGAACGAGTCAGTGTGTGGTTATTCAATGGCGATGCCTATGGCGGGCTGCGCCAACGCACCAAACTACAATGTATAAGTCTCTATGAACGTAGCAATCAGAGACATTCGGCAGGTTTAGAACGCAACCTTGCAGATTATCCCATCTACTTTAAATCCCTGACATCTGCGCGGATTATTACCGTCACCGACACTCGCACCGATCTACGGATACAAGAATTATGGGATGAACTGCTAGAACCAAATAATATTGTATCCCTAATTAATACCTCGATCTGGGTTGGGGGCGAAGTCGTGGGAACGGTATTGTATGAACAGATTGATGTTCCCCGGATATGGGAAATGAGCGAGCAAAACTTTGTTAGCTCAATAGCTGAATTTGTCGCCCTAACTTTAGAAGTATGCGATCGCAAAAGTGCAGAATCCGCTCTGCATGAGGCGAAAGAAGCGGCCGAAGTCGCAAATCGTGCCAAAAGAACCTTTTTAGGAAATATGAGCCATGAATTGAGAACTCCCTTAAGCTCTATTCTTGGAATCACAGAAGCACTCCAAAATCAAGTGCACGGTACTGTAACCGAAGAACAGCGCCAGTCCTTAAATACCCTCGAATCCAGTGGCAAGAATTTACTAGAATTGATTAACCAGATCCTTGAACTTACCGACATCGAATCCAGCAAGATAGAACTGCAACTAGCTGCTACTTCGATTCAAGGATTATGTGACTCTAGCTTGAGTTTTGTTAAACATTTAGCGTTCCAGAAAAAGATCCAACTGAGTGTACAAATACCTGAAGAACTCGAACCTATCCAACTTGATGAACGCCGCATCCGCCAAGTATTTATCAACCTGTTGACTAACGCTATCAAGTTTACTAAAGAAGGAGGCAAAGTTTGGATTGAAGTCCAGCCAAATTCCACAAACGAATATATCTTTTTCAGCGTGGTAGATACTGGTATTGGTATGCTTTCCGATGATCTTTTCCAATTATTTCAACCTTTTGTGCAAGTTGAAAATTCCTCTACGGGTCGTTCTCCAGGCACCGGTTTAGGATTAGTGATGGTGCAAAATATTGTCGAGTTACATGGTGGTACTGTCCACGCCGAAAGTCAGTTAGGGAAAGGCAGTCGATTTACAGTCAAACTCCCTTGGAAAAAGGTCTAAAAATGGGGAGTGGGGTGTAATGACTGTGGTTAGCATAACTATTTATGCAAACATGATATCAGAGACTCAATTTAGATTCAATCCTGAACTACCAATAACACATCGCCGCGCACTGACTTGCACTGACTCGCATTGATATAGGACTGAAGAAAATCTTACTTTCTTCATCATTAGTCAATAAAATTACTTGTACAATGTCTAAGATAGTAATGAAAAGTTTGTAGTAAGTACAAAGCGTGCTTAGAGAATAAGGGTTACAGCAGAATTCAAGTATTTGAACCACATCTTTTGTAAGGGTTTAGCAATGCTAAACCCCTACCGCGTGGTCTATTTACCTGAAAATAGCTGTAAAGTCACACTTCTAGTAAGTGCCAATAATTTTATTTTTTATGTTTGCATAAAACACAAAATTTGAGGTGAATAGTATTGTATGCTTGTCTGGGATTTTTTGAAGTTTATACTAGGCAACATTCCTGCTGTTACGATCGCTTGGGATTGCCTGTATAAAATGTATCAACTGTTAGAAATTATTTTAACTGTCTGGAATCCTATTTAGTCACAGTGAAGTTATAACTCAACGTTAGTTTAAAAAGGATTGATATGCGCTTACCTATTGCTATTGGTGCAATCTTAGTAGCATCTTTGAGTTTGACCGCTCCAGTAATGTCTGTGCCTCCTACGCATGGAGTAAAAACAGAGATTAGTAACTCGAACTTAACACGGCTAAAAATTAATCGCCAATTGTGGAATCGACAAAAAATTACCAACTATCGCTACAAACTTAGCAATAATTGCTTTTGTGTTCCCGATTTCAGAGGGCCATTAATCATTGAAGTACGTAACGGGATCACAAAGTCTATCACGAATGCTCAAACTGGTAAGCGAGTAAATTCAGAGGCATTACAACAATATAGTACAATTCCTAAGCTCTTTAATTTGATTCAGAAGACGATCAACGGTGGAGAATCGGAACTAACTGTAGTGTACGACCCAAAACTTGGTTATCCAACCCAAATTAATATCGGTAATCTAGCTGCCGATGCTGGAGTATTTACTACAATTAGCAATTTTGAAGTACTTCATTAGGGTTTATACTAAATCGATAAGGCTGTTTTTGAGAATCTGATAAATCCGCACTAAGAAAACCTTACTACTTAGTTTCTTGATGACAACCTGGACTTACAGTGTCAAATAGAATTTATATCAAGTTCAGCTGATTACTTATAATCAAATCTATCAATGTAGGTTGGAACCTACAGATGTTATAAGTGTTTAATCGAACTTTATATTACACCCACAAAATAACAAAAGCAACCCAACCCAAATATTTGCTGATGGAGAACTAGTTAAATTAAGGGGCGGGTTGTTAGAGGTTGTTTGAAAAGTGTTTCGCTGTAATTTTAAGCACTTTTTATACCGACAAGAGGAATTTTCAAACATCCTCTTATCTCGACTTTATCCAAAATTAAGAACTCGGTTTTCTTTATCCGCCAAAAACCCTGGCTTTTTGGCAAATACTTTTTCCACGTCACAGATTATCAATGAAGTTAAAAAAGTAAAACTACCGTCCCACAAAGGTTTGAGCGATAGCGATCGTGCAACGACTCCGCAGGAGTATCGCGTTGTGAAAAAATAGATAAAGTTGAGCTTATACGATATTTTTTATTTTGCTGCCCTGACTTTCTATTATATAAATGCTCTGGTTAGCTATATTTACTCGATCTGTTGCAGATTACTAATTGTAAAGAATATTGTATCATCAGTTCTTTGCTTATCATAATCAATATTAATTTGAGTGGGGTAGCCAAGTATTGGGTTATATTGTACAGTCAAGTTGTCTGCTTTTTGAATGAACGCATTTTTAATGATATTAAAGAGTTTAGGAATTGTATTATATTTTGGAAATAATGCTTTATCTACTGGGTTTTTAGCATCTTTATAAGTAATGGAAGTCGTGATTCCATTGCGGACTTCAATAATTACTGGTTCTGTGGCTTTGGGTAAACAATTGCAACTTCTAGTAAATTCATAGCGATAGTTAGAGATGTTTTTTCGTCTCCATAATCGATAATTAATCTTAAATTGTTCTAAGATAAAACTAGTAGACGCTGGTTTTTGGGCTACCTGTATAGGAGGTTGAGATATTACAGGCGTACTCAAACCCAAAGACGCGACTAAAATGGCACTAATTGCAATTGGTAAGCGCATATAAATCTATTCTTAACTCCAATTGCTTAGTTTAACGTGCTTCAAGATGATTGCCAAAAAACAGAAATTATTTTTGACACTCATCCATAGCCTAGTTTTACTCATCTAGACGGACTGCGATCGCAATCTCCTGCGCGTCTACATTCCACCTCTGAACTCAAATGTATATTTACTTCAGAGAATAGGTCTTCGCGGCTCAAACAAAGAGTTGCAGGAGTACACCCAACAGGTGTATCGCCGCAATTTCGACCAAGTATATAGAGGCGCTGTAGTTTACCGTCTGTGAAAAATTTTATTACAATGCAGATGTCCACTAGGCGGCGTGCTGTCTATCCACGTAAATCGAGAAGATAATCGATGAGTAATCAACTACAAGACTACAATCCTAGCGGCATAGGTGAAGTAAATGGCAACCTCTTAGGTTTGCCCTGCGATTATGAGTCTGCAAACCTGATTGTCTTTGGTGTACCGTGGGAAGTCACTGTTTCTTATGGCGCAGGCACTGCTAACGGCCCACAGCGAATTCTCGATGCTTCGACTCAACTAGATTTGTTCGATTTTGATAACCCTGATGGTTGGAAGCAGGGAATTTTCATGGTGGAAATTCCCCAAGATATTTTAGAGAAGAATATATACTACCGCGTCTTGGCAGCAAAAATTATTGAGCGATTAGCCCAAGGTAAACAACTCTCAGATACACCTGATTTAACACCTGTCCTCAGAGAAATTAATCAGGCTGGCCAACAGGTTAATCAATGGCTGTTTGAAAATTGTCAGCAAGCAATTAACAAGGGTAAGCGAGTTGCAGTTATTGGTGGAGATCACAGTTCGCCGTTAGGTTATTTCCAAGCATTAGCGGCTGAGTACACAAACTATGGCATTTTACACATTGATGCCCACGCAGATTTACGCGATGCTTATGAGGGATTTGAGTTTTCTCATGCGTCGATTATGTTTAATGCGATGAAAATACCGCAAATTTCCAAGCTGGTGCAAGTGGGTTTGCGTGATATTAGTCATGATGAAGTGCAAATGATAGACCAATCTAGCGATCGCATTATTGCATATTACGACCCAGCCATTAAACAAAAGCTTTACTCTGGAACAACTTGGCTTGATTTATGCCGAGAAATTATCAGTCATTTACCTGAGTATGTTTATATTAGCTTTGATGTAGATGGTCTAGATCCAAAACTCTGTCCGAGTACAGGTACTCCTGTTCCAGGTGGGTTGGAATTAGAACAAACATTTTGTCTGTTCCGGGAATTGGTCAATAGTGGGAGAAAAATTATTGGCTTTGATATCTGCGAAGTCGGTGATGCTGAGTGGGATGGCAATGTTGGGGCGCGGGTAGTTTACAAGCTGGCAAATTTGATCGATTTATCTCAGCATAATTCGTAATCACGCTCGTTCCGACGCTCCTACGTCGCTCATAGCGTTGCCATGCCGCAGGCTTTACGCTACCCTAACGTAATTGGAAGACAAATTGTCAAGTTAAAAGGGCGATCGCTTTATCTTTTTTGAGAATTGACCAATAGCGATCGCTAAATTATAAGCTTTGATATCTGTAAAGTTGGTAATTCTGAATGGGATAACTGTGAAAATCTAAAAAGTATTTAGTCGTTATCTTCAACTTGATATGAGCGTAGCAGATTTATTCCCAACCTTGTACAAGCTATCTCGTGCAGATATCAAGGTCATGCAGTTTTTAGTTCAAGAACTAGCGACAGAAGAAGAAGCATTGTCGTTACAGCCAGGAGTCACTTATCATGTGTGGTCTCCCTATAATTCCCATGAAGCTGCTAATAAACTAGCTGCACTGTTAGAAGAAGACAGACTCACCATTATTTGCCACTTTTGCGAGTAAACCGCAGACTTCTTCATCCGTAGTTTGGGGAAAGTTTTCGTACCAAAGACCAACGCTTTGGAAAGGGCTAGGTGTCGAGACACAAACAATTTTGTCTACCTCTGCTTCCAACTCTTGGCAAGTTTCAGGTGCGGCGACAGGCACAGCAATCAGAATCTGAGCGGGTTGCTGTTTTCGCACAGCCACAACAGCAGCCCACATGGTTGCACCCGTGGCTAAACCATCATCTACTAAAATGACCGTGCGTCCTTGTAAATTTGGGAAGGGACGATCTGGGCGATAAAGCCGTTCTCGCCGCTCTAACTCCCGTTCTTCTTGCACCGCCACCCTAGCAATTACTTCATCGGATATCTTCACCTGGCTGATAATATATTCATTGAGTATCCGCACACCACCAGAAGCGATCGCTCCCATAGCTAGTTCTTGTTGCTCAGGCACACCCAATTTACGTACCACCAAAACTTCTATTGGGGCATTTAATGCTTTAGCAACCTCAAAGGCAACGGGTACGCCACCCCTTGGTAGCCCTAATACCAGAACATCTGGGCGGTTAGTATAAGCGGCTAACTCTTTAGCCAAAACTTGACCCGCAAACCTCCGGTCTTTGAATCGCATGGTGTGACACTCCTGATTAGTTTACAAAAAAATTAAGAGCTCTGCATCACCACGCGAACTGAGATGGGCGCGATTTTGCACCTGTCCAATAAACTCATCGTGTTGCATTTTCCCTCCAGATTTGTCTTAATGCATGACTTGTTATATTTTCAGATGTTCTGAACTGATCTTAGAAAGCTAAAAATTCCGTGTCCTCTGACTAACGAGGCGACATCTTCGATCTACAGTTCTATCAAACGGATGAGTTAATTTCATTGGACGGAGATTTTCGCATCTTGGGTTGATCCCATTTCACCACTCTACACTCTACACCCGGGCCGAAATCGTTTGGCAAGAGAAAAAGCTTACCGTAGGCGACAGTAAACCAGTTGCCATTTAATACCAATTTTAAAAATGATTCCGACAAATGGACAGAGAAAACCTAGATACACCAAGCGGTTTCCAATCCAAAATCTAAGAGCGTTCGACTCAGCGTTCGCGAGTGCGTCTCCAAGAGTTGCCAAAGTCCAAAATCCAAAATGGTATAAATTTTCTCCCACTTCCCAATGTTTATTGTTAAAATTATACTGAGTACTTTTTTTACTACATATTACAAAAATTACTTAACCAATGGTAGATGCCAAAATCTATAAAAATATAGTGATAATTACATTACTAATTTGCCAACTGCTTCCTTATGCTTGCATTATCTTTTACTTACATAATTTTGATACTATCTTTACATTATCTTTTAATTATGAGTGTGGGATTATACACAATATGCTCCTTCGTTAGACAATACGTAGTGTAGGACTCATATTTGATTGCGTGAAAAAAACTCACTACACCTTTATTCCTTCTTCCTAGTATTGAGCGATGCACTGAGCGCACTCGTTGTGTCCCTAGTATTGTGTCCCCAGTCTCTACGAGTAATTCAGGAATCAAATCGGATTGCTATATTATGCTTGGTATTAGAGAAAAAACCTCATCAAAATTACCCACATAACACTTTTGAATAAAAATTCATAGGGTATAATAACTGAATATTGCTCAGATATTTTTAAAATTAAAAGCAGGATTTTTTAATGATCAGCTTAAGTAATTCGGAAAACGGCACAGCTAGCAGCACAGCAGCCACTAAGAGGCTGGCAAGGGCGATCATGGTTTCTGGTGGCGAGTTCTCACTGATATTAGCTTGTTGTAATTGTGTTGAAAGGCAGCAGCAAGTGTTGAATGTGTTAACAGAATTTTCATCAGCAGACATCCACGAAATGCTGCTCTCACCTGCAACAGACACATTGTATACAGCTATTACAACTGCGATTGGGGCGACTCAACCCGAAGCTTTGATGGTACGGGGTTTAGAATCTGTAATGGAAATTAACCAACTAATCATCAGTACCAACATTATGCGAAATCAATTTCCGAAAGAGTTCCGGTTTCCGTTGGTGTTGTGGGTCAATGATGAAATTCTGTGCAAGCTAGTTTGGCTAGCACCCGATTTCAAAGACTGGGCAGCAAGTACTATTAGATTTGATGTACCTCAGAATCAGTTAATTGAAGCTGAACACCAAGCGATTAGCGCCTAATATTGCCTGAGATTACTTGCAAAATATTGTAGACGCTAGGTTGAGCCGAGCAAAACCTCAGCTACGGTTATGTAGGATTCTTTTCTAAAATTACTTTTATTTAACTCTCGCTTACGAAGGTGAGGAAAAAAGTATTGCAAGCTTTTCTCGCAAGCTATTTTCCTAGACAGTGGTGTGGATTCTCTTCTTCAATAAACGGCTTTCACCTTAAGTTGGCACCAATGAGCAATGGCCTGTGCCTACCCAGTATCCATTAAAATGAGAATCGCTATAAGGAACAAACAATCAATACATCAGCGTCTGTCTTTATATCTGTTTCATAAGAGAGATACTAAATTAATTTAAAGTGGTGAAGTTCTGGAATTGTATACTTTATTGTATATTATTGGCTGGAAACTATTTATGAGTTCTATAACTCTTGACTAACATCCCTATATTACTATGAAATTCATGCTGAAAGACTACTTTAACCCCAATCAAACGCGAATTTTCACTGTTTTGATTTTGACTGGAATTTTGTCTGTTGGTAGCGGTTTAACATTTATCAAAGGTGTTACGGGCGCTACTGCAAAGTTCTCGCTAGAAACAAGCAATGAAGTTCTCAAAGACAATATTAAACCAAACCGCTTGCAACGTCCAGTAGCTAACGCGGTACTGCAAGATTTAGACCATAACAATGGGCGATCGCTACGTTTAGCTTCGGCAAACAATCTGCAAAATAAATTACCCGCATCTGTAAAAAATGCTGTTTTGCAAGCCGCCTCCAAACGTTTGCAACAGCCAATTTCTCAGCTAAAAATCATTGAGTTTAAACAGCAAACTTGGAAAAATGGCTGTTTAGAATTAGCTAATGCTGATGAATTCTGTACCGAAGCTTTGGTACCAGGTTGGCGGGTGGTTGTAGGCATTGGTGAACAAACCTTGGTTTATCATACCAATCAAACAGGTTCCGCACTCAGGCTGAATGAAAAGGCTAGCTCAAGTTCACTAGCCCCTGTGCAAATTCCAGTCAGCGATTTACCACCACCATTAGCTGCACATGTAGTATTTCGGCAAATTTCCAGTGGTGGTTTTATTGGCAGAACTTACGAAACTGTTTTACTCAAAGATGGACAATTGATTCGAGTGCGGATTGGTGATGCCAATGATTCTGAGCGTAGTGTTCGCCGCGTTTCTGTGCAACAGGTGCAACAATTTGTGCGATCGCTAGAACGTTTTCAATTTAGTAAATTCCAGAATCTGAGTTACCCAGCCCCCAGTGGTTCTGCTGATTTTATCACCTACACTCTTACCAGCCAAAAGGGTACGGTTCAGTACAACGATATTTCTCAAAATAACCTGCCAAAGAATTTACAAGCAGCAGTCAAAGCCTGGAATGATCTCATAGCCAGTGCCCAATAAGGGACTTTTAAATCAAAAAATATCCCATCCCTGCGGGACGCTACGCGAACGCTTTTAAAGCAGGAGAGCGGGGGGCAGGGGACTTGGGGACAAGAGGTGAGAACTTGCAACAAGTCTTTCCCCTTGTCCCCAAGTCCTCTTTACCATGCCCTGTTTGGCCAACGATAATTATTTACGCCGAGCTACAAAATATGATCGTGTCTGTAACTAAATGATGAAAAGGTTTGTAAAGTGGTGTGTTGAGTTTCATTCTTGGTGGAATATTCGCCAAAGCAGAAAGTCTCTTTTGTTTGCCGTTATAGCTACCTTGAGTGTAGTTACTACGGTGATGCTATCGTTCCCCTTGAACGCTCAAATTAATCTGCCGCGAACGCCAGCATCTGAATTAAGGGGGGTTTGGTTAACAAATATTGATAGTGATGTGTTATTTGAGCGCGATCGCCTCAAGGGATCTTTGCAACGCCTTGATGAACTCAATTTTAACACCATATATCCGGCGGTTTGGAATTGGGGG
The DNA here is from genome assembly GCF_964245575.1 of uncultured Nostoc sp. GTDB lineage: Bacteria > Cyanobacteriota > Cyanobacteriia > Cyanobacteriales > Nostocaceae > Nostoc. The sequence goes on along the minus strand of NZ_CAXTNP010000031.1, from coordinate 10,478 downwards.
TATACATTGTATCCTAGCAAAGTTGCAGCCAAAGTTATCGGGCGATCGCTCGATCCCACACCCGGACTCAAAGGGCGAGATATCCTCAAAGAAATTGTGGATGTGGGACATCAAAAAAGATTAACAGTAATTCCCTGGTTTGAATTTGGCTTCATGGCACCAGCAGATTCTCTATTAGCTAAAAATCGTCCCCAATGGCTCACCAGTCGCAGCGATGGAACTCGGATTGTCAAAGAAGGCATACATAATCGCGTTTGGCTAAATCCCTTTCGCCCAGAAGTACAACAATTTATTCAAGATTTAATTATTGAAATTGTTAGAAACTACAATATTGATGGTATTCAATTTGATGACCATTTTGGCTTACCATCAGAATTAGGATACGATGCTTACACAGTGGCACTTTACAAAAAAGAACACCGTGGTAAAGCTCCCTCCAAAAACTCTAAAGATCCAGAATGGGTGCGCTGGAGAGCTAACAAAATCACCGAGTTTATGAAGCGGGTATTCACAGCTATCAAAGCCACTAAAAAAGATTGTATAGTCTCCGTTGCACCCAATCCTCAACGTTTTTCCTACGAGTTCTTTTTAGCAGATTGGCAGAAGTGGGAACGGCTAGGAATTGTTGAAGATTTAGTTTTGCAAATCTATCGGGATGACTTAAATGTGTTTATCAGCGAATTAGAATACTCAGAAGTGAAAGCAGCCAAGAGCCATATTCCGGTGAGTGTGGGCATTATGGCTGGGTTGAAAAAAAAATCTGTACCGATGCAACAGATTCAAACACAAGTGCAAAAAGTACGCGATCGCAATTTCGCTGGAGTCTCTTTCTTTTTCTATGAAACCCTCTGGAACATGAGCAAAGAAAAGCCACAAGAGCGTCAAACTGCCTTCCAGAAAATTTTCCCCACACCAACGGCTTACCCGAATTTGTTAGCAGGTTGGAAACCGTTCAGTTAATTTTCCTCACAAGCTGTCGCTGAACACATAGCTTAATTTCAAATTTCTGGTACTCGAAAAATGGGGAGTAGGGAGATGAAGAAAATTCTCCTAACTCCTAACTCACCACTCAGCACTATCCTATTCCCAAACGCCCAGCCAAGCCCGGAGTGAGGGGTAGAAGCGTGGTAATCATCAAGAATAGAGCCAAAAGCCCCAAAGCGGCTCTAGCATCATCAGGTTCAGTGATTTCATTCAAGCTAGGGCGTTCTTGATCCCGTTGCAAAAAGAAAATCATGATCGCCCAGTACATGGCAAGAGTATTACCGAGAGACACTAGCGCCAGTAAAATTAAAGTTGCGATCGTTGCCCGTCCTGCGGTTTTGCGTCCATAAATCGCCTGGACAATGCGCCCACCATCTAGTTGTCCTGCGGGCATCAAATTTAAAGCGGTGATAATTAACCCCAACCAACCAATTATCACTAGAGGATGAACACTTACCAAGGATGACTGTAAAGCCGAACCAAGGACAACTCGTGCCAAGCTTCCCACCAAAATCGACCCTTGGAAAAACTGATTTGGCAATTGAAATAAACTACCTGGATGGGAAAGCAGCAAGCCAGCAATCAACATTAACAAAGAGACGATACCACCTGCGGCTGGCCCTGCCAAGGCGATATCAAATAATACCTTGCGGTTGGGTAACAGAGACTCAAAGCGGGTAATTGCACCAAAAGAGCCAATTTGTACAGCAGGCAGAAAGAAGGGCCAGCTAAGGCGAATTTGGTGACGCCGGGCAAGTAACCAATGACCCATTTCGTGAACTACTAAAATCGTAAATATCCCAGCCCCTATGGGCAAAGCTTCTTGAAACCGCCCTGGATTACCAAAGAAATCAAAATTCAGCAGTAATCCCGCAGCTTCTAAACTTGTGGCAAGAGTTGCTATCAACAGAATACCTGCAAAAGCTTTTTGCGATAACAACATCGGGCGGGGATCATTGCGGCTCGGCAGGACAATTACCACTGGTTTGCCATCTGTATTTTCTACTAAAAACAGGCGATATTGATCGCCAAGGCGTTGCCGTAAACTTGCAGTTAGACGATTGTGAGTCTCTTCTGGTTCTCCCCGCAAATTGCCTTTGAAAATGGCTCCATCTTGGTAAGCGATCGTTTCTGTAGCAAAAAACGTATCGATACCGAAAATACCTTTAACTGCATTCAAATCTTCTTCTGGTATCGGTGGGATCTCCGGTTTCAGTTCTACTACTTTTGGTTGTGGGGAATTTGCTTCAAGTGAGGAATTAGCGGCGAGTCTTTCTGTGGCGCGTTGCTTGAGGATGGCATCTTGCCCAGCTGCGCGTAACTGTCTGCCCAAGTAGACGTATAATCCGGCGGAAGTTACCACTAAGAACAATATACCCGCTATATTAATGTAAATCCCTGCGGCAAACAATCCAAAAAACAGGAGCCAGGGAGTCATCAACACCACCGACTGTAACCAGGCTAAGATTCCCAGTTTACCAAAAGGTCTGGCGCGATAAAAGCCCCAGCCCAAAATGCCTAATGCTACCAGTAGGATTGCCGCCAGGATAGAAGTTTCTGATAAAGTAAACATCTCCAAACCTTTGCTATTGAGACTAAGCCAGAACAAGTCCGGTATTGCAGATACACTTATTAATGTATAACGCCGCCTGTAATCTGCCCAAATTATCCAGCTTTGCGACGCCGAATAGCCCAACCCAGGCATCAACTAAGCGATTCACGCATTCACGCATTCACACTGATATATTATGCGATCGCTCTGTTGTCCAAAAATTACAGCCGATTTCATTTTTTTGAACCACATCTGTCGTAGGGACGCAAGGCCTTGCGCCCCTACTGCGTGGTCTATTTACCTAAAAATAGCTGTAATTTGCTCAAACTGTATTTAAGCGAACTGGTCTTCTAAGTACAGTTTTTCGTAAAAAAGTAACGTTTTTAATGCAGAAGAACCGATTAACATTCCCTTGGAATGCATTGGCATTGCATCGGGATGCATTAACAATGCAAGCCGACGCCTTAACAATGCAAGCCGACGCATTAACAATGCAAGCCGATGCATTAACAAGGCGGCCGACGCATTAACAATGCAAGCCGACGCATTAACAAGGCAGCCGACGCTATTGGCATTGCAGAATATTGCCTTTCTTTAATTCGCTACGAATTAATAAAATGCTGTACTAAGTCCAATAAAGAATTTCAGCATTTGGAAAGCGCCTACTAATCTCACTCTCAAAAAAGCAACGCAACGCTTTCATTGTGTCCTTATCGTAAACGTACTTCGTCCCACCAAACTTATTACGCTTGACACTGCGTTTTGCCTCATCCATCTCTAATTTTGATTGCGGATACCAAGTTTGTAACACTTCTTTTGACCCAGGTGTGAACCGATGCGAGATCAGTTCAAAGGTAAGGTTACAGTCAAAATCCAGTGCCTCGTTTATCTGGTCAAACAAACCACTATAGTGCATCTGCCAATCGTCTATCGGCATAATTGGCGCAATCACCAAGCCTACTGGATAACCGCCACCGCCACGCTCTTGTGGTAGCGCCAACCGTCGCAATGCATTAAGTCTGGATGTTACGGATGCTGTGCCACCTTCAAACTTACCAGAAATCGGTGCTGCATTAACGCTCATTCGACAGCGTGTATGCCCATTGTGTGGTAAGTTGAGTAATCCATCCACAGCATCAAACTTCGATACCCAACGTAGATGTGCATTGGTACGAGTGCCAAAGTAACGGATACATTCAGCCAGACTTCCAGTTAAATGCTCAATACCCAATGGGTCTGTGTAACAGCTAACTTCAAAACTCGTAGTTTTCCCCTGCTGCTCGTAGTTAGGTAAGTTGTCTAATATCTGCGGTAAGTTAGCAAAAACGCGGATGACAGGTGGCCCCGACAAACTACCAGCTAGGTAGCAGTATTGACAATGAGCCGGACAACCTTCGGCAAGGTGAAACTGCCAATCCGCAGAAGGTGGGATGGGACTCAGTTTAAAAGAGCTGGGTGGTGCAGTAACCACCGCTAAGGTACGTTTGGCGATGTTGTAAGTATCCCGCTCAGACTCACCGCGCAGACCCTTCAGGCGGTTTTGTGATAATTCTTCTATCGGTAAGTTGAGTGACTGCACACGTGCAAGAATCTGCTGCCCCCAAACCTCATCTAGGGCAGCAGGTGTAAACAGTACCCGTTCAGGTATCCACAACCGTGGTGATTTTGTTTGTGTATCTGATACTGAAACCTGGTCTGTAATTGTATTCAGCAATATCCTTCTCCGTTATTTAGTTTGCTGATTTCTGCAATTAATTTTCAAGGACTTGCTTAATTCGTCGCTCTAATAAATCAAGATCCAAAGTGCCTTCATCACGGCTAATTCGTCGCACCGTCGAATTAACATTACCTAAATTTACCAATAAATCTTGAAGAATTTCCTGCTGCTGACGGGCTTGGGTAACCTCGCGTGGCTCCTGTACTAAATCACGCACGATGGTATCTTCAGCGCGAGAGGCGATAATTGGATCACCTTGCCCTTGAATGTGAACAAAGGTTCGTCGCCCTGGCCCACGCTCCTCTTCTATTGGTATAACTGCTGTTACTTGGTCAGAACGCACATATTTGCCAAATCCCAAATGGACTAGTTCTGATGAGAGGATTTTCATGTAATTGCGTAATTTTTAAGTCTTACTTATATTATAAAATCTAAAAAATTGACCTTAAAGCCATAGCCCATACGGGTTATACCCAATTTAAAGTAGTAGTTTCCTGTCCCAATTCCTGCTTGATATCTCTGGTATCAGTCACACTCTTCGTACCAGCTTTCGAGCTTGTTCTGGGATTTCACCAAGCTCAATAAACTCAAGTTTTAGGTTGGAGTCCTAACCTTGCAATGCCAATCCATCGGCCGCATTGTTAATGCAATACGCTTGGGTTAAGGCTAAAACTCTTTGTTACAGCAGAATTCAAGTATTTGAACCACATCTATCGTAGGGGCACAGCAATGCTGTGCCCCTACTGCGTGGTCTATTTACCTGAAAATAGCTGTAAAGTCAATTTTTTTAAGGAACCGCCAACGCGCAGCGTCTCTAAGAGTTGGACGCATAGACACGTTCGCGGAGCGTCTCGAAGAGAAGTGGCTTCCCCTTCGCGTAGCGTCTTTGAAGGAGAAGGGTAGGACGCAAAGAGAAAGAAGAAATGCTTAACCCAAGCGTATTGATTGTTAATGCGTCGCCTTACAATGCCAATGCATCGGGATGCATTGTTAATGCGTCGCCTTACAATGGCAATGCATCGGGATGCATTGTTAATGCGTCGCCTTACAATGGCAATGCGTCGGCCGCATTGTTAATGCATCCCCTTACAATGGCAATGCATCGGGATGCATTAAAAATGCTACGCTTTTACACAAAACTATACTAAGCTTTCTCTGCAACACCAGTTTTTTTAAGTATGTGCGCGTAGGCGCAGCCCGCCTTCGGCATCGCATTTCTCAAATTGAATTCATTCCATCCTTGGCTCAAATTATTCATGAGAAATCTTCTGTTTATCCCTTGGGTTGGTCGTGGTAGTTTGAATCACTCCATTGTCTACCCCGAATTCTTGAGCCGATCCTTCTGCGTCGTAGGTAGAACGTGCATCATGTATTTCTGAGCGATGTTCCAGCGACCAAAGCACAAGCGCTTGAACGAGCAAAACGAGCGACTCTCCGAGCGGCGTGAGCGAATATTCAACCTTGGGTGGAATGCTGGGGTAGACTGTCCGAAGTAAGATGCCATTCCGCTCAAGACCGCGGAGCGTCTGTGTCAGCATCCGCTGACTGATCCCCGGCAACCTTCGTTTGATCTCGCTAAATCGTAAGCTGCCGCCCACAAGATTCGATAGAATCAGGGACGTCCACTTATCGCCTACGTGGTCGAGAATCTCTCGAACTGGGCAATCTTCGTCATCAAAAAATTTCGGAATCCGGCTCATGGTTACCTTCCTGTGCCTTAGGCAGAAAAAAGTGCCGTCTTCCATTTTGCTCTATTTTGGTACAGAATAAACCAAGTTATGAAAAGGAACTGTGCTAATTCCTCTTCAGTATGCGGATCGGGCATAGGTTTCACAACCAAACAAGCGAAATAGAGGTGACATATGCAATATCTTGTTATCTTCACGCCCAACAAGAAGTTCGAGACTGATGGCATGCCGTCTGACTTCGCAGAGACAGAACTCAAGGAACAGGCGCAAGTGCGAGTCCTTTACGCGGGGGGAGGCGCCCGTCAAGTGTGGGCGCTGGACACTAAAACCCGCGGCGGAGTCATCCTGTTCGAGGCAAAGTCGCCGGAACACCTTCAGGAGATGATCGACAGTTTCCCACTCATCAAGGTCGATTACGCCGACTACCAGATTCTGCCGCTCGCGCCGCATGCGGCATTCTCGAAGAAGTCCTAATCAAAGCCGCATTTCTCCGACCGGAAAACCTCTAAGTGTTGCATAGGAGAGTTAAAACATGAAAGTCCTAGTTATAGGAGCCGCCGGCAAGACCGGTAGAGCTGTAGTTGAGCAGGCTGTAGCCGCTGGACACCAGGTCACAGCCTTCGTTCACAAAGCTGACGAATACGAAGTCTCGGACGTTCGCGTCATCGAAGGTGATGCCACCAATAGTGTCGAGATGGATGCAGCAGTCCTCGGTCAAGACGCTGTTCTTGATACGATTGGCGGCAAAACGCCTTACAAGGCAACTACGCTCGAATCGAGCGCTGCCAACACAATCATTGCTTCCATGCAGCGAAACGGTGTGCGCCGTCTGGTGGTAACTTCCATGATTGGCGAAGGGGATAGTAAGGCGAATACCCCCATTTATGAGCGCTTACTTGTTTCGACCTTTTTGCGCGGCGCGGACAAGGACAAAGCTGCAATGGAGTCCGCTGTCGAATCGAGCGGTCTGGACTGGGTGATTCTTCGCCCAGCCCTCCTCACCGACGACCCCGCCAAGGAAAACGTTCGAGTCTTCGATGCCGAAACGGGCGAGAAGGCCCATAAAATTACACGTGCTGACCTGGCTTCCTTTATGCTTGCCCAGCTTGACAATAACGAATACCTCCATCAAGCCGTTACGATCGCAAATAGCTAAGAACTCAACGAACACGCTCTCTTTTTGAGGCCAGCAGCGTGTTCGTTGAGTATCCAGGATAGTCCTGAACAAACAGATGGAAATTAAAGAGTTGAGGCAATACAACCCTTCGTAATGCCCGTTCACTAGAGCCGATGGCGACGATTTGGGTAGAGTTCGCTGGTGTTACAAGGCTTATTTCCCCAGGTGGCACTCAAGGTGCTGCGCTCCTAAGCGGTATTTCTTCAATACAAATCATTAGTGAGAACAATCATTATGTCTACAACAGAAACCAGTACAAAGGATGAAGCGGTAATCAAAGCAATGATGACAACGTTTGCCGAGGCGTGAAACGCTAAAGATGCGGAGCACTTGGCGACGTTGTTTGCCGAGGATATCGATTTCGTGGAGGTCATAGGTCGTTGGTTTAAAGGGCGAACCGAGACGAAACAAGCACACGCGCAGGCGCTGGCGTCGTTCTTAAGCGATAACCAGATGACTATTACTGACACCCAAATTAAATTCCTCACCCCGGATGTGGCAGTCGCACATACCACTTGGGAAACTACTGGACAGAAGAGTCCTGATGAAGTACATCGAATAGAAAATACAGGTGTCTGAACAGCCGTAACAACCCGCAAGGAGAACACCTGGCTCCTTACCGCTTTTCACAACACAGGGACTGTGCCAATTCCTGACACAAGCGTAACAAAAAGTTTGCTTTAAGCGGCGTTGGTAAATGACGGGATGAATTAGGCAGGAACAGGCACATCCCTAAATTTGAGGCAGATTTATCAAGTGATGACAAAATCAAATAATTGATGGGCCATTTCTAATTTAGAACAAGGTGCGATCGCTAGCTGATTTCCTTGCCTATCTAAAAATATCGCTTGATTATTATCACTCCCAAAACCACTATCAGGTTGATCGATGGGATTGGCAACAATAGCATCTAGTTTTTTACTCTGTAACTTTTCTAATGCAGGGTTGACAATATCCCCACTTTGTGCGGCAAAACCAATTAATATCTGATGCGGCTGTTTCTGTTGTGCTAACTGGGCGACTATATCTGGTACTGGTTCCAGGGGTAAGGCTTGGGGGAGCGATCGCTTGGGCAATTTCTCTGTACTATAATCTCGTGGCTTTACATCTGCCACCGCAGCTGACATGACAATTAGATCAGCGTTGGGTAAACATTCCACCATCACGTGCTGCATTTGCTCGGCACTAATGACGGAAATTGCTTGCACTCCTAATGGTACATCCCAATTAGCTGGGCCATGTACTAAGGTGACGTTTGCACCTCGGTGAAGTGCGGCTTGAGATAGCGCCAATCCCATTTTACCTGTGGAAGGATTACCAATAAACCTTACTGGGTCAAGAAACTCTCGCGTTCCCCCAGCACTAATTAACACTCGTTTACCTACTAAATCTCGTTTGCCTTGAGTGTGTAACAACGATTGGATGTGAGCTAATATTTCTGGAGGTTCTGCTAATCTACCAGCACCGATGCGATCGCACGCTAATAAACCCGATGCTGTATTCATCCCATGATATCGGCTATCTATCAATAGCTGTTGCCAATTTCGCTGCACCGATAGCTGTTCCCACATATCTGTATTCATTGCGGGTGCTAACAGCACGGGACAAGTAGAAGCCAGCACGGTATTTGTGAGTAAATTATCAGCCATCCCGTAGGCTAACTTTGCTAATGTATTAGCTGTTAAGGGAGCAATTACCATAACATCTGCCCATTCACCCAACTCAATATGCAACGGACGAGAGTGAGTTGCTTGCCAAAAATCATCATCTGTGTACGCCCGATGACGAGAAAGGGTGGCTATTGTCAGAGGTGTGATAAATTCTTGCGCCGAACGGGTGAGGATGACTCGGACTTCCACCCCAGTTTTAAACAGCGTCGAAACCAATGCACAGATTTTGTAGGCGGCGATACCGCCACCTACACCTATTAGAACCCTGTTCAATTTGGGATTTGGGATTTGGGATTTGGGATTTGGCATGGTAAAAAGTTAGGAGTGAGCAGTTACAAAAATTAGTACTAAATAGTTAGAAATTCTAACTCCTAACTCCTAACTCCTAACTCTCAACTAAGCTTCATCATAGGGTTCCAAGTCTAAGAGGTAAATATAGGGTTCAACTAACTCTGGACGCTGAAATGCGATCGCTCGCAATAAATGCCAATCATTTAAACCCTCAAAAGCATTACTATAATTATCTAGCTCCAGACGTGTAGCCAGTTCTTCTACTTCTGCCCCAGTGATGGCAGCAATTTCTTTTTGGGAAATGCTTAGAGTTGTCATAATGCTTGCCCCTCCCTTATGCAGCACTTGCCTTCAGCATGGGTTAAGTTGCGCTCTTTCGCAGCCACCCAATATATATTACTCATTAGAGGTCATTAATTTCGTGAAAATTGTCAGAAATTGTACCAGAATTTATAAAAAATTCGTAATGCTGACTAAGCAATTGTATTTACAACGAAATTCCGTAGCACCTCTAACGTTTGTGGATTTATTTCATGCCCCATGTCAAATTCGTGGTATTCTACCGCCACTTTTAGAGACTTTAGAGTTTCTTTTGCCTTTAAAGCAGCTTGTAGTGGGACAACTTCATCATATCTCCCGTGACTGATTAAAGTCGGCGGAATCCCTTTTTGATCTGCCGTTACTGCATCAGGATGTAAATACCCACTCATGACAGCTAAACCTGCTAGGGGCAATTTTGAGCCGACATCTAAAGTCATTGCCCCGCCTTGAGAAAATCCACTTAAAATGGTGCGTGACAAAGGTACGCCAGTGGTACTTTCTAAAGATTGCAAAAAATCTATTAGCAGTTGCCGACTTTCTGCTAATCCTTGATACATATTCTCCACCCGCAGGTCATACCATGCCCTCCCTACTGCGGAATAGGGATAAGGATAAGGTGCATTGGGTAATACAAATTGGTAATCAGGTAAGTTGAGCAAGGGTAACAATGATGCTACATCCTCAGCATTAGCCCCCCAACCATGCAAAGTGACAATTAAGCCGGAGGGGGGTTGAGAATCTCTCTTAACGGTGATAGCTTGTAAAGACAGAGGTTTACTCCTAAAATTATCTTTTTGTACATAGATCCTATCTCTTCAAGTGGACTTAGTATTTAGCGGCATTTGCTGCTTGCCTAAAGAATACCTACGTCGTCAAGGAATTTATGGAAAACACAAATCGGCAGTTTTGATTTGACCGTGAATCACACCGATGATAGTGGTGGTAGTGAAATCATGATCCGCTAAGAAGACTTTATTTTAAAGCCAGCCAAAGATTTATGTAGTTTTTCGCACCCAAAGGTTTCAGGACTTACGCAACTGGCACAGGGCGATCGCATTTTGATAGTAAATACGTACTA
>NZ_CAXTNP010000030.1:4211-40854 GCF_964245575.1 uncultured Nostoc sp. | reverse complement strand
TTCTGAGGGTGAAAGTTGACCTTCTGAGGGTGAAAGTTGACCTTCTGAGGATGAAAGTTGACCTTCTGAGGGTGAAAGTTGACCTTCTGAGGCTGAACGTTGACCTTCTGAGGCTGAATGTTGAGGTTCTAACTCTCTCTCATCTCCCTTATCCCTCTCATCTCCCTGATCTCTCCCCAAAAGCCTCCCCAATTCTTCCACCCAGTTGGTGTAAACGCGCATTACCACTGGCAAATAATCTTGAATCCCGATCGCTTTATTCTTTAAAGCTGGTATCAATCCCGCATTCACCAGGGAACTTTTGCCGACACCCGATTGCCCATGAATGACTATCAATTTATAATCAGGGCGACCCATGCGTTCAATTAAACGTTCTACATCCAATAGGCGACCAGATGCAGCAATTTCTGGGGCAATGTTTCCTTGGGGAGAGTTTGAGCGCAATGTCTCTACAAATGCCTGTTTTGTTGCTTCTAACCTACCCGCACCAATAAAAGCCCGCAAGCCAAATTGCTGTTCAATGGAACGCCGTTGCTGTTTGATTTTGTATGCTTGGAGATATTCTTTCTGCTCAAAATAAAGCTGCTGCAAAAACTTGAGAATATCCAAGTAAAGCCTGACATCTTCTAGGGGATTACCCACATCTCTAGCAGTTTCTAGGCTGAGAGTCGCTTTTTGAGTTTGACCTAAATGGTATTGAGAACGACCTAAAATAAACTGATACAAGCTCAAATCTTTTGATTTGAAAACCCTTTCGGAATTATCAGATAAAACCCCTGATATATTCGCTGATTCCAAATTGGGAATCGCGGCAAAAACTTTCAAGGCTTGCTGAACAAGCTGATTTGCTTTCACCCAGTTATTTTGAGCCAAAGCCACTTCAGCTAAAAAACCGTAATCCTTGGCTAATTCTCTTGGCTGGTTGTTACTTTGATGGATTACTAAGGCTTGTTCTGAAAGACTCTGCAACGTTTCCCACTTTTGCAAGTCTCGCAAGATATCACCAAATTTAACTACTGAGTTAGCAATTAAATCTAGCCTTTGAAACTGGTTAATCAAATTTATATCCTCTTGAACATAATGCCAAGTTGTCTGCCAATCTGGATGATTGATCTCTTGATGTTTCAAAGCTTTGAGATAATAACAAAAGCCCATCTCACCGAGGATTTTGACCTGCCTTTCTAAATTATTACTTTGCTGCCAAAGCTCTAAAGCTTTATGATAATGCGCTAACGCCGAATCTTTTTGATTATTTATCTGTTTGAGAAAACCTAACAAAGATTCTAAATCAGCTTGAATTTCTAAATTATAAAACTCTGGCTGATTGAGTAAATATCTTTGTGCCGTTTCTAACTCAGTTTCCAGCTTGATATATACATTTACGCTAAAATTTAAGTTATTACTAAACCATTGATTAGCCGTTTCGATAATAAAGTCTACTAATTCCTGTGTTGATATGGCAAAATTTCTCGTAGTTGCCCAACTTTCCAAATCTGGCGCAAACTGTATTAGTTGCTTGTAGATTTCATCGTCAATCCACAACACTAAGGGGAAAGCAAAATTCTTGCGAAACTCTTCCCGCACCTGATTTGCAGAAGTTAACATCACAGACAAATTCTGCACTGATTCCAAACCCACAACCATCACACAGGCTGGTATTTCTGCGCCGAATTCTTCTTGAATCGCAGTATAAAGAGTCCTGTTCGATTGCTGCACCGCCAAGACACGAATTTCGACTTGACAAATTTCCCGCAATCTGGAGATTAAGCGATCGCGCTCTCTTGCATAATTACACCGTGCCAAAATCAGCTTAAACTGCCCCACACTCGCCTCAATCCCCCAAGCCAATTGTTGCAGCGAGCGCTCATTGTTTACAAGGTTATCTTTCAGTGAATGCGGTGAATCGGTCATAAGCTAATCTAAATCTAGATTTGTGTACAGGTTTTGACGTTGAGTCAACCTATCCCGCCTTGCACTCAAGTGCAAGGCTAATAGCTGAAGTCCACTCAAGTGGACTGGAACCTTTTATTAATCCTCTAAAGAGGACTTTGGCTATTAGCCAGAGATTTCAATCACTGGAGGGTGAGTGGGTAAGTGAAAACTTCACTGCAACTCTCTCGCTGATAGCCACCGCATCTATCTAAGTAAATTGATCAGCGCTTTTCGACTAGAAATATTACTAGGTTTACTGGATGTAAGGTAATATGTTACATTAGTTTTGCTAGATGTCCTGCATCTGTGAGCTTAGTATTCTGGAGATATGATGTTACTCCATGCGATCGCCTACGGTGGGCGGTTACGCCATCGCAAAAAGTATTGCTAAATAGTTGTAATAATATTTAACATGAGTCTAGGTTGTGTAATTTAGATTAACTATTGCAAAGAAATTCTCTCAGAGTGAGTAAAATGACAAATACAACGAGGCAACTATTTTATGGATTAGTTAACCTAGAACTGTAGACTATGTTTTCAGTCCTGAGTTATTTTTGTATTTTGCCTCTGAGGCATACCGATCAAGACCACACCAAATCCTTCATTAAGAGCTCCCAGAAATCATAATGCTTGTGATTGAGAAGAAAAGAACTCGCGATCTGCCCCAAATTAACGAACGAATTCGCTTCCCGAAAATTCGGGTCATTGACACTGACGGTGCCCAACTGGGAATTATGCCCCCACAGGAAGCACTACAACTAGCAGAAGAGAAAGAGTTAGATTTGGTGCTAATTAGTGACAAAGCTGACCCGCCAGTTTGTCGGATTATGGACTACGGGAAATATAAGTTTGAGCAGGAGAAAAAGGCGCGGGAAGCCCGGAAAAAGCAGCACACGGCTGATGTCAAAGAAGTTAAGATGCGCTACAAAATAGAAGAACACGACTACAACGTGCGTGTTAAGCAAGCAGAGCGCTTTTTGAAAGATGGCGATAAAGTCAAGGCTACTGTGATGTTCCGGGGTCGAGAAATTCAACACAGCGACCTAGCAGAAGATTTGCTCAAACGAATGGCAACGGATTTGGAGCCATTTGGTGAGCTTCAACAAGCGCCTAAAAAAGAAGGGCGAAACATGATGATGCTCATCTCGCCTAAAAAATAATCCTCTAACTGTATTAATAGACCCACTTTGAAAATCCCCTGACTTTTAGCCAGGGGATTTTTTGATGTTTTGTTTCGATGCAACATGCGCCCAGAGCTTCTGAGGTTGTTTAAATTTATCTAAAATCGATAGTCCTGAAGGCTGAATGGGAAACATAATACTCAGTTGCTCAGGACTTTTGCTATTTCCAGGAGATCAGGGACAACGAGGATAAAAAAGTATTTTCTTCCCCTGCTTCACCAGCCCTCCCACTACCCCGCTCCCCATTACGCGGTGATACTACCAGAAAATAAAACTGCATGGAACTGAAAAATCACTGGTTGGCTGCAAATAAAGTTGCTTTACCACGACTACTACAGTGGGTGAATCTCCGACCAGAGGAGAGCGAACGAACTCAACTCATGTTCTTTTTTTACACAACTGTATGTGTAGGATTGCGGTGGGCAGAGGACAGTACGGTGGCGCTGTTTTTGGATGAATATGGAACTCATCTACTACCGTGGATGTATATTGCTAGTGCCGCTATGAGTGCAGCACTGGTTTTTTTATACTCTTGGCTGCAAAAGATTTTTCCTTTACGGCGGGTGATTGTGGCGATCGCACCTTGTATGTTAATGCCATTACTTTTATTAGTTGTATTACGTTGGGGATCGCATGTTTCATATCTGGCAGTTATTTCAACATTTCTGCTGCGGCTGTGGGTAGATGCCCTTTATGTAGTCAATGACCTCAACACTTCCATCGTCGCCAACCAAATATTTAATATTCGGGAGATTAAACGGACTTACCCACTGGTGAGTAGTGGGCTTTTAGTAGCAGATGTGATCAGTGGCTTTAGTTTGCCTTGGCTAGTGCAATACACCACGCTGAATAAGATCATCTTCATCGCCTGTATAGTAATTTTATTAGGATCGGGGATTTTATTCTATTTAACTCATCACTATCGAGCGGTTTTTCCCGAAACCCCACAAAGACTAATTACTGAAGAACAAGCTTCACGACAGCGTTTTATTAAAAGTCCTCTGAAGCGCTATGTTTGGCAGCTGTTTGCTTTTGTCGGCCTGTTGCAAGTCATTGGGTTGTTAATAGATTTTCAATATCTACGCGAACTCCAATCTAATTTGGGCGATCGAGAACTTGCCAGCTTCTTAGGTCTTTTTGGTGGAACGTTGGGACTGTGTGAGTTGTTGTTGCAGTGGTTTATTTCCAGCCGACTCATCGAACGGATGGGGGTATTTTTCACAGCAACACTTTTACCAATCACCGTAGGCTTTTCACTACCAGGAGTGCTGGTATTATTGTATTTAATTCCAGCTATGCAATCGCAAAGCTTTTTTTGGGGACTGATAATTGTCAAATTCTGCGATGAACTTCTGCGCTACACTTTTGTCATGAGTAGCGGCCCCATCCTGTACCAACCGATTCCAGAGGCCATTCGCAGCCGGATGCAGACTTTATCTGGTGGAACCGCCGAAGCGATCGCTACAGGTTTGACAGGAGCGCTAATTTTTGCAACTATATTGTTTTGTGGGCGGTTTGTACCCGTACCGTTGCAAAAGTGGGTGTTGGTAGCAGAAACAATGCTAATAGCTGGCACCTGTTTAAAAGTAGTTTGGGAACTGCGATCGCGCTATGTTGAACTGTTAGTCTTGAGTGTGGCACGGGGCCAGTTGAGTGCAACCAATGTCGGCTTACGATTCTTCAAGCAAGGTGTAGTCAAAGCCTTGGGAGAAAAAGGTAGCGAGGCAGATAAACGCTCTTGTATTGAACTTTTAGCCCAAATTGACCCCCAAGGGTCTGCGGAAGTATTAGCACCTTTACTAGTCAAGTTAACCCCAGATTTGCAGCGCCAAAGTTTGGAAGTCATGCTGATAGCAGGTGCAAATCCCGCTTATCTACCCGCCATCCGTCCTTTGCTAGAACAACCCCAAGAAACTAACTCCGAAGTTTTCGCCTTGGCGCTACGCTATATTTGGCTGGCTGAACCAAATCCCAATTTAAGCATCCTCGAAGAATACCTGAACCCCCGGCAAAACTCACTCATCCGCGCCACCGCCGCCGCTTTAGTCTTACGCCAGGGAACGCCTATGCAAAAGGTAGCAGCTACCCAAACCATGCGCCGGATGTTGACTCATAAGAAAGAACGGGAACGGATGAATGGAGTTAGAGCGCTTAGAGAAGCAGTTTATTTGCAGGCGTTGCGGATTCACATCCCGAATTTATTACAAGATGAGTCTTTACGGGTGCGCTGTGCCGTATTGGAAATGATTGCAGCAACCCATTTAGAA
Source organism: uncultured Nostoc sp. (assembly GCF_964245575.1). Lineage (GTDB taxonomy): Bacteria > Cyanobacteriota > Cyanobacteriia > Cyanobacteriales > Nostocaceae > Nostoc. Next base: position 35,474 of record NZ_CAXTNP010000030.1, on the reverse strand, counting down.
GAGTACTATTCGGCACTGATAGCAGCACTTTATTACAAATCAACCCGCACTATAGCAATGTCAGCTTTAGTGCGACTAGAGAATGAAGCTATAGAGATGCTGTTGCGGTTAGCTACCAATATTTACAAACCAGAAGTAGTGCGAATGTACGCTTGGCGTACTATTGCTCAAATTGGTACTCAGGAAGCATTGGAGACTTTATGGGAAAACTTGGAAACATCTTGGGGTACAACTAGGGATCATATTCTTCGCAGCTTACTAAAAATACATAAACAACCAGGAATTAAAGGTTTAGCGGATCGATTTTATGAAAGCCGGGTAGAAAATTTAATTGAGCAGGAATTAAAGTTTTTAGGCGAGATTTACGCCGCATATATCGACTTTAAAACACTAGACGAAAAAGAAAATTATCAATCCAGTGAGAGGATTGTGATTGTCTCTGAATTACTGCAACGCGCCCTTTTAGAATTAGAATTTGATGTCAAAGAGCGGCTGCTACTGCTACTGAAACTGCTTTACTCGCCAGAAAAAATGCAGGCAGCAGCATTTAATCTGCGATCGCTCTCAGTGGTAAACTTAGCACGAGGGTTAGAAATATTAGAGCATACCATAACTTTGTCTTCAAAGTCTTTATTGCTGAATATTTTAGATAACCGACCGCAGCCAGAAAAATTGCAACATCTCGTAGAAGCTAAGATCGTAGAATATGAAAATATGATAGTTAGCGATCGCCTCCATAGATTGCTGATGTTGGGTAACTTCCTTTCTGACTGGTGTCTAGCTTGCTGTTTTCATTTTGCTCAAGTGACTCGCATCCGACTCACCAGTTCTGAGATTTTAGTAAGTTTGCGTCATCCAACCGGCTTTGTTAGAGAAGCTGCGATCGCATACTTGCATCTGGTTTCACATCGCGTTCTCCTGCAAATCCTACCCCAGTTACAAAAAGATCCACATCCTCTGGTGGCTGCTCAAGTTAAAGAGTTGCTCGAAAAATACCAGTTTAAAAATTACAATTGAATCTTTGCAAAAGACAATGGCTCAACATCGTAAGTTAAAAGCCTATATAGCGCTATTTTATTACTCTCATTAGATAATATTTAAAACCCAATACGCTTGGGTTAAGGCTAAAAGTCTGTTACCAAAGTCAATTTTTTAACGAACCGCCTTCGCGCAGCGTCTCGTTAGAGAAGGCGCAGAGTACGCACAGAGAAGAAAGAGATGCTTAACTGAACTGTATTGATTTAAAACTTTATTTATCCATGCTTAGTTCCAAACAATGATTTTTTGGCTTTGCTGATAAAGCGAGGTTTTGAAAAAGATTCAAGTTCAGCATCTTATTTTTCTATTGTCAGATACATAAAAGAGCGATAGGACTCTTAACAAATGACTTGACTGATAGATTCTCTCCTCATTCATACCAAATTAGCAAGTTCAGCATGTGGATTCAGAACTGAACGGCCAGTACCTCGTTACCATAGCTGGGTAACTCCACAAGCCAACCCAGAGTAGAGGCGATCGCTACATTTTTCAAAGCATATAGATGCAAAAAAGCCGGGTTTTTTCGCTATCAAGCCTAAAAAACCCAGCTTTCTGTTATATCCTTAGTTGAACCCGATAACTCCCGGAATATCAAGGACAAAATCTGCCCCATATACGGATGCAGGAGTCTGGAATCCTACCTTAACTTCGCCTTTAATTACCCGTTTGATAACTGCTATAGCCGCTAATGCCGTAAAGTCGTATGCTTCCGGCCCTAAGAGCTTTGCACTTACTTGTTGACCAGTTTCATCCTCGGCAAAACCAATTACTCTAACTTGACCCTTCACTCGTTCTGCTGTCGTTGGCCCAGTGGGTAGAGTTTTAATTAGACTTGCTAAAGCACTTTGGAATAAAGACGAGTTAAATAACCATCCCAAATACTGGCTCGACTCCATCAGGAAGCGTACAGGATTAGGAAATACGGTATAAACCTCGATATTGGGAATACCTGTAGTCTGGAACGCAGTGATAATATCAGCACGCCAGGGGTTTGTTACTGCTGTTACCGGCCCATAACCAAAATCTATTTTACGTCTTTTCGATGCTGGTCGAGATGGGATCAGCTTACCTGCTTCTCGAACTACCCCGATGTGATGTAAAGTCGGCAGTACAGTATTTGCCGTTCCTTGAGATACACCCCCTACTGTTTCATAGACTAAAATCAGTCGTGTTGCGCTTGGTAACTCATGTTTGAGATAAGCAGCTACACAATCAGTAGGGACAACCCCAAATCCCACACCAGGGAGAAGCATTATCCCTGCACTTTTAGCCTCAGTATCTCGTGCTTGTAGCGCCTGAAATTCAGGGACTTCGCCAGCTATATCTAAATAGTGAGTTTTAGTTTCTAGGCAAGCATCGACAAGTGGCTTTGAGGTTTTGGAGAAAGGGCCGGAGCAGTTGATGACAGCAATTATATCCTCAAGAGAGCGAGCGATCGCCTGCGGATCATCTAAGCCAAAAACCCGAAAGTCCAAACTTAATTCATTGGCTACTGCTGCTAGTAAACTTTGATTACGTCCAGCCAAAATTAATTCCAGTCCGTTATTTTTAGCTGATGTAGCAATGAGTTTTCCAGCATAGCCAGTTGCACCATACAATAACACCTTTGATGTCATTATTATCACCAGCTAGGAATTGTTCAAAATCTGCTGCCATAACCTGACTTCAGGTGGTTCAACCAAAAATTGTTCTGACTTTTCGCCCAAAGCTTTAATATACGGCTGCTCTAGGTGTTGAGCTAAAATTTCCTGGCTGACCCAGTTTTCATGTAACAGAAACAAAGATGGATCGTCAAAAGATTGGTGCAAATCGTAATTAATACAACCTTCCTCTGTCAAAGTGAGAGCTATTACAGGTTGGAATTCCTGTTTGAATTTGTCTTCCAAACCTGGCTTCACTTTTAGTCGAGCGATGACGGTTACTTGCTGATTTGACATTGTTATTCCTCTTTTTTACTAAGATTAGTTCAAGTATTGATGCTGTTAATGATTTGTGAAGGCTTAAAATAGTTGTAAGGTTTGGGGCGAGTTTGATTTCTGATGTCTATCTGCCGTTCTATTTGATGCAAATTCTGTTGGAATTGCACTACAATTTCCTGCGCCAATGGATCGGCAAACTCTTCATCGTAAAAACCCAATTTGTCATAGTGGAACGATGTTAAAATCTCAGTCCACATTACCTGATCGGCAGCTTGTTTAAAAGGGGGAAGTATCTTCATGATAGTTTCCAAATCCACACCCTTAGTTTCTGGAATTGGGTGGTAAGCTGCATAAGGCATATTGGGTACAAAAGCCATATATTCATACTGAGAAAAATTCAAAGCAGAGTGTAGAGGAGCGCAAGTGAAGACTACTACACTAATGATTTCAATCAGTTGTTCTAGAGTCTCAATCTTGCCTGGCATTCCCTTGACTCTACCACCATCTTGAGCGACTAATTCCCTTGCCCAATTTTGCAATTCATAGTCATCACTGAGATCCTGTGAAGTCTTATAATAGAGTTGCAAGTATTCAGCCACAAACTTTTCGACAGCATTCCAGATTAATATGCCATCGTCCCGGAAAGGAAAGTGCGGTAAAATTTCTGGGTCATCCGTTCGACGACTTTTTATTAACCGAGGGAAAGTAAACTTTTCAACACTCCATTCTTCATAAACCTTCGCCACAAATCCAAGAGACTCCGCCAATGAACCTGCCATAAACTCATCAACCGGGCCTCCAGGCTGTAAAAATTGAGTGCGCCCCAAATCGTTATCAAATAGCATGAAACGGAAGTGGGGTTTTAACAGTAAAGCGATGGGATGGTTTTCTGCTAATTGCCGCGCAGTTACAATTGCAAACGGAGCCATAACTGCATGAGTATAGGAAAAATGACTACCCAATTCTTGATGGTTGCCATCAGCAATTTGGACGCAGGTTTTTGCCAAAAACCAATCTAAATGGGGGTCATCTGGTGTATAAATCAGGCTATTTGCGCCAGAGTCATGATTAATCTGGATAGCAACAGGCACTAGAGAACCACCATTATGACTATCATTACTTTGCCAGTAAAATAGAGCTTGCGGCTTGGGAAGGTACTTTTTAATATTATTGTAGACACCACCTTGAATATCAGATAGCAAAGGGTAATCTAAAAAATATAGCTTACCTTCCTTCAGTGCCTTTTCCAAAGTAAATTCTGCACCTGCAACCTTCTGAAAATGGTAATCCGTTACAGCAAAATTATCAGGTAATACATCAATTCTTCGGATAGCTAATGGGTTTGCTCCAGAGAGCCGTTGTTCAGCAAAACACGAGTCTGTTTTATAATTTTTTATGACATCAGGTTTTGGTAGTAGTGATAAAAGGTCTTCATATTCTTCCAACTCATCTAACGGGTCTAAGAAATTTCTGGCTTTAGCAGCTAGCATATTCGGTGCAAGACTTGCCATACTTGCCAAGCGTTTCGCAGTATATTCTGCTGAGAATATTTCCTTATGAGGCACTTGATCAATTACTGGTAGAGGAGCCAGATAATTGTAATTAAAATTGTACTCTTCTCGATTTTTATCTAGCCAATTTGTTCGCAAATTAACATCAGGATCGTTTTGCGGTAAGTATGGTTTCATGATTATCTCCAATTAGGAAGTTTTATTACTTGGTAGTAAATGATTAACGTCAGAAAGTTACTAAATCCTTTTCTGATTTAGCAACTACTTTAATCACTGGGTTTTTAGATACTCAATCAAGGCTTTTCTATCGTCACCAGATAAGTCAGTTCCATAAACATGCCCCTGATTGGAATTAGCAGTTACGGTCGTATCGTATTTAAAACCTACAGCCTTGGCTTCATCTCCCTCAGTAATAAAGCCAACTTTTTTCGGGTCGTAGACATCATATCCCCGATAGAAAACCTGAGGACGATTTTCTGGTTTTTCTAACAAATCTTGTAGAGATGGTACTGAGCCATTATGTAAATATGGCGCTCTTAACCATAATCCATCTAGGGAAACAGATACATACCCATTGGTTTTACGTAAGTTTTTAAAGTCCCAAGGGTAGCCATCACCAAAACGATTGTAAGTATCTGCTCCTTCCTGTGTCCACATATCTAACCGATGGCGGTCAGTTCCTACTTCTTCCACAGGGATGACAGTACCTGTTCTTTCCCCACCAAAAGCGTGACAAGATGCACAAGTATTAGCAAAAATTTGACTTCCTTTTGCAGCCACTTGCTCATCAACAGCAAATGGATATTTGGGAGGTGGTAGTTCTTGAATAAAATCTTCTACTCGTTGTAAATCAGCTACAGGAAGTGATTTTTTGGTAGCACCGTCACCAATTGCTCCAGTTTGAACAGTTTCTGTCAGTGAAGTTTCTAATCCATCCCAATGTAGTGCAAACTCTTTGTGCATCTTTTGATTCCAAAGAGGCATCATATCAGAGTTACCGATAGTGTTGTCTTTGGACAACTTTAAAGTATTGAATTTAACAGGATTGAAAGGGTCAATGCGACCAGGGCCCCAATTAGGACGAGAATCTGTCCAACTATAGTCTTCTTTTTGTTGTAGCAGCGCTTTCTTCGTTTGAGGAATTATCAGAAAGCGATAAAGTAAATTTTCCAACCAAGAAAGCTGATAGTCATATTTGATTTCGTCAAGGATATAATCTGCTGTAAATCTAGAATCACCAGCAGTTGCACTCAAAAATCGTAAATAACCTTGTGAATCAAACTTACTGGCAGGAGCTGCGGCCACAATTGTGGGTTTATCTTTTTCTGTTTTTCTATAGGTGGCAGTATGGCAAACAGCGCAAGTTATACCAACGCGAGGGAAGCCAATGGTTTTTTTCGTAAACCCAACTGGCATTTCTTTACCCTCTTCCCATGTGATTCCCAAAGAAGTATAACCACCTGGGCCTGGTAACTTATCAGGGAATATTCGCGGTAGTACCATCCAAATCCAATAGGGAACACCTTGTGCTTCTTCTGTGCCAATAGAACCATATTTAAAATGTTCTTCAGGCGACTCATAATATGTGGGAACCTCTCGAAAAAGGTTGTACCATCCCACATACCCAACTACACCAACTAAAAGGATCACAATTAAAACAATGCTTGTGATTACCCTACCTATTTTATCTTTGAGTATTGTCATGGCACTCTCTTGCTCCTTTGCAGAAGAATCTGTTTGTAGCGCAGGCAATATGTCCACACTAGGATAGGAATGATAATTAGGAGAATTGCTTCACTGGAGTTGCAGCAATGGCATTTTGATCGCGCATTGCTAAGGTTAGAAGAATCACTTCCACTAATCCAAAAAACAGGTCTACAAAGGCAATAGATAAAAATCCTTTATCTTGACCAAAGAAAAATACTGCACAGATGAAAAATGTTGAGCCAAAAGCTCTTGAAGGAAATATTGATATCCAAGCAGTTGCTTGATATCGGTACGGGTCAATTGCTCCAGGGATATAAAATGCACTAATAATAAATAACAGCATTCCCGCAGCACGAACCCAGATAATGGGCACTGGTATATGCATGTGAAGGAACGTAAGCATTAATTCTGGAAAAAAGCAAGAGGGAATGACAAAAAACATATTAACAATAATGCCGAGCCAAGTAACGCGACTAAACCATTTAGCGTAAGTATTCATTTTTTCTCCTTTTAAAGTTTCTTCATGTACTCAACTAGTGCATCTTTATCTTCTGTGGGAAGATCAGTCCCATATAAGTGACCACTGTTACTATTTCCAGCTTTTGTTGTATCGAACTTAAAGTATTTCTTACCGTTTTCTCCACCTACATCAGATACAAAGCCAACTTTTGCTCTGTCGATAACGTCGTAGCCACGATAGAATTCTTTTGGTCTGTTCTCTGGTGTTTCTAGTAAATCCCGTAAGGTGGGGACTGAGCCATTGTGCAGATAAGGGCCACGCAACCAAACACCATCAAGGGGCATATTTGCATAGCCATTAGTCTTGCGGAAATTCTTAAATCGCCATGGATAGCCTGTATACAGAGTGTTTTGGTTAGACATCGTTTCGTAGGTATATGAATCGAGACGATGCGGGTCTGTACCAATTTCTTGAATTGGTACAACTTTGCCTGTATACGCACCACCAAAAGCATGACAACTAGCGCAATTACTCTCAAAAAGCTGTTCTCCCTTCGCCGCGATCGCTTGGTTAACTTCGTAGGGATATTTTGGTGGTGGTAGTTCCCATAACCAATCCGCAACTCTCTGAATTCGAGGCAAATCAATTGTTGTAGGTGTAACTCCAGCTCCTAAAGCTGCACTTTTATTTCGTTCATCAACGGAAGTGTTATTACCATCCCAATGTAACTGCAATCCCTGGCGGGGTTTTTGATTCCAAACTGAGGGAAAATCAGAAGTACCAATCAGTTCATCCTGACGCAATTTATCCATTGGAAAATGGAATTGAATTGCTTTATAAGGATTAAAAGTATCTACTCTTCCTGGCCCCCAATCTGGTTGTTCTTCAACAAACTTAAGTCGATATGCCTGATTAATTAGCGCATCTCTAGTTTGGGGAATTGCAATGAAGCGATAAAGTAATTTTTCAACGGGATTAAGACCGCCACTGATTTTTTCAATTTCTGGCAACATCCGGTTAGCAGTAAAGCGCTCATCTGTACCAACTGCTGATAAGAATTTGATATATCCCTGCAAATTAAGCACATTAGCAGGCATCGTGGTGATGACTTGATGTTCACTATTAGGGGTATCTCGTAGCGTTCCTGTATGACATACAGCACAATTCAACCCAACTCTATCGATAAAGACTCGCCGTTGCGAAAAACCTATAGGTAAATCTTTGTCAGGTTCTTTGATAAATCCCAGAGAAGTATAACCTTTTCCAGGTAATTTATCTGGAAATAATTCTGGTAAAACTTTCCAAATCCAGTAAGGGATACCATTGATGGGTTCGCTGCCGATTGAACCATATTTAAAGTGGTTTTCAATGTCAGCATAATCGACTGGGAAGTTGGACAAAACAGGCCACAATAAAAAGACTGCTACTGCTATAACACCCACAATCACAACCCAAATCCGCTTGAAGATGCTTTTTATTCCCTTAAGTGGGGTAGAAAGTAGGGTAGAGTTAGTTTGTTCAGTCATGAAACACTCCCTATATTGTCGAGATTATTTGTAAGCGAAATTGTCAATGTGATATGCATCGCTTTTTTATCTAGATGAATTTGCAAACTGAGTTGCATGAAAGACTGACATTACTTCTTCCATCATCTCTTCATAACTATTGAAGCGATCCTGCTCGTAACAACCTAAGGGATTTTCAATTACATTCAAGAGGCATTTATTGCAATAGGTACAGGGTTTATCTGCCAGGTCTTTACCTGCTTTAAAAGATTTAACTAAATCATTGTTAGCAATTAGGGTGCGAGCCATTGTGACGCCATCGCAATAATGATCGTTAATTGCCTGACGAATATAAGAAGCCTGCTGCAAACCACCAGTGCATAATACGGGAATATTAACGTGCTTTTTAATTTCTTTGGAATCTAGCAAGTTTCTGCCTTGGTTCTCTATCAGTAACTGCTTGATTTTGGGGTCTTTTACATCATCACCACTAAATGCCTGAGGTGGCAATTGCTTTTTCACGCGGTTCCATAAAAGATTGAAAATTGGATGCAAAAATGCTTTGCGGAATAAAATGTAGTTGCGTGTAGTTTCTACGCCACTTGACAACATGGAATCATAAGTTTTAGTAATGATATCAAAATTAAAATCACCAATGGGATTGAGTGGGTGAGGAAATAAGCTACCAGTTGACACATGCACGCCATCAGCCCCAGCTTCTTCTGCCCATTTACAAACTTGGATGGAATCTTCTATGGTATTACCTGGTTTTTCCCAAAAGGTGACGGCGTTGTTATAGTCAACGGCACTAATTTTGAATTGCAGGTGAAAGTCGTTGCCTACTTCTTTGCGGATTGCTCTAATCACATCTAGCAAAAACCGCGCTCGATTCTCTAATGAACCACCGTATTCATCTTGACGGTCGTTAATTCCAGAACTGAGAAATTGGTTAAAAAGATATCCATTCGCACTGTGCAATTCCACTCCGTCCAAACCTGCTTCACGGGCACGTCTAGCACCATCGGCAAAGTATTGGATTGTTTCTTTAATCTCTGCTAGTGTCATCGCTTGACAGAGAAAGCCGTGGAATGGCTCAGTTTGGCTGGTGGAACTTAACGCTTTTTTTCCTGAGTTTTCTATACCACCAATATCTTGCTGTCGCCCAGAATGACTTAATTGCAAGATCAATTTACAGTCATATTCGTGGACTTTTTCACCTACTTTTCGCCAAAAAGGAATGCGCTCATCGCAGTCAATAGTGGCGTAATTGGGCATAATTCTTCCCCGGATGGCGACTGGGACAAAAGAAGTAATAATAGCCCCTACACCACCACGAGCAAACTTTTCTTCCCAGTTGATTCGGGCTTGAGTGCCTGAACCATCATAGTTATCCCATCTTCCAGAAATACTAGACCGAAAGATTCGATTTTTTACTGTGAGATTACGGAATCTCAATGGCTCAAAGATAATATCGTTTTCCATGTGTTCCTCTGTCTTTCGTGTTATTTCGGCAATAAAATTAGGTATCAGAATTGTTCGTAGTACTAACAGTCTCACCAGAGAACTATTATTTCTAGTGTCTCTGAGAGGGCAAGTTATTTAGTTCTACAAATCAACAGTGCAGGTTTTCGGATGCGATGCCTACGCTAAATATTAAGTTTTTGTTACTTAGGTTTGCCTACCAAATTTCAGCATGGATGTTTGTCCCTATTGGTTTTTACAGTTATATAAAGACTTTTGCAGTTTGTAAACCTATGGTATTTACAGAGCAATTCTTAAAAAAAGTGAAAATTTTCGTCCTTTATTTTTCTTAAAAGGTTAAGGCAACCTTAAAAGTAGCCTTTAACAATTTGTTACAAACATCACTAGGCAGGGCGACCGCATCATGTCAACAAGAAGAGTTGTTTTTCAATAAGCTGAAAATTAGTCTCATTAATCGCTGCTTATTGATATAGGTTGAGCGTAGGCGTAGCCCGTCGTAGACATCGCTTTGAAGCTTGGAAAATAAATCAAACGCGAAATACTGATTAAATCGATTGGTTCTTAACCTTGGTTGTGATCAAGAGTAATTTAGATGCGTTTGCCCTGCATTACTAGGCACGTAAGTAACGGATATAACGATAGCAAATTGGTTATTGAACGCCATTGGAAATTTACAATTTTTTAAATTTTTGATTTAGAAATGTATAAAACTTTATTAATGACGTTTTGCAAATTTGTGTAGTAACTTCATAATATATAACGAACCTCAGTAAGGTACATTCTAAATCATCAAAATATCTCAAGACTAAATCTGGAAAATGGGAAATTAGTGATGAAGTATTAGTGTACCTCTGCAAACGTGAGGTGCAGTGGAAAAGGTTAGGTGTTACAACCAGAGAGTTTTATGAAAAAGACAAGTCTAATTTTTAAGGGCTGTCTGCTCCTCCTGTTCGTGACTATGTTTATAGTCTGCGGCTTTTATGGAACGTCTACAGCTCTAGCCGATGAGTATAGTGAAACACCTGCGCCCATAAGTACTGAGTATTTAACTACGGGTGTATCTGAATACCCTGATAACTGTGAGGGTATCGGTTATCTCCCAGATTACACCAAGGAGAAGTTGACAGATGCCGAGAAACGGGGTCGTTGCACTTGGTACTTATGGACTGGCGGTAACGCTAAGTACTATCGTGATTTAGCGAAGCGAACACGTGGCGGTGCTGATCTGCTAAAGCTGATTGACTCGCGTGTGCATGACGAGCGATTTCAACGTTATGGCGCAATTAACGATCCTGGATGTGAAAAAGCGACGGCACCAGATGAATACGGATTGCTGCTAGATAAATGTAAAGATCCGCTCTCAACTGGCGTTATTGGGTTGCGTAAGTTCCCCAACCCCAACTTCGACCGGGCAAAATGGAACCCTGTTGAATATGCCAAAAACTCACAAATCGAGCCTCCCTACGTGATTGGGCAGTCCTGTGCTATCTGTCACGTAGCATTAGATCCCCTCAATCCACCCAAAGACAAGGAACATCCGAAATGGGAAAACCTGGTAGCAGCATTGGGTAATCAGTACATCAAAGAAAACAAATTCTTTGATACTAGTGTCGCGGACAATAGTTTTATTAAGCAAGTACTTAACTCTCAGAAACCGGGGACTTCTGATACTTCTCGGATTGCCACCGATCATATTAACAATCCGAATGCGATCAATTCCATTTTTAATTTAGGCGATCGCCCCAAATATTCAGAGGTGATGAACGATGGTTCAACCAAGGATGTTAATCATATTCTCAAGGATGGCGCGGACTCTACAGGAGTACCAATTGCCTCACTACGCGTCTATGTCAACATTGGGATGTGCGGCGATTACTGGACAAGTCTCCATGAGCCTTTATTAGGCAGAACTCCCCAAAAACCTTTTGACATCGAAAAGGCACGGAAGGAGTGCGAAGGCTGGAGACAGACAGAAACACGTATGGCTGATGCCGAAGCATTCTTAAAAAGCATCAAGCCGATGCACCTGAAAGATGCACCAGGTGGTGAAGAGTTCTTGACTAAAGATGAAGAAGTTCTCAAACGTGGCAAGCTTGTTTTTGCCAGCACTTGTGCTAGTTGCCATACCAGCAAAAAGCCACCTGCTGAAATTGCTGCTGACCCTCAACAGGCTCAGAAATGGTACGAAGAGTCTGTACTCAGTAGTAATTTTTTAGACCACAACTTCTTGTCTGATGACCAGCGTTATCCAGTGACACTAATTGGTACCAATGCGGCGCGATCGCTGGGGACAAATGCCACTAAGGGGCATATTTGGGATCAGTTCTCGTCTAAGACCTACAAAGAACTGCCATCACCAGGAACTCTGACGCTGTACAACCCCTTGGATGAGAAAAAACCCATTGAATTTAAGATACCAGACGGCGGTTTGGGATATTACCGCACACCTTCGCTAGTAAGTATTTGGGCAACAGCACCATTTCTGCACAACAACACTTTAGGACTATACAACGAAGATCCTTCAGTGAAAGGACGCATAGAAGCCTATAGGGATGCTATGGAAAAGCTGCTGTGGCCTGAAAAGCGTGAGGGAATTATCAGCAGGACAGATCGAGATACCAAATTAGAGCTTCCCCCAGGAGATCCGAATCCTAGATTTAGGCTTCCTGTTCCTAAAGGTACGCCTGTGAATTTGCTGGCAAGCATCAATATCAGAGAGGCGATTACATCTCTCAATCTCGGCAACCTTTTTCAGGACTTGAAACCAGAAGGTGGAATCAAGGGTAAGTTGGCACGCGTGCTTTTAAGAGCTAATAAGTCTCCTGACTTCGTTGAGGATGAGGGTCATTATTTTGGCTCAAATCTACCCGATGAAGACAAAAAAGCCCTAATTGAGTTTGTAAAAACCTTCTAGTACAGCTTTGTGTAAAATCGTAGTATTTTGAACGCTCTAGGGGTGCAGAGAATTCGCTACGAATTAATAAAATGTTGTACTAAGATAACTTGTCTGGATATTTTTTCTCGTTCCTAGATTTAACCTGGGAAGGAGAAAAAATATTTATTAAATAGGAAGGATATATATGCAGTATTTACCAATCATCTTTGTTCGTGGATATGCAGGTACACAAAAAGACGTTGAGCAAACGGTTGATGATCCGTTTTATGGATTCAATAGTGGTTCAACCCATATTCGAGTGGATGAGAAGGAAAATCCCCAGAAGTTTTTTTTCGAGAGTCCATTACTGCGGCTGATGACCGATCATGGTTATCAACCGATTGTTGACAATCAGAATATAAGCAATCAGATTAAAAGATTGTCCGATCAACTTCATAAAACTATTTGGATTTATCGATTTTATGATATATCTACACCTAGTTTTGGCTCCTCAAGTGTAGTCCGACAGGAGATGCAGGACATAGCTAAGGATTTAAGAGACTTCATCCAGAAAGTCAAGGAAAAGACTGGTGCTGATAAAATTTATCTGGTTGCCCACTCGATGGGTGGCCTTGTTTGTCGCAGCTTAATTCAAAAGATTTATCCAGAACAAGGCGAGCAAGCTGCTGATAGCATTGACAAATTCTTTACCTACGCTACACCTCATGGCGGTATTTATTTTGAGGTTGGGAGTGGCTTGCTTGAAAATCTCAGGGACAGGTTTCAATTGAATAATTCTGATGACTTCGGCCCTGAGCGAATGTATCAGTATTTAACACCTGATATCAAGCCAACGGCTGAGTTACCCGATAACTTTCAGCTAGAAAAACTACAAAGCATAGAGAATGCATTTTCGCCAAACCGCGTTTTTTCTTTGATCGGCACGAATGCACATGATTATGAAGAAGCTTTTGGTCTTTCACGCAATCTTGTTGGGGTGAAAAGTGATGGTCTAGTTCAGATTGATAAGGCTTATATCATGGGATCTCATCGTGCTTATGTTCATCGCTCTCATGGTGGGCGTTATGGCATATTGAACTCCGAAGAAGGTTATCAAAACCTGCAACGATTTTTGTTTGGTGATATCCAGGTGAAACTCTCTTTGAGCAATGTTGAGTTAAAAGACCTGGACAATAATTTTTATCAACTGGAAACTAGGGTGGCTTTGCGTGGTCTTCCTATTCCTATATATGAGCAAGCGATCGCTCATTATTGCCCAATTACACAAGAGTTAACAAGAACAGATAAACCTATTCCCCTGTTTACAGCTTTCTTAATTCCTAGAAACTCAGCCAGTGATGATAATACCTGTAGATATGCCCTGCGTTTAGCACTGCATTCCTTTACAAAACGAGAGACAAATTGGTTGGGTGACAGTCATCTCGACCAAGTACCCTTGTGGTCTGACTATCTAATTACTGATGTTGCTGCAACAGATGGCACGTATGATGCTAAATATAGTTGGAATTCCGATGAAAAAGAGCCAGTAAATAATTTAAATCCGACTTCCGAATCCAGTTCAGATGTATATGTTGCGTATGTTCCTCTACCGGAACGTGGGCAAAAAGTCTTAGGAACAAAAGTAGCAGTTCGCTTGGAAATTTCTCGATGGCAATGAAGGAGGCAGGGGGAGAAATCAATTCAAAATTCAAAATTCAAAATTCAAACATTTTAGAACTTCAGCAAGACAGCAAGAACTGCCTCCTCTTTCCCAAAGCCCAATGACTAATGACTAATGATTTTTTTCAAGCAGTTAAGAGAGGAAAATTTATGCAGAGTAATCGCAGACAAACGGCTCTTATTACAGGTGCATCTGGCGGCATCGGTTATGAATTTGTTAAGTTATTTGCTCAGGATGGTTACAATCTTGTGTTGGTAGCTAGAAGCGTAGAAAAGCTGAATAAAATTGCCGATGAATTTAAAAATAAATTTGGCATTGATGTCAAAGTTATTTCCAAGGATTTATCAAACCTATCAGCCCCAGAAGAAATTTTTACTGAGCTAGAACAAGCATCTATCAATGTTGATGTGCTGATTAATAATGCAGGGTTTGCTACCTACGGATTATTTAACGAAATTGACCTGAATGCTGAACTGCAATTGCTACAGGTTAATATTTTATGTCTCACACATTTAACCAAGTTATTCCTCAAGGGTATGGTTAAGCGGGGGTCTGGAAAAATATTAAACTTGGCCTCCACTGCTGCTTTTCAACCAGGGCCGCTGATGGCAGTATACTACGCTAGTAAAGCTTATGTATTGTCGTTTTCAGAAGCGATCGCTAATGAATTAGAAGGTACAGGCGTTTCTGTAACAGCACTTTGTCCAGGCCCAACAGAATCTGGTTTTCAACAAAGAGCCGCGATGGAAGACTCAAAGCTGGTAAGCGGTCAAAAAATTATGACTGCGGAAACGGTAGCCCAGATCGGCTATCGTGGTCTATTAGAAAACAAAACTGTTGTCATTCCTGGAATTAAAAATAAGCTCCTCGCTGAATCTGTAAGATTTACTCCCAGAAAGCTAGTGACTAAACTAGTTAGAAATATGCAGGAAAGCAAGTAATAACTAGGTTGGCGTAAATAATTATCCTTGGGATAATGCAGTTCTTGCTGGGGGCAGGAGACTTGCGGACAAAGGGAAAGACTTGTTGCAAGTTCTAACTTTTGTCACTTTGTCACCTTGTCCCCTTGTCTCCCCTGCCCCCTGCTCTTTCACTAATCTCCCTGCGGATGCTCATCCCACAAGGTTGTCAGTTCCCGTAAACTCTGGTGATTGCCATTACCCAAAATCAGATGATCTAGTACCGGAATGCCCAAAAGCTGCGCCCCTGCTAACAACTGACGCGTCAATTCTATATCTTCCTGGCTGGGTTCAAGGTTCCCAGAAGGATGGTTGTGGGCAACTATTACCCGCGTTGCACCTTGACGAATAACTTCCCGAAAAATATCACGGGGAGAAGCTAGGGTTTCGGTTGCTGTACCAATGGTAATTACTTGTGTACCCAATAAGCGATTCTTGACATCTAATAGCACCACTGCAAAACGTTCTTGTATTTGCCACATCAAATCTTGACTGAGAGTAGCAGCAGCAGCAAGTGGGCTATCAATTAATGTGCCCTCATTAGGCCGAGATTGAAAAGCGCGTTTGCCCAATTCAATTGCTGCTAAAATACTTGTCGCCTTTGCCGGCCCAACACCAGAAATTTGCATCAACTCAGCAGGGCTAACTTCTCGCATAACTGCCAAAGGATCACGTTGGTGTTTGCCTAATTCGCTCAAAATATATTGTCCCAAACCCACAGCAGATAGTTTTCCCGGGCCTTGACCGGTGCCTAGAAGAATTGCAATTAACTCCGCTGTGGCTAAAATTTTGGCACCATGCGTCATTAATCGCTCACGCGGACGCTCATTTGTAGGTAGGTCGGCAATTCTGAGGCAATAGGTCATAGGAAACTAAGAAAATCGTCACCAGACATCAAACTATCCTTATTTATCCCTTGTTTGCTCTCAAAATCATCTTTATTTGAGAAAATCTTTAACCTTGGGAAATTTTCTCTATTTCTGTATATTACTCACCTATAATGTCTTTAAAGTTACCTATTACGATACCAAACGGATAGCAAAAGGTCAACTGATGCCAGGTGTAAGAGAGGTTACAATGACCGATGATGATAGAACCTATAAGTTAGACATCTTGAAAAAAGTAATCAAGACTTACTTAGATGAGACTGTAGCAGTTACAGAAGAGGGTTTAAATTCTCTAGTGTCCAAACACGATGAGACTGTCTGGAAGATAGCTACAAAAATTTATAGCGAGAGCGGACACAAGGTTGAATTTTCTCTAATGCGTGAGATTGTTAACTCCCATATCGAAGTCTTGAAAATGCATGTAGCGACTGAGAAGGCAGCAGCCTACAAGCGCTTACAGTACGAAAAAGTTGAGGAAGCTCGACGAGTCGCACAAGAAGCTCAACAAGCAACAGAGACAGAGAATCGCAGGCAAAATAGATTGACAGAGTTGGCTAAAAAGTTAGATGAGTCCGGTAGAGATAAGAGTATGTCCGATCTTTTTGTTAAAGTTCTAGATATAGTCAGTGAACAGTTGAGTGTTGATGAGTTGGATAAAGTAAGTTTGACTAATCACATCTGTAACGATTTAGGGGCAGATGAGCTTGATACTGTTGAGCTTGCAATGGCACTTGAAGAGGCGTTTGATTTTAATATTGAAATACCTGAGGACATATTAGGGTCAGTTAAAAAATGGCCTCCGTCATATAGCAATGATTATTTCGGTGATTCAGTTCCTGTAGCTTGCACTGTTGGAGAACTCTTGGACTACATTCACAAGCAAATCCTACTTAAAGATTAGCTGCTAGCATAGTGCGTATTTTACCGCCGTAGGCATCGCATAATTCAGCAGCCCAACATTACACGCGATCGCAAACCCTTTTAACCCTTTCATTTTCGCTAATTACTGATAAATTTGCGTTGCTTTCAGCATGTGGTAAGTAATGATCAACTGAGTCAGGGCTAGAGGATAACTTTGGAGTGTTTCTCCAGTTGTACCAGCAATTTTTCCCAATTCTGGATTACTTTCGCGATCGCAAATACTTCGTAAATGGGGCATGTCAGAACAAATAATATGCTCTAGCTTATTCACCTGTTCTAAGGTTGCATGACCATCAACTTCTAAGACATCCACAGGCTTACTCATATCCCTGTCTAGCCCCAGGCGGATCGCTGAGTCAGAATTACCATAGCTAGAGTTGATAATCGGGGTAAAATCTGGGTGGGGAATTGTCGGACGTAGTACCAAACGCACATTTAAATGTCCATTGGTTTCATCAGCTTCCTCAGTGGGTGGGTAAAAACTAATAACTATATCAGACCATTGCCGTTGCGGACGAATAAATTGTGCTGAATCTGGTTCGCGTTTTTCTAATTCTGCTAATACCTGTTCAGATGTGTAGCCGCGCTTTTGGGTATCCCGCTTAACTTTCCACTTAGCGCGTAGTTCTTCAGGTGGTGCAAGGTAAACTTTCACGTCGTAAGAATCACGGGCAGCACGGGTAGAATAACCGAGTAATCCCTCAATAATCACGAATTTATTCGGCTTAATATACTGCGGTGGCTCGAATGTGCCGGTTTTATGGCTGTAAACTGGTTTAAGAATTGGCTGTCCTGTGCGTAGCAACGACAGGTGTTGCTGCATTATATCTAAGTGGTTGCAGTCCGGGTGGAGAGCGGTGATGTTAATCTCTGCACGCTGTTGGCGATCGTAACGGTGATAATCATCTGTGCAAATAAGTGTAACATTTTCTGGGCCGAGTACCTGAGCGATTCCTCGCGTTAGTGTTGTTTTCCCAGCAGCGCTGTCGCCTACAATACCAAGAATTATTGGACGGCTCATCATACCTCCCAGAATAAAAACAAGTTTAGTAATAAAATTTCCCTACAATAGTTTTTATTCTAGAAGGGTTTAGGCAAGTAACTCAAGCAAAGGCTTGGTATGCAATATCTCTACATATAGCCACTGAGTTTCAGAATACACATCAGAATTTTGTGGTATTTCACCCTGGCGATCGAAATAGGTCAGGTTGAAGTAGCAAACCTGACCTCAGATTATCTTTCACTGAGCGGCATCGAGATTAAACTAGAGCGTACACTTTAGCTTCCCACGGGAAGATACCTTCTCTGCCTACCCATTCAGATGGAACTATCCGCTCTTGAGTAACTTCCTGCCACTGCTTGCCAACTGGGGTTGCAGGCCAATTCGGGACTCTGTACTCAGAATCAACAGGAGTGCCATAATCAGAGAAATTCGCCACTACAACTACTAATTGATCGGCTTTATTACCACGCTGCCAGACTAGAACTCGTTTACCATCATTAAAGTCAACATGAATAAATTGAGTATCATTTGCAGTTAAAGCATCAGAAGTCTTACGCAAGCGAACTAATCTGGCAACGTATTGGAAAATTCGTTGCCGCCAATCATCTTTCACACGGCTGTAGTTAACAGGGTCAATCTGCTTATGATCATCTGTTGGAGGTAAATCCTGCTGATCGGCAAATTCATCTCCAGCAAGGATCATGGGAATTCCTACAGCAGTAAGCAAGCAGACAAATGCCAACTTAATGCGCGGTTCTGTATGATCAATTCCATTACTAACAAGGTAGCTGAAGAAACGCTCGTTACCATAACCGCCAACATCATGGGAAGTTATATAGTTTACCGCCTGAGAACCATCTGTAAAGCCTAAGTTTCGGCAATCAATTAGTTTGCGGATACTGCACTCAAAGCTGGGTTCATCCCAGGCATTCTTACCCAAAATCACCTGTCGGATGATTTGCTTAAACTTTTCATTCCAAAGTCCATCCAGACGATTTTGGTGGATGAGAGATAGGGGTACACTCAACTCTTCGCCAACTACGAGGAAGCGAGACGCTCCTAACGTCGCTACCGCTTCGCTATCACTGCTTCCGCCTCTTTTGTCCCAAAGGGTGCGGGCAAAATCCTTAAATTCCTGCAAAAAGTCATAGTTGGCAATATTGTTGACGCTATCCAACCGCAGACCATCAACCCGATAGTATTCCAACCAATGGGCAATATGGGCTTTTAAGTATTCACGGGCTGGGACAAGCCAGGACTTTTGCCCAGTAATGGGGTTATAACCCTCTACCCAATAGTTGTACTTAAATAAATCCCCACCAAAGCCATCTCTTGACCCTTGTTCTGGATCACCACTGGCCCATTTGATGTAAAATTCCAAAAAATTAACGTTATGGTAAGGATTATTCCGCGAGAATGCCATCACCACATCCACAAAAAAGCGCAACCCTTGCTGATGACAGACTTTGATCAGATTAGCTAAATCAGTCGAAGCAGTAGGTGCTGAATGGCTATCTGGGCGTCCTAAGTCAAAATCTGCTGCAAAATAATTTGCTGTACCATAGCCCCAATTGAGATCATCATCACTGTCTTCTGGTGGCAGAAGTTCTAGAGCGTTGATTCCCAGTTCCACAAGATGAGCGCGGTTATTCAAGGCGCTGACTATGGGAAAAGTAGGAGCGATCGCTTCTGGTATTAACAGTGCCAGTACGTCACGAAATGTGCCGTTTCCTTCTTCAATTAATCCATTTGAGTTAATCTTTGTCCAACGGGTTGGTAATTCGTAAATTACCAGTTGATTATTAGTTGGCAGCGTCTCTAAAGGAGCATCGTCTTCCCAATTTACAGTTTGCCCTTGGGGATCACAGGGAATCAGTGTCTTATTTTGATAAAGCACGACGCTTGCCGGATCTGACCTAGTAACGCCTCCCGATTCTGACGGCGTTGGTGCAAAGCGTCGATCCACAGTCGTCGCTGTTGGATCTGTGCAGTAGAGAATTTGGTTAGCATTGGCAGAGTCGTAAGGGTCTGAGTTGCGGACTTTAAACCAGTAAAAGTAGACTTGTCCTTCAGTCAGACCAGATTCTTGAGCCGAAACTTCCCACAATTCTGGAAATTCTGTTGATTGATGAAGCGGAATTTCTCTGAATTTAGCTAATCTGTCTGGGCTTTCGGGATTAGTGTTGCCAATGTAGAGAGTGGGAGCTAATTCGGAAGCACTGGGACGCCACAAGACAAAATGAGTTTTTTTGCGGCTCAATAGATCGATAGGCATTACAAAAACCTCTGGATGATCAAAGTTCAGTTATCAAGTTCTTACACAACAGCGAAGTGTTATTCCAGACGATAGGTTGAATTTCTTTAAACTGTCAATATTAGGCAGTGGATTGAGTATTTTACTGGTAAATTTAGTAAGTTAATTATATATATCAAGTTTCGATATTTCCTGCTATTGGCTTTCATCCCCTACTTAAAAGACATTCAATCATCAAAAACTTTTGGGTTTTGAAGATTGCATTTTAAGGTTTTCTGAATATTTTTGCTCAAAAGTAGACAAAAGGACTATATATTAAGTACTAAATATAGTGTTGAATTAGCGATCGCTAAGTGTCAATCTTGTTTATTCCAGCAAATCTCGTTAAGAGGATGTTTTAAAAGTCCTCTGGTCGGTAGCAAAACGTTTTAGATCCCCCTAAATCCCCCGATAAATTGGGGGACTTTGATTCTTCCCCCTTTTTAAAGGGAGCCAGTCGCTCAGAGGGGTCTCCCCAAGTAGAGTGACTGGCGTGGGTTAGGGGGGATCAACAAGTGCCTGAAATTACAGTCAATCACTTTTAAAACACCCTCTAAGTAGATTCATGAATATATCTAAATGTTACTTTTGAGAGATTTACAGACGTTGATGTATTTCTCGCGTGAGACTTGCTCAAGCAAGTGCAGAGATTAGTGTATAGAGTTTAGACAAAAGAGGAAGGTACGTTATGACAACTCAAACACTAGGACTCCAACAAAACCTCTATGACTATTTACTGTCAGTCTCTCTTCGAGAACCGGAAATTTTAACCCAACTAAGGCAAGAAACAGCCCAGTATCCGATAGGGAGGATGCAGATTGCTCCTGAACAGGGGCAATTTTTGGCGTTACTGGTAGAGTTGTTGGGAGCTAAGAAAACTTTGGAAATTGGGGTATTTACAGGTTATAGTTCCCTGGTGGTGGCGTTGGCGTTACCAAGCGACGGTAAGGTGGTAGCCTGTGATGTGAGTGAGGAATTTACAACGATCGCTCGGCGCTATTGGCAGCAAGCTGGAGTGGCGGATAAAATTCAACTACATATTGCCCCAGCTTTGGAGACTTTGGATCGGCTACTGGCAACCAAAGAAGCGGAAACCTTTGATTTTGCTTTCATCGATGCAGATAAGAGCAACTATGATGGTTATTATGAGCGATCACTACAATTAGTGCGTCCGGGAGGACTGATTGCGATCGATAATGTCCTCTGGTCAGGTAAGGTTGCTGACCCCGAAGTGCAAGATAATAGAACTAAAAAGATTCGTGCCTTTAATCAAAAGCTGCATCAAGACCAGCGAGTTAGTCTTAGTTTAATAGCGATCGCAGATGGCTTGACTCTGGCACTGAAGAAGCAATGTCCCTGAATCCCCATTTCTCTATTTGTTAGGAACGCAGAAGTGTCTTTAACTTTGAATTTTGAATTTTGAATTGTTAATCGGTTGTATATTATTACTATACCAAAGTGGATAAATGCCTCTACTAACTGTTTAACCTTTAATATTAATATCCGTGGAAGATATTCTGCAAGCAGTAGAAAGAATTTTGCAAGATAAGCCTCTTGCTTCCATTCAATGGTTTGTGCTCTCTCAATCGTGGTTGGGCAAAACTTATGATGAAATGGCAGAGGTATCAGGCTACCGCAACAATTACATCAAGGAAGTTGGCTCTGAGTTGTGGCAAGACCTTTCTGTTGCACTTGGAAAAAAAATAACGAAAAAAAATCTGCATTTAGCCTTGGAGAAATACCTGCAAGAGAAGATAGGTGATCAGGAGAATCAGAGCCAAGAAAAGTTGGGTGAAGAATCTAGCTTAGAAATGGTTTCTCCAGACTTGTCTTCAGCAAGCAAGATTGAATTTCCTAGCGGGCCTGTACCACTGGGTTCTCCTCTTTACATCAATCGCCCTCCCCTGGAAGAACTTGCTTATAACGAGATTTTACACCCTGGTTGCTTAATCCGAATCAAAGCACCTCGAAAAACGGGAAAAAGTTCACTGTTGAACCGGATGATTGCTTATGCTAGAGAGCAAGGTTATCAAATTGTCTATTTGGACTTTCAAGAAGCTGACGAAGATATTTTTGCTTCTCTGGATAAATTTTTGCGTTGGTTTTGTGTCAATGTCAGCAGACAATTAAATCTCTTTCCCTGTTTAGATGATTTTTGGGATACGGAAATGGGCAGTAAGGTAAGCTGCAAAATCTATTTTGAAGCATATCTGCTGCAATACATTGAGCAAAGTCCTGTAGTTTTGGCTTTGAATGAAGTCCATCGAGTTTTTGAACATCCCAATATTGCCCAAGACTTTCTGCCAATGCTGCGATTTTGGCACGAACAAGCAAAGCAGGATCAAATCTGGCAAAAACTCCGAATGGTGGTAGTTCACACTACAGAAATTTATATTCCACTCAAGCTAAACCAATCGCCTTTCAATGTTGGAATAACAATTACGTTGCCGCCGTTTACCCTCAATCAGGTACAGAATTTAGCATTAGCTTACGGGCTAGATTGGGCAGCAGACTCCGAAGGGGCAAAACGCCTTGTACCCTTACAAGCAATGGTAGGAGGACATCCCTATTTGGTAAGCCTTGCGCTTTATCATCTATGTCACGAAGAAATAACATTAGAGGTGTTACTAGAAAGCGCATCTACAGCAGTGGGAATTTACAGTCAGCATTTACGAGAACTGTTGAGCTTACTCCAAAAAGAACCAGAATTAATGTCAGCTATGCAAAAGGTAATTGCAACAGATGAAAAAGTTGAGCTAGACGCGATCGCTGCTTACAAGCTAGAAAGTATGGGTTTGGTTCAACTAAACGGCAATCAAGCTCACACAATGTGTGAGTTATACCGCTTTTATTTTAGCCAACAATTGAGACGCTCAGGGTCATAATAGTTCTGGGAAACTGTTGAAATACAAATAACCAAAATACTTGTTCTCGTTCTTAATATGAATTAAATCACTTATCCCGAGCAAAATTTATTTATTAAAAACGAGAACTAATTTAAAATTTTAAATCAAATGAACAATTATCGATACCAAGTTGGTGGAACTCTCACAACTGATGCTCCTAGCTATGTTGAGCGCAGAGCGGATGTGGAACTTTACGAAGCCTTGAAGCAGGGAGAATTTTGCTACATCCTGAGCAGTAGGCAAATGGGCAAATCCTCACTTATGGTAAAAACAAAGCATCGCTTCCAACAAGAGGGCTTTAGATGTGCCACCGTTGATATGACTAATATTGGTTGTGAAAATATAACTCCAGAACAATGGTACAAGGGAGTGGTAGGTGATTTATGGTTGAGTTTTAAACTATTAGGAAAAGTCAATTTAAAAACCTGGTGGCAAGAACAAAAAGATATTTCTTTAGTTCAGAAACTTAGCCGATTTATTTCGGAAATTCTGTTAACTCAGTTTCCTAACGAAAGACTATTTATTTTTATTGATGAAATTGATAGTATTCTCAGCCTCGATTTCTCTGTTGATGACTTTTTTAGCTTGATTCGCTTTTGTTATAACCAACGAGCAATTAATCCAGAGTATCATCGGATTACATTTGCAATTTTTGGTGTTGCGACACCTTCAGACTTAATTCGATATCGAAATAATACTACCCCGTTTAATATTGGTAAAGCCATCCAAGTAAATGGATTCACATTTGAAGAAGCTCAACCCTTATCTTTGGGACTGAATATTAAAGATAATCATCCCCAGAAAGTTTTGAAAGAAATATTAGCTTGGACAGAAGGACAACCATTTATTACTCAAAAGCTGTGTCGGCTACTTGTCAGTTTATCTCAAAATGATGTGAGTAGAAACCTAAAAATTCCCCCTGGCGCAGAAGAATTTTGGATAGAAAATGTAGTGCGATCGCACATCATCGAAAAATGGGAATCACAAGATGAACCGGAGCATTTACGGACAATTCGCGATCGCATCCTGGGAAACGAAAAAATTGCCGCCAGATTGCTGGGAATTTATCAACAAATCCTTCAAGGAGTGAAAGTCCCAGCCGACGATAGTCAAGAACAGGTAGAACTGTTGCTGTCTGGTTTGGTAATCAAAAAGCAAGGTGTTCTGCAAATCAAAAACCGAATTTATCAAGAAGTTTTCAATTTAGAATGGGTTGGAAAAAAATTAGCTTACTTGCGTCCCTATTACGAAACCTTCAATGCATGGATAGCCTCAAAGGAAAAGGATGAATCTCGCCTATTGCGGAGACAAGCCTTGATTGATGCTCAAACTTGGGCAAATGGCAAAAGCTTGAGCAACTTAGATTATCGATTTTTAGCTGCTAGTGAAGAATTAGATCGGCGAGAAATGCAGCACGCATTAGAAGCCGAACGCGCCAAAGAAATTGAAGCACGACTTGCAGAACAACAAAAAAGGCTGATTCAACAAAAGAAAACTGCTACAATAGTGACACTTTTGCTCGTGGGTATGACAATCAAGTTGGTGATTTCTATAGTGTGGGGAGTATCGCTTTTACGAAAGATTGATGCTTTAGAATTACAGTTAAAATGTACCCAGATAGAGCATCAAGGCAAAGGAAGAACTGCAAATCCTCGGTTAGGTAGATGCTGACGGGAACATCCAAAATGTGTAAAAACATAATCTTAAATTTTCTCACTGTCCAAAGTCAAGAGCCGTTAGAGAAAGCCCAGAATAATGGTCATTAAAAAACTTAGCTAGGGACTCAGCTTCAGATTGGCTAACTTTCCGTTGACCATTAACCACTTTCTTAACAATATTAGCAGAGCCAAAAACCCCTACTAAAGAAGTTGGCTCCACATCAAACTCATGCATAAGGGATTCTAAAGTAGCCACAGGTTTTGATTTACCCATCGAATAATGACGTGACTCGTAATTCTCAATCAAAAGAACCAACAACTCAAAAAGCGCAGTTTCAGCCTCTGTCAACTCGCCAGACATCATCCCCTCTACTGCTGTTAAGGCTTTGTTATACTCCTGTTCTGTTTTTATTGGCTTAGGCTGATGCTGAATCAGTAAGTCAGTGTAGCTTTGTTGACTAGAAGTAGGGGTCATCTTTCCACCTTTCTTTATCGTATTCAGGATGGGTAAGAACGTATTTAATAAAAATTGTCTGGCTAGAATATCTAATGTCTACAATCAAACGATAGTTATTACCTTTGATGTTAAACACTGTAAAATTACCAACTGCTTCTGCCTTTGGATATCTTTTCTGAACATCCACCAAATTAGACCAGTTGGCAATAGATGCAAACTTATACCAGTCATTTAGAGCATCTTCAGAATCAGCGTGTTGAACCCAGAATTCCCGCAATTTCACTTTACTGATTACGTGCATCCCTAAAGTGAGAAATTTGTGCTAATTATAGCATTGATTGAGCTGAACACCAGGGCAATAGTGCGATGCCTGCGGCGGGCTGCGCTTATGCACTCCAGAAACGCAGCCCTGACCAAAGCTGTCGGTGATGTGAGTTAAAATCCTGATATCTTCAATAACTACTCACGCAGATAGCCCCGGAAAAAGCGATCGCTATGCTTCAGTACCCCAATCTCGAACAAGCGCTAAAATATCACTTCGGTTACGACAGATTCCGCCCTGGACAACGGCAAATTATCGAAGATGCGCTGCAAAATCGGGATTTATTGATTGTGATGCCTACGGGCGGGGGAAAATCTCTGTGCTTTCAGTTACCTGCATTAATTAAAAAAGGCTTAACGGTGGTGGTGTCGCCATTAATCGCTTTGATGCAAGATCAAGTGGAAGGATTGCGAAACAATAATATTAACGCCACATTTCTAAATAGTAGTTTGAATCCCTATAAGGTGCGATTGCGGGAAGAAGCTATCCTTAGTGGTAAAGTTAGACTACTTTACGTCGCCCCAGAACGCCTGTTGAGTGAAAGATTTCTGCCATTTCTCGATTTAGTCAAAGAAAAAATTGGGATTGCAGCTTTTGCCATTGACGAAGCCCACTGCGTCTCTGAGTGGGGACATGACTTCCGCCCAGAATACCGTCAGATGAAATCTCTGCGGAAACGCTATCCTGATGTCCCTACCCTCGCCCTCACCGCCACAGCAACTGATCGCGTCCGTGCTGATATCATTCAACAACTAGGACTAAAGCAACCCAGTATCCACATTGCTAGCTTTAACCGTCAAAACCTTTATTACGAAGTCCGTTCTAAAACCAAGTCTGCGTATGCTGAATTATTAGAACTCATTCGAGAAAATGAAGGTTCAGCAATTATTTATTGCCTAACGCGCAAAAAAGTTGATGAACTCACCTTTAAATTGCAAAATGATAAAATTTCTGCCTTGTCTTATCATGCTGGATTAACTGATGAAGAACGCAGTAGCAATCAAACTCGATTTATTCGGGATGATGTGCGCGTCATGGTGGCAACAATTGCCTTTGGAATGGGAATTAATAAGCCAGATGTGCGGTTAGTAATTCACTTTGATTTACCACGTAATTTAGAAAGTTATTATCAAGAATCAGGTAGGGCGGGAAGGGATAGTGAACCTTCACGTTGTACACTTTTTTTCAGTTTCAGTGATATTAAAACCATTGAATGGAGTATTAACCAAAAAACTGACCCTCAAGAACAGTTGATTGCTAAACAACAACTGCGTCAGGTAATTGACTATGCTGAAGGTACTGTTTGTCGGCGGACAATTCAACTAGGTTATTTTGGGGAACGTTTTCTTGGTAATTGCGGTAACTGCGATAATTGCCGTCATCCTAAACCAATGCAAGATTGGACAATTGAAGCCATGAAGTTTTTATCTTGTGTGGCGCGTTGTAAAGAAAGATTTGGGATGCTGCACATTATTGATGTGTTGCGGGGGGCAAAAAAAGACAAAATTATCCAGTACGAACACGATAAACTTTCTACTTACGGTATTGGCAAAGATAAGAGTGTAGATGAGTGGCGAATGTTAGCGCGATCGCTTTTACATCAAGGGTTGTTAGAACAGACTAGCGATGGTTACTCAGTTTTGAAACTTAACCCCCTCAGTTGGGAAGTGATGCGGCGACAGCGTACAGTTTCCCTTGTTGTTCCCGTAGCACAGAAGGTTACTTGGGAAGAAGGGAGTGAGAAGGCTGCTGAAGCAGAAATATTAATGCAGAGGTTGCGATCGCTCCGTAAACAACTTGCTGATGAACAATCTGTACCACCTTACGTTGTCTTTCAGGATTCTACCTTGAAATTGATGGCACAGGTACAACCTACAACACTAACCGAATTTGGTAAACTTTCGGGCGTAGGTAGTCACAAACTTTCCCAATATGGCGATAAGTTCCTCACAGAAATTCGCGCTTACCGCCAAGAAAAAGGTTTGATAGATCCACCCCAAGTTAAATTTACACCCTCTGTTAGCTTACCTTCCGACACAGAAATATTGACATTACAATTACATAAACAAGGTTTGAGTGTTAATGAAATTTCCCAAAAACGTAACATTCGCCCTACAACAATTATTCGCCATTTGACAGATTTGATTGAGAAAAATCAGCCTGTAGACATAAATCAGTTAGTACCTCTTGAACATCAACAAAAAATTTGGCAAGTTTTAGAAGTGCTTGGTGATATCTCTTTAACGCCAATTCGAGAACAACTAGGCGAAAGTTACACTTTTGATGAAATTCGCTTAGTACGAGGTAAATGGCGGCGCGAAAATCGCAAGTGATAATTAAATTTTCAAGGATGTTTTAAAAGTGTTGGGCGAATAGAATTCGCTACTACACAAGTAAAGTCAACCTGCGTAGACTAAGATAAATAAAACTTACGCAAAAATCCTTTTATGATTAAAATACAAGAGCGAGATTAAAGGAGTTAGCCCATGAATCAGATGCCAACAGCAGGAGTAGGCTGGACAATTCACGATGTAGAACTCTTTGCAGAAAATGAAGGGACGCGCTACGAGATAGTTGATGGAGAATTATTTGTGACTAGGACACCTCACTTTAAACATCAGCAAACTTGTGGCATAATTTTCCAACAGCTTAACATTTGGTCAGATTCTACTGATTTAGGGGAAGCTGTGATCAATCCTCAGGGCGAACGCATCTAAATTATACTTACTCACCACTGAGGTTAAGAATCAATCGATTTAATCAGCATTTCTCGTTTGATTTGTTTTCCAGCCCTCAAAGCGATGCCTGCGGCGGGCTGCGCTAACGCTTAATTTTTTGTCAATAAACAAAGCTTAATGAGATTAGTTTTGAATTTATTGAGAATATATTAGTCTTATTGACATGATGCCTTCGCCCTGGATCAATCCTGGTGTTTTGTTTACAGAATCAGATAATGTGATTCCTGATGTAGTTTGGGCTACTAAGGAAACCTTGGCGGCAATGTTGGATGAAGCGGGACATTTAACTGGCGCACCAGATTTAATAGTAGAAGTCTTGTCTGCAACCTAAGTCAGACGAAAGACGGGATAAGGAAGCTAAACTTAAACTTTATTCTTCTAGAGGAGTAAAAGAATATTGGATTGCTGATTGGCGATCGCGTAAACTAGAGGTCTATCGGCGCGAACAAACTCAACTTAATTTGGTAGAAACCCTATTTAGTAACGATATTATAATTTCTCCTTTATTGACTGGTTTTAGCTGTAATCTAAACCAGTTTTTTCCTGTATAAATTTTAGGTTGAATGGAAAAACAAATCTCAAGTAACGGATTAACTAAAGTCCAGGTACTGATTATGGCGATCGCATCTGGTGTCTGTGTTGCTAACGTTTATTATAATCAGCCAATCCTCAAAGATATTGCATCATCTTTTCAAGTCAGTGAAGGCGAAGCGGGTAGCATATCTGTGCTTACGCAAGTTGGTTACGGTTTGGGGCTTTTCTTTTTAATCCCCTTGGGCGATAAAATCAATAAGAGAAAATTAATTCTTTCCTTACTGATATGTTTGTTCTGTTTGTTAATATTCATGACGTTTTCACAAAACATCATCGAAGTTTGGATATTGAGCGTAGCAATTGGGATTGCGACAGTCTCCGCTCAGATTATTCTACCTTTAGCAGCAAGTATAGATAGAGTAACTACTGGCCAAACTGTAGGCAATATTTTTACTGGTATATTAATTGGAGTTTTAGGAGCAAGGGTTTTTAGTGGATATATTGCTGAATGGTTGAGTTGGCGTTATGTATATGGATTTTCGGCAGTAATGATTTTAATTGTTATTGCCTTGCTAAATATATATTTGCCTAGTGTCGAAAATGAATTTAATGGTCATTATTTGGAATTATTAAGCTCAACACTTAACCAATTAAAACGTTTTTCATTATTAAGAGAAACGTCTTTAATTGGCGGTTTATTGTTTGGTGTTTTTTGCTCATTTTGGACAACACTGACTTTCCATTTAAGCGGAGCGCCTTTTAATTTTCAATCTGACACAATTGGGATGTATGGCTTTGTGGCGATCGCAGGTGCATTGATGGCACCAGTTTTTGGTAAACTAGCCGATCAAGGTAACTCCCAACGTTCCTTGACTATTGCTGTATCGGTGGTGATTGCAAGTTTAGTAATTGCTAAAATTGCTTCTAATTCTGCACTGGCGATCGCTGTTGCTGTATTGTTACTAGATGTAGGTGTACAGGCAACCCAAGTTACTAATGTCGCAAGAATATATACTCTTGATGCTCAATCTAATAGTCGCATCAACACAGTTTACATGACTACCTATTTTATCGGCGGTTCTATAGGTACTAGCATTGGTCTATTATGCTGGAATATTGGTGGCTGGAATTTGGTAACTTGGCAAATGTTATTTTTTACTTTGCTCGCATTTTTTATTATCGTCAGACCTAAAACAACTACAGCAAGAACAAATAATCAATAATCAAACTTTCATTTTTGAATATTACCCTGAGACATCGCCTTGCACCAATAACTAAATTTTATCTTCATCAAGGCGATATCTATAGAAAATCAGCTTATATTAAGAAAAACTGGGGATTTCAGAGTTGGAAACTTTTGAGGTTGCAGCAGATGATGATGTTGAAGTATTTTGGCTTTTCACAGACAGAATTGCTAGCAATTTAGGCAGCACCAGGCAAGCAACAGTATTTACCAGCGTCAGTAATATACTATCCATTAAACTCATATTGCGATTCTCCAGATTTCAAAATTGGTGTTTCCTATATTTTTAGTTTGCAGCAAAATTATTACAATTGCTTCAAACCAATATTTTGAATTTACTTTATTAGATATAAGCTAACTAAATATAAAACCTCACCCTGCCTCCGGCTTTCCTCTCCGAACTCACAAAGAGGGATTGAGGGTGAGGTTTGCTCTTATGTTTAATTACGCCTATCTACTTAAAAGAATTAGCTGATGAATTAGATTTTGCTGATAAAGCAAGGCTTTGAAAAAGATTCAAAGTCATCATCTTATTTTTCTCTCTTCAGAGATATAAAATAGCGCTAGGGCATCTTAGTTCAAGCATCAGCAAACTTGTAAGCTCACCCTGTAACAAAATGTAAACCAGTCAAAGTTCTTGTGATTGCTTCTCTACGAGATGCTACGCGAACGTTGTACTCGCAATGATATAGTTATAAATTTTTTTACTTACCTATTGGACACAGGAACTGGTAGTATTTATGTTGTCCTTTTTTATGTAAAACAAGGGCAATAAAACTTAATTTATCAAAGGAGAATACTCATGTCTTATCTGGCAAAGCTAAGTCGTTCACCACGTTTAATGACTCTTGCGGCTTGTGGTGCAATCATAGCTACAATTCCTATTAATCCTGCTTTTGCAGCACCCACCGATCCTAGTAGTTATCAAAATTCTTGTCGGAATATTCGTGTTGCTGGAGCTACCTTAACGGCAAGTTGCCGCAGAATTAATGGCACATATAACTCAACATCAATCCTAATTCGGGGAATATTCAATGGTAATGGAATTTTGCTTTATAGTAGTAATCCCAGATCCGCTAGCAGTTATCAAGATTCTTGTCGGCGGATTGGTGTTGCTGGAGCTACCTTAACGGCAAGTTGTCGCAGAATTAATGGCACATACAA
>NZ_CAXTNP010000030.1:0-4111 GCF_964245575.1 uncultured Nostoc sp. | reverse complement strand
GTGTTGCTGGAGCTACCTTAACGGCAAGTTGTCGCAGAATTAATGGCACATACAACTCAACATCAATTCTGATTAAGGGAATATTCAATAAAAATGGAGTTTTGCGCTATTCATAGGTAGACATTAGGCTTCCTGCGTTAATGTCGGTTGTGTTGCCAAAATTTAGGTGAGGTAGTTTATCTATCTCACCTAAATTTTAAAATAATTTACTGGCAATTTATCGATCAATTCGGAGAACAGTTAGGACATAAATCAGGACTGAATTTACAGTATTGACTGCCTGTCAATGCATAAGCCGTACAATAAGGAAAACTGGTAAGTTGGATTTTAGCTGCTTGAAATTTGGAAGCATTCGGCAACGCTTCAGTAAATTTGGTTTTTTGGGCCAGAAAAAGAGCTAAAAGCTTAGGTAACGCCATGCAAGCAGCAATGTTGAGCAGCGTTAGCAGTATAGTGTCTATCAAATTCATAGGTAATCATCTCCTGTGAAACGTAGGCGATCGCTGTTATTAGCTGCAAACACAATCATTGCTTGCAGTCTATGTAAATTAACTTTAACATAAATTTTTGTAAATATAAACGTGGAATTTCTGGAATTATCATACACAGAGGAGAATGTGGATAATAAGGACGGTTATTGTAGCGGAATAACAAAATAAGCTAAGAATTACGATTAGTTTACGATATTTAGGTAAGGTGTTATGTCAAAAACCCAAACCGCGTCTTCTTTCTTATCTAACATCAGTGAACAAGAACGCCAGGCATTAAAGCGGTTGGTAGATTACACAAATGTGGAATCGCTGCCAGAAATTTGGCCTTTGGCAGCTGGGCGATTTAGTGATGTTGTCGCCCTCCGCAACCCTCACAGTCAACCAGAAGTAGTGATTACTTATACCCAGCTAGCCGAGCAAATGCGACTATTTGCTGCTGGGTTACAGGCGTTGGGAGTAAAGGTAGGCGATCGCATTTCCTTAATTGCTGACAACAGTCCTCGCTGGTTTATTGCCGATCAAGGCATAATGACTGCTGGAGCGGTTGATGCGGTGCGTAGCTCCCAAGCGGAAAAAGAAGAACTGCTGTTTATTATCGCTAATAGTGGCAGTACGGCAATAGTAGTTGAGGATTTAAAGACACTTAAAAAACTGCAAGATCGCCTCAAAGATTTACCAATTCAGGTAGTCATCTTACTTTCGGATGAAGCACCATCAACAGACGAAACGCTAAAGGTGCTGAACTTTGCCCAGTTGATCGAAATTGGGGTAAATCATAATTTTGTGCCCGTCAAGCAAAATCGTGACGCTCTGGCAACCCTAATTTACACCTCTGGTACCACGGGCAAACCCAAGGGTGTAATGCTGTCTTATAACAATTTGATGCACCAAGTAACAACATTTGGGACAGTATTGCAACCAAACACTGGTGATATCGTTCTCAGTATCCTGCCTTCGTGGCACAGCTACGAACGAAGTGTTGAATATTACTTACTATCTCAAGGTTGCACGCAAGTTTATACCAACTTGCGCTCAGTGAAAGGGGATTTGAGACAATTTAAACCCAACTACATGGTGGGTGTACCCCGCCTGTGGGAATCGATTTATGAAGGAGTTCAAAAGCAATTCCGCGAACAACCAGCCAAAAAGCAACGCCTAATTAACTTTTTAATGGGCATTAGCGAAAAATATATTAAAGCGCGGCGAATTGCTCAGGGATTGAGTTTAAATAATCTTCATGCTTCAGCTGTCGAGCGATTAGCTGCTAGCATACAAGCATCTGCTTTATTACCCCTCCATACCTTAGGAGAACGACTGGTTTATGCTAAGGTGCGAGAAGCGACAGGAGGAGAAGTTAAGCAGATGATTAGCGGCGGTGGTGCGCTTCCCAGACACATAGATAACTTCTTTGAAATTATTGGTGTGCAGATTTTGCAAGGTTACGGCTTAACAGAAACTTCTCCTGTTACCCATGTGCGGCGTCCTTGGCGAAATTTGATTGGTGCATCAGGGCTACCACTTCCTGCAACCGAAGCTAAAATTGTAGATCCTGAGACAAAAGCGCCTCTACCAATAGAGAAGCGAGGCTTACTATTGTTGAGGGGGCCGCAGATTATGCAAGGTTATTACCAAAATCCGGAAGCGACAGCGAAAGCAATTGATGCTGAAGGTTGGTTTGATAGTGGCGATATGGGTTGGCTGACACCACAAGACGACTTGGTGCTGACTGGCAGGGCAAAGGATACGATTGTATTGACTAACGGGGAAAACATCGAGCCACAGCCAATTGAAGATGCGTGTTTGCGATCGCCATACATCGATCAAATTATGCTCGTTGGCCAAGATCAGCGCAGCCTGGGAGCCTTAATTGTCCCCAATGTCGAAGCCTTAGAAAAATGGGCAGCAAGTCAGAATTTGATACTGGATACGCAGAATGATCAGGTTGCTTCTTCACCTAGTCAAAAAATTGACTTGGAGAGTAGAATGATCCAGGATTTATTTCGCCAAGAATTAAATCGGGAAGTACAAAATCGTCCAGGTTATCGACCGGATGACCGCATCGGAACGTTTAAACTCATTCTGGAACCGTTTTCCATCGAAAATGGCTTGATGACACAAACACTGAAAGTTCGCCGCCATGTCGTCACGGAACGCTATCGCGATATTATTGACAGGATGTTTGCCTGATAATTCCACCTCCCAACTGTAAAGAGTGAACGTGAAATATTTATGGATGTCTCCAAATCTAACTTGCTCCTGAAACGCGTTGTTAACGTCAAAGTCATTGTGACTCCCCTCTGGAAAGAGGAAGTACAACAGCAGCTGCAAACGCAAATAAATCAACTTGACCAGCAACTGCAACAGCTAGACGTAGAAGGACAAAGAGCGATCGCTGCAATTCAAAAGCAGAGTCTGCAACCACCTGGCCCCCAGACCCTCCAACAAATTGACAATATCCAACTCCAAGTCAATCAAAAGAAAAGTGAATTTCTAGAGCAGAAAAATCAATTGCTGCAAAACCTTCAGCAAGTGCAGTTTCTTCAGCAAGATCAGGAAGTCAACCAATTCCAAATGGAAGGCTTTTTCCGGGTAGAGATCGGTGATAACCTGATTAGCAAAATGCAGGTTGAAATCGTTCTGCGCGATGGCGTTGTAGAAGAAATTCGCGGCGACATTTAAATTTGTGATTTGTCATTTGTCCTTTGTCATTTGTTTTATGAGCAATGACCAATGACTAATTACAGATGTGATTTAACTTTGTTTGGGAGCGTCTCCCAGCCCAACATTCCACCTGGGAGCCAGCCCAAACAATTTGCCAGACTGGAGGTGAGCTAATAAAAAGCGATCGCCCAAAAGTAGTCATCTCAACTCGATATTTAATACCAACCGAATCATCACCCCCCTTGATTTGCGTAATCGTCACAAGGGCCTGATTTCGTTGTGGATAAGCTACCTCTACCTTTCGCGTTCCTCCCACTGATGCTATGTCGTCAAAAGCATTCAGGGCGAGGGTAGCAGGATCGCTACCTTGGAGAGATGAGTTGAGCTTTTCTAAAGGTATAGTTTTATAATCGGAACGTTCTGAGTATGCCACAACCTCTTGAGACTGATGTATTGCTCTCACCTGCTGGGTTTGTGCATCACTAGTCTCAACAATCGGTGCAGATTGCTGGCTCTGGGTAAAATATACTCCAGCGCCAGCAGTGGCAAAGATACTTAGTATCACAATCAAAAAGAATTTCAACTTTGCCGACATAAAAGTAAACAGGAATTTCAAATAGGTTTATGACCAATTTTGAATTCTAGATTGAACTGCATCCCATATCCTCTACCTGTGAGAAGCTCCTGTATTTTAAGCAGTGGTTACGAGGAATATAAATAGCAATCCTATTTAATCCGTGAGAAACTCGTGATGGTTGTTCCAAGTCAACGACTAAAACGAGATCGAGATATTGGCTAACCATTGAGGATAGCTCTATATTATAGACCTCTAATTCATCTTTAGGTTCCTGGGATCAAGAGTTAAGGGTCAAGAATCAAAAGTCCAGATTTAAGAGTAAAAAGTTAATGACTCTCCCCCATGTCCCTCATCTCCCTCATCTCCCTCATCTCCCCCACTC
>NZ_CAXTNP010000029.1:19361-40900 GCF_964245575.1 uncultured Nostoc sp. | reverse complement strand
GGTGTGAGGACGATACTGCTCTCTTTTGCATCTATCAAATCAACAGCTGTTTCAGCCGCAATCGGCACATTGTCAACTGTAGTATCAGTTTCTCCTTTGGTATCTAATCCAGAAATGGTAGTCCAGCCTGCAATACCTACGCCTGCTGCTACCGCAGCACCCGCTAAATCTGTGGAGTCAGTTTCAGCAATAACTTCCTCAACAGTAGGCTCTGCTTGAGATTCTTCCACTGGCAAATTGACAGTGGGTTCAGCTGCGTCCGCTACTACATTGAATACATCTTCTTCTTCTGATAATTCTGGTAAATCGTCGAGCAGTGAAGATGTTTCTACAGTTGATCGTTCTACATCGGCTGTCACTTCGCCAGACTCTGGTAAAGCTAATTCATCTACTGAGTCTGTATATTCAGTTGAGGTAATACTCTCTAGCCAGTTTAATTCTGCTTGAAGTTCCTCATCTATCTGATCTTGATTAATTTCTGTGTCCCAATATCCAAAATCAGATGTGATTTCTGGCACATCTGGTAATTCTGGGAGTGGGGCTGTCACCTCAGATGAAGATAATTCCACATCAGATACCTCTTCTGGAATATTAGCCAGGTGAGGATATGAAGTATTTACTACAGCTGCTGGGGCTTCTATGTCCCATTCAATTTCATCAGAATCCCAGGCAATTTCATCAGAATCAGACTCAGGGTTTATCTCAGTATAATTACTTTGATTAATTGTCTCATCAATCGCATCTGTTTGTGTTTCTTTGTTGGTAAAGGCAGACCAGCTAGCCGCCCCGATACCCGTTGCAAGAGCTGCACCATTAGTTAAAGCTGCGGCTCCCAAGTTGTTATTTTCTGAGCTATTAGCTACGCCTGATGTTGTGTCTTCATAGGAATTAGAAATGCCATTAGTTCCCTCTTGTACTAAATTTGATGTCCCTTGAGTAGCATTCTGGGTCAGGTCAGATTCTGTTTGAGCATAGATGTTGAAAGGAGTGCGATCGGGGCTTTCTTGCTCTTGGAAGTGCGGCACTGGCTGCTCCTCAAGCATTGCTCCGTTAATGGAGGGAGCGGTGCTGGCGTTGATCGCTGCCATTTCTCTATCTTCTCTGCTGGGTGGAGGAGGATCTGATTCTGGTAAGTTGTCTGTTTTCTCAGTAGATGATGGGCGTTTTCCCAGAACCCACCATAGGAACGCTCCAGCTACAGGAACAAAAAACAAAGGTAGGAGCAACCAAAATGGTGTTTCCCTATTGACAATTGGACTGCGTTGTGTAGGAGCAGGAGCCACAAATGGCTGTTCGGCAAATGCAGAAGTAGTTCCACTAGGGGAAGGCGTAGCAGCAGGTGTCGTCTGGGCACTGGGGGAAGCCGTGAGTGCAGGTTGTAATACGTTGGTGGCGATCGCCTCTGCTTCGGCAGTTATACCTTGTTCTATAGCCTTCTGTCCTGGGGGTGCAAGGGTAAAGCCAAGAAAATCTATTGTGCTTACACTCGGATTTTTTTTGTAAACGTAAACTAAAGGTTGCGAGAAGGGATATTTTTCATCATCTGGTAAGGCTTGATGTAATTGCAGAACTCGCACACCTTTCAATTTTGACACCTGATTAGCTAACACATAGCTGATGCCGTCTTTGCCCAGTTGTTTGATGATTTCTGCGGTATTATCCTCAGTTAGTTGGGTAGCATTGGGCCCTGTAGCAAATTCAGCAGTCTTGAAGGCTGGATAAGTCCGAAAAGTATTGCGAGTCTCACTCGTGTTAGGGTGATCGATTAACCGAATCTTCCCTGGAGACCCTCCTAGTTGTGACCAATTTGTAATTTGTCCCCGAAAAATGCGGGCAAATTGCCTACTGGTCAAGCTTCCTTTGAAAGGATTATCTGCACCAACTACGATCGCAATCTTCTCACGGCGCAAGCGAACTTGCTCTAGTCCTTGGGCTTTTTCTGCTGGCGTCAACCCACGCCCCATTGCTGCTATATCGATTTTGCCATCTAGCAAATTTTTCAGTGCCGTATCTGTGCCGTTAGCAGCAACTTCAACCTTTGTACCAGAAAACTGTTTTTCAAAATTCTCTTTCAGGCTTTGGTTGATTGCACCCAAGCTACTTGAACCATCAATCCGCACTATCGTCCCATTCTGCACTGTTTGCGGCAGTGTAAAAGAAGAAGTTTCAGGTTTAGATTGTGCCAGCATAGGTTCTGACACCAGTAAACTTGCTGCCATAGGGGTTGTAACTAAGGCAAGCCATAATACCAGTCTAACTATCGAAGTATCTTTTTTTTCTTGTTGCCACATATGCCCCTTTTTAAAGTAAAAAATAGAAAGCCTATAAATCCTAAATCGCGATCTTTTTAGGGATTATGGAGGAGACGCGCTAATTATACATCTGAGTTATCTTTACTTATAAGTTCCTTTAACGCACTTATATTGATTTATACTTCGCTGTTGTTTGTATAGCATGATAATGTATACTCTAATTGCTAGAGTCTGTTTACTATAAAATTTTCTAATTTATATTGCAACTTATACCAAATTGATAGCCTATGGCGACAATTAGGAATTATTTTATTAGTGAACTACCACACACTGACCCCAATCGGCGCTTCTGAATTCATAGATCGTTGCCCCTTGCCCTTACGAGTCAATGGTCTTACACAGCCTTTATCAGCAAGAAGGGGGTTTCCTGCTGGGAACCCTGGCGTAAAGACTGTTTTATATCGCTCTTCCATCACTCTGGTCAAAGAAAAATCGAAGGTAACTTTTAAACATTAGACAGCAATTGGGTTTAGAGCTTTATTTTCTAACATTATTGTCATAATTACGTTTCTCGCCTGAAAGTCTTGCTTAACAACGATTTTATTTTTTCCTCTGGTGAGAGTGATGAAAGAGGGATATAGGACTCATATTTAATTTTTGAAAAAAACTCAGTACACCTTTATTGCTTCTTCCTAGTATTGAGTCCCCAGTCCCAAGTATTGAGTCTCTACGAGTAATTCACCGAATCAAATCGGATTGCTATATCATGTCCGCTTGATTACTTATTAAACCCTAAGAACTTCCAAAGAGCAGGCGTGGAGGGGATTAAGGGGAGCATCTGGCGTGTGGGGTGCAAAGCTAATCGTCATTCATGTTTCCAGAATGATTTGCTTGTAGTTAGCGGCTCTAGCCCTACTTTTATGCAACTTAAATGCTGATTAGCTTATCAACTAATTCTGGGTTGGTAAAAGCTTATTTAGGCGAGATTTAATATTACTTGTCTTCAAAGTGAAGTAACGGCGTTGTAAAAATATTTTGCGTTGCCAACTTGATGCATCTCGCCAGCGTTCATAGGTGGGAGAGGCTACGTTTGTTAAAAAGCTACGCCACCGTGCAGTCAGTTCCTCAATCCCCGTCTCTACAGAGCGAATACGACCATTGTCTATCATTTCTTGACGTAATTTATGATTGTCGCGCAGGCGTTTCAGAGATGTAATTATCTCGTCAACAGAAGCTACTTCTATATAATCGAGTTCGCTTTTACGTTCATATTGGTAAGCAGATTCACGACCAAGAATGATCGGAACTCCAGCTTGCCAAGCATTATATAATTTAGATGCTGGTTTAATGTTATATGTATTGTTATCAAAGCTACGCACGGCAATGACAACATCCACATCACTGTAGTCGTGCCAGCGTTCAAAGTTCACAATATTCCAATTTAAACCTAAAGCATTGACTTGGTGTTTCCAGGCATCTGTTTGCATCTGGGCAACTAAGTTGTCTACTTGACCAAAGTAGGCAACATTTTCAAATGTATCACCACGCTGATGATCGCGAGGAATCAATCCAGACTGGGGCCAATGGGGCATATAATAGGTTTGCCAAAGGCTTGCAGAATATCTTGTAATTTCATCTTGAGTATTTTGGATAATATGAAGCTGTGCGTAAGGATGATGACTTCTATCTGCACGCAAACAAACAATCAATAATTGTGGTGTTGGTTGTAGGTTGTCTGGCAAAAAATCGCGATGCGCCAAAACAATTCCTTCAGTGGGTAAAGTTCCTACCAATTGACATGGAAATCCATCATGTTTGAGGTGAAGATAGGTTTGTAGAGTCCAGTTATATCGCCCTTGACCGTAACGTAGAGAATTTTGCCATTGCCAGTAAAGATCCGAATTTTCTAATATGCGATCGCTAGGCCATTGGTTTTGGGGAATGTAAAAATAAATAACTGGTAACTTATGATTCATGGCAATATGGAATCAATTATCCAGTCGAGTATAACCCAGCAAAATTATTTGTAAAGGCTTGAAAAGTTTTGGTAATCAAGCTTGTTAACCCTCGTTTTCAGCAGTCTCCCGTGATGGGAAATTCGACTTCGCTTTTATTGCGAATTATAAAAGAATATATTTGTTAATGAATATTAGCAAAAAGTAACGGTATTAGTACTGAGTTCTAATTGTTCAGCAATCACCGGAATCTACTACATTTTTGAGATAACAATGACAATCTGGCTTATCAATCAATGACTCCACCAAGGCATTTAGGGTAGTAGCAGCTAAAGCGCCACCTCCTAAAGTGCCTGCAACTGTAATAAAAGGTATCTCTTGTTGCATCAGTTGTCGCTTGGCTGCGGGAGCATGGCTAAAGCCAATGGGCATTCCAATTACTAGTGCAGGCTGAATTTTCTGGTTGGTAATCGCCTCACAAACTTCTATAAGTACTGAGGGAGCATAACCAACTACCAGAACACAACCCTTACTTACTTGCTGCAATTTTTCTCGCCATTCTTGATGCTGCCAAAAAGCAACTTCTGCCTCTGTGGCGGTGGTAATATGGGGATTATCAATCAAGGTTTCAATGTGGCATCCCAAGTGAAGTAATCGGGTTTGATCTAAAGCAGCAGCAACCGTTTGGGTATCGACAACAATTTGACAGCTTGAAGATAAAGCTTCTCGACTAGCTGCGATCGCATCTTGACTCAATTTAACAAAGGATACCAAACTCACATCACCACAAGCCAAAACTAACTGAGAAATTAAGTGTTGTTCAATTTCCGAACGGTGAGATAAATCAGGTAATAAGCGTTGTAAAGATTCTGAAAAAGCTTCCGAGTGCGTATGAATTTCAGCATCCAAGCCACTCCAGAGATTTTCCAATCCTCCCAATCCGGCTTGGGTTTCAACATCAAGTAACTTCAGTTGTGCCAAAACTTCCGCCTGCATAATTTGACAATGGCGATCGCGCCCCAATAATCCTTCTAATGCTGATGCTGTTTGTCGCAGTTGGGAAATTTGTTGCATCACCGCCCGATATTGCTGCTGGAGTTGTCCCATGAGGTTAACAGTTGTATCCGCTTCTGGTTCGGCTTCCAAAATATTGCGGATATGGTTTAGCTGAAACCCTTGCTGCTTAAGTGCTACAATCCGTTGCAACCGGAGGACATCTTTGTTGGTGTAGAGACGATAATTACTAGGCGATCGCACTGGTTGCGGTAGCAGTCCCAATTGATGGTAATGGCGCACCATCCGTGGAGTTAAACCGCCGCCAACTGCATCAGTGAGTTCTTTAATAGTTAAGCAACCAGCGTTCATCTTTTGATTATTACTCAAATTGATAAGAAGGTATTAATTTTTCTTGTACTGGTCTAAAAGGATAACAATTCTTTAAACTTTCTTCTATTGCAGAATCATATTGCCAATCACTATCCAAGAAACACCAGTCCATAAGATAGTCTTCCTCTTCTTTTACAAATGTAATTCCTATACAACGTCGTATTTTTTGATCATATTTGGCTGCATAGGTTAGATTATGTAACCACTTCAACCTAACATCTTTTTGCTCGTGTTGAAGAGGAATAAAAACAAAACCACAGCCAGTTTCGGGTAAAACAATTCTATAAGGCAACTCAAATTCATCTGAGTCACAAGCTTCTAAGCATAATTTTATTCTGACTTTTACTTCTTGAAGATTTATTCTTCTTAATTTTGCAAATTCAACGATGATATTATAATAAGCATATTCAGTATTTTCTTCATTGCAATTTATATATTTTATTCTTTTGTAGAAGTTTTCTAGGATACCTGAAATACTAAAATTATCTGTATCGTTTTTTAGCCTGTATAAATATTCAAGAAAATTTTTACTTGGAGGAAAACTTGCATCTTCTCCTGATAAGAACTGACCTCCAATAGCAGCTTCAGGTAACTTTTCAGCATTATGAGTATGCTTGATAAGTAAATCTTGACGATAAATAAAATAATCACTAATTTCTGTCGGTGTTAATAATGTTTTGCAAATATTGAAATAATCGTTACCAGAGACAATATGAATAAACCCTGCTTCTTGACTGCTAATGTAATATTTTTTATTTTTATAATATTCCGGAAGTTGCTTATTAGATAAATATATTATAATTTTGAGAAAACTTTTAATCTGATTAAACTTCATATTGAAAATATGCCCTCTTTGATTTGGTATAATTATCTCGTGTTCATATTGTTTAAAATAAAGAAGTGTATCACGTATCTGATTCTTAGCATTTTGAAGTATTTTCTTCTCGAACCATTTTTTTTCGCTATTTACTGAGCTTTTTCCTCCCGTTCTTTCTTTGA
This sequence comes from uncultured Nostoc sp., assembly GCF_964245575.1. Taxonomy (GTDB): domain Bacteria; phylum Cyanobacteriota; class Cyanobacteriia; order Cyanobacteriales; family Nostocaceae; genus Nostoc. The sequence goes on along the minus strand of NZ_CAXTNP010000029.1, from coordinate 34,308 downwards.
ATTGGTAAACAATCATGAGGTCGTCAAGCCATATAACATGATCTGCAAGCTCTAGTTCACTGCTACCTTTTGGAGTAAAATTGTTTTTGGAAAATGAAAATTCTTTAAGGAAGATATTTGCATTTAATTGAGCTATTAATTCTTCTAAGTTCATATCTTTGTTAAATAAAAAACTCCCATTTTTATGTGTTTATTGTAACTAATTTTTCATCCAGGAACGCAGAGAAAGATTTAACTTTGCGTATCTTTGCGCCTTTCTCAGCGCCCCTACCTTGTGGGAAGGCGAAGCGCCTATGCGTTTCAAAATCATTATAAAGCTTGACATTAACATTAATGTCAAGCTTTAGGGTGAGAGAGTCCCTGTAAATTCACCTCTCATGCTCTATCCCCAGCGTTTCACCCAATTCACCAGAGAACACGCAGATACCGTAGCAGCGCTTTTGTGTGGCTTACTGTTATTTCTCGGATGGTTCGCCTTGCATCTTGGCGCTTTGGGATTGGCATTCCTGCTGCTACCTGCTGCTTACGTGATTGGTGGTTACGAAAGTGCGCGGGAAGGATTGACTACTCTCTTCAAAGAAAGAGAACTTGATGTAGATTTGCTGATGATTGTCGCCGCCATTGGTGCTGCTAGCCTCGGCTTATGGCGAGGAGAATATCATCTAATTATTGATGGGGCAATTTTGATTCTGATTTTTGCCATCAGTGGCGCACTAGAAGGTTATGCTATGCAGCGAACTGAGCGGAGTATCAGGAGTTTGATGAGTTTGACGTCAGATACAGCAAGGGTTTTGCTTCAGGGAAGGGAAGAGGAAATTCCTATTAGTCAGCTAAAGGTGGGTGATGAGATTGTCGTCAAACCCGGAGAGCTAATTCCTACTGATGGGATAATTTTATCCGGTTACAGCACCCTCAATCAAGCTGCAATTACAGGCGAGTCTTTACCTGTAGAGAAAACGGTAGGCGAAGAAGTATTTGCCGGCACACTCAACGGCTATGGTGCATTGCAGATTAAAGTACACAAACCAGCCCAAAGCAGTTTAATCCAGCGAGTGATTCGTTTGGTAGAACAAGCAAAGACTCAAACACCACCTTCGCAAGAGTTTATCGATCGCTTTGAGAAAGGATATGCCAAAGTCATTGTAGTAGCCGGAATATTACTAGCAACTTTACCGCCATTTCTCTGGGGTTGGGATTGGGAAACGACGATTTATCGGGCGCTTACCTTCTTAGTGGTTGCTTCTCCCTGTGCGCTGATGGCTGCAATTATGCCCACCCTACTTTCGGGAATCGCCAATGGTGCAAGACAGGGGATTTTGTTTAAAAATGGGGCGCAGTTGCAGAAGATTGGCAAAGTCCGAGCGATCGCATTTGATAAAACTGGTACTCTCACAACAGGACAGGTGCAGGTTTTTCAGGTAATTTCAGTTGGTGAATACACTCAAGCAGATGTATTAAAAACCGCAGCAGCAGTAGAATCCTCTTCTGAACATCCCATCGGTAAAGCAATTGTACAGGCGGCTGGTGATTTGGATCGGGTTGGTGCAGTTCAAGTGCAAGCTATACCTGGACAAGGAATTGTAGGAATCACCCAAGAACAACAGGTAATTGTGGGGAATGCGATTTTTGTGCAAAAGTATGTCACAAATTTACCTGAAGAATTGCCAGAAATGGCTCAATCTTTAGAGCAAGAAGGTAAAACTGTCGTTTGGGTAGCACAGGGAAGCAGGGGAGCAGAGGTGATGGGTATAATTGCGATCGCAGATGAAGTCAGAGCGCAAGCAGCCGCAACCATTACCCGGTTAAAGAAATTAGGAGTTGAACAAATTGTCATGTTAACCGGGGATAATCAAGAAACTGCTCACAGTGTCGCCAAAGCAGTCGGAATTGATCGGGTGTATGCTCAACTTCTACCAGAAGATAAGCTTGATGTGATTCGCCGTTTACAGCAACAATATCAAACTGTGGCAATGGTGGGCGATGGGATTAATGATGCACCGGCTCTAGCCCAAGCATCTGTGGGTATAGCGATGGGAATATCTGGTAGTGATGTGGCATTAGAAACCGCAGATATAGTACTGATGGCAGACAGGTTAGAAAAAATTGCTGTAGCGATGCATTTGGGTAGGCGATCGCAAGCCATAGTAAAACAAAATATATTCGTAGCGTTGGGTTTCATTATGTTGCTTTTGGTGGGCAACTTTCTGGGAAATATTAACTTACCCATCGGCGTCATTGGGCATGAAGGCTCTACAGTGTTAGTTACCCTCAGTGGGCTGAGATTGCTGAAATAAAGCACTTTTCTCTTTTCTCTATGTCCTCTGTGCCATTTATTTATCAAAAAAGCTTCATGTTCAAAACCTCGCCGCAAGTGGCGCGAAAAAGTCCTTGTATCTCAAGGTAGGTAAAAACCCCACTTGCAAGTGGCGTGGCTTAGTTTACAGCAGTTTTCATATATTTGAACCACATCTATCGTAGGGGCACAGCAATGTTCCCTACCGCGTGGTCTATTTACCTGAAAATAGCTGTAATTGCTCTCTTCTCTACGAGACGCTTTGCGAACGTAGCAGGGCGTAGCCCATTGCGAATGGGCGAATTCAGAAAAGTAGACATATAGTCTATATTCCGATAGGAATAAAACGGCAAGATTTCAAATACCGAGTCCAGCAACACAGCACCATGATTTGGGTTACAGATGCTTCAGGAAGTTGGGTATCACCTTTATGACATGAACGGATCACCAGCTTTACTAGGTACAGCATTTCATTAATTCGTAGCGAATTAAATTTGGCAATACTTTGCAATGCCAATGCATCGGCTGACAATGCCAATGCATCGGCTGACAATACCAATGCATCGGCTGACAATGCCAATGCATCGGCTGACAATGCCAATGCATCGGCTGACAATGCTAATGCATCGGCTGACAATGCCAATGCATCAGCTGACAATGCCAATGCGTCCCTTGGATGATGGTGATGAAGTAGCCTTCGTCTTCATCGGGTAGAAAGGCTGTTGGTACTGTGGTGTATAGCCAAGCAGTCATTCCCAAAGAAACAATAAACAGTCCAATGACGATGCTTTTGAATCGTACCAGCCAGGTAAGCGATCGCTCATAACTTGACCTTACCCATTCCAAGAATCGATTAATCTGGTCAAAAATCCAACCCAGCCAGCCTGAAGGTTTTTGTCCTTGACGCAGCAGCAACGCACACAAAGAAGGTGTTAAAGTCAAACCCAGAAAAGTCGAAATCGCAATGGAGAAAGCGATCGTCAGCGCAAATTCCCGATAAAGTGCGCCTGTAGTTCCCGGAAAAAACGCCACTGGCACAAACACCGCCATCAATACTAGTGAAGTAGCAATAACTGCGCCAAACAGTTCCGCCATTGATTCACTAGCCGCTCGGCGAGGACTAATTCCTTTATGCTGAATAAAACGGGTGATTTGCTCCACCACAACGATCGCATCGTCTACCACCATCCCTGATGCTAAAGAAAAATTGGCCGCTTAATAAAGAAGTCTACAAACATGGTTTAAAAAATCGGGCATTTGGTATTTGGCATTGGGAAGAGACAAGGGGACAAGGGGAAGGGAAAGACGGCGTTGCAAGTTCTAACTTTTGTCCCCTGCTCCCCCTGCTCCCCCTGCTCCCTACCTCCTGACTTAAAGATTCCGACTACCCACTTCTTGCGGTGCAGGAGTGATAGGAGCGCCATTGGTTAGACTAAGAATACCGGAAACAACAATTTTGTCCCCAGCTTTTAGTCCTTCGATAACTTGATAATTATTCCCCTCAATAACTCCCAATTTCACGGGTTTTTGTTGAGCTACTAAAGATGGAGATGACACTCCAGTTTTCGGCTTTTGTGCCGGCGCTTCAGCTTTCGGCTTTTCTGCTGGTGCTTGAGCGACAAAGACAAAAGTCTCTCCACCCAGGCGAGATACTGCTGTAACTGGAATTAAAATTCCTGGACGTTCGTTCCAGATTACTTTGGTTTGCACTGACTGGAGATTGATCAGTTGACTTCTAGAATTACCAAAGTTGGCTTTAGCCAAAACTGTCTGCGAATCAGAACTAGCATTTGGAGAGATGAAACTCACCTTACCCCTTGCTGTGGTTTTGCCTTGGGCATTTAGCATTTGCACTGTTAATCCCAAGCGCAGTTTTTTGGCATCTTCTAGGGGAACGGAAATATTTAGTTCTAAAGAGTCGTTTCTAGTCAGTGTAGTGAGTTGATCTGCTTTTTCTACATAATCTCCCACCTTTGTTGGAATACGACCAACAATGCCAGTGAAAGGTGCAAGGACTTTAGTGTATTGCACTTGGACTTGGGCTGCTTGGACTTGGGCTGCTGCTTGACTTACTTGCGATCGCGCTTGGGCAATTTCTTCTGGGCGGGAACCATTTTCTAGTTGCCTTAAGTTTTGTTTCTGTTGTTCTAGGGCACCAGCTAGCTCATTGATACTAGAATTTCTACTTTGGCGGAGTTGGTCTAAACGTTTCTGGGCTACAACAAGGGCAGCTTCAGCACTTTGCTGTTCTTTAACATATCCTTCTAAGGTATCTTGGGAAACAGCACCCTCTTTTCTCAATTGTCCGTATCGCTTGGCTCGTGACTGTGCTAGTTCCACGTCAGATTTAGCTGACTGAATTTGAGCCTCAGCTTGAGCAATTTCTTCTGGTTGCGATCCCGATTGGGCATCTCGAAACCGAGCTTGGGCTTGGGCTAACTGCGCTCTAGCTTGGGCAACTTCTTCTTGTCGCGTACCCGCTTGGAGTTCAGCAAGCTTTGCTTGGGCTTCTTCTAGTCCAGCTTTTGCTTGTGATAATTGAGCTCGGACATTATCACTTTGCAAACTAATAATAACTTGCCCTTGTTGAACACGGTTGCCCTCTTGGATAAAAATCTGCGTTACTCGTCCTTCAACCTGTGGCTTGATGATTACTGAACGTGGAGCCTCTAAGAAGCCAATAAACTCCGAACTATCCTGCACAGTTTCAGTTTGCACAGTTGCTAGCTTGACGGGAATTGCCATAGGTTGACCAGCACCAGGCCCGCCCGGTGGTGCATTGCTAGCATTACTAGTTTGCCACCAGCGCCAACCAATACCAACACCTGCAATTAATAGGACGATTCCCAACAGCAGGGGCCAACGCCGCTTTTGAGGTGGCTTTGGCGATCGCTCTGGCAATGGTTGCGACTCTTGACTAGAATCATTAACAGCAGGCTGTTCTATTTCAACAGGCAGGGTAGAATCAGGGAACTCAGAATTGGACATATTCGGTTTCTCGTCTTGTGGATTTAGACTTGGGCAATCTACTCTTCGCTAAAAAAGCATTGTTGTCATGTTGTCTGACAAATATATTTGGGTATTTGGGTATTTGGGTATTTGGGCGATCGCTCACGTTGTCTAGCACCTGAAATAAATATCCTATAGCACATTATGGCTATTTTGTAAATTACTTAGATTAAATCATTTTCAAAGTGTAATTTATAAAATCTTTTTTAGGTAGTCTCAACCCAGTGCCTTAGCTGAAAAAGAAAACAGGGTTAATCTTGTTGCAGACTAATCAATTAAACCTCCTACCTTCTGCAAAGGCAAAGTGCTAATACCACGCACAAATAAATTCACACAAGTTTCCATGTAGCATTCACGACTGTACAAAGAGTGCGGTGGGGATATCGCTAAAACGCAGGATACCGTGAAGCAACATACCCGTGAAACTATCCACAGATGCTTTCAAATCTATATCTGAGGATACCGTGCCCTTCTCTTGACTCTTTTGCAAGTACACAACTAGCTGTTCGCGCAGCGATTTGTCAGTCTCGTATAAGATCAGACGGGCGGCATCAGGATGTCGCTTCGCTTCCCCAATAAATGTCCGAATCAGGTCTTCATACTCCTCTATCATCTGGTTGCGAAGCCTTGCATAATTCTTGAGGTCAATGTATAGGTCTTGAGTCCAGCCGTCGTGATGGGCTAAAGCTTCTGTTTGTAAAGCGATCACTTCAGTAATCACAGCAGCTAGTAGTTGCTCTTTGGTCTGGAAATGACGAAATAAAGTTACCTCATTGACCGCAGCAACACGAGCAATTTCTCGCGTCGTCGCTCCATTTATTCCTGTTGTTGCAAACACCTGAGTTGCTGCCTTGATCAAGCGTGCATGAGTTTGTGCCGTCCTTGATGCTAAGTTTTCCATGAGCGTTTGCAAGTGCTTGCTTGCATTATAATCACATAAAAGATGAGATGAATAGAAGTTACAGATGAGTTTATCGCTCTTAAGTAGTAGTGAATACTGATCTTAGGGAAGAGAAAAGTATGAAGCGATGCCAATGGCGGGCTACGCCTACGCTGTTAATTGAGCTTTATTAAGTAAGGTTGTAAGTTTCATCAAGTTATCCTCCACCAAGAACGACGTACAATCAATCAGTGTTCTCTAGAATCCTATTTTTGAGCAGTCTCAACTTCCTACACTTAGGTCACCCGATCGGTTGATTTTCAACTCACCCGAATGGGTGATTTAATTTTTCCTAATTACGGTTTTGTATTCCCAGTTCCTTAATGTTCGCTAATTAAGAAAGCATCCCATTTTTGTAAAAAATCTCCAGTCTCCAGCCCTTTTTAACCATCCACAACTGATTTTTTGGAATTTAATTTCGGCAAGATACCTAGAGTTGATTTTCGGTTAGCAACAATATGAGAAAGCAGCCCTTCATACCGATTAAGTGCTTGCTCCAAAGAATAGTTTTCTTCGGCAAACTGTCTTCCTGCGTTACCTAGCCTCGCCCCTAGAGTAGGATTAGCATATAAATCATGCACCGCAGCAGCGATTGCATCGGGTGATTCTGGCTCAACAATTATCCCACCACCACTGAGTTGGATTGCTTTTGCAGCAGTACCAGTGGCGGGAACTGAACCCACAATCGGGCGACCACTCGCCAACAGTAGTGGTATTTTTGAAGGCATATTAAACGAAATCACATTGCGCTTTTGCACAATCAACCCGACATCAGATGCTGCTAGCATTTCGGGTAGTTTTTCTCGGGGCTGCAACGGTAGCAGCAAAACATTATCTGCTCCATTTAAAATACAATATTTCTGCAACCTTTGTAATGCTATTGATTCACCAACGATAACAAAGACAATCTCCTTAATATGACGCAAGCAAACTGCTGCTTCTATTACTGTTTCTAAACCTTGCGTTAGAGCAATGTTCCCCGAATAAAGTACTACAAATTTACCATCAAGTTGATGGCTAGATATCCAGGAATTTTTCGGTTTTGGTAAGGGACAGATGAAATTTACATCCACCCAATTGGGAATACAAACGATTTTATTAATAGGTACTCCCTTATTCACTAAATTGTCACGAAATCCATCGGCAATCACACTAATAGTGTGTGCAGACCGATATGCAAATTTCTCTAAGGCTGCAAGAGTTCGGATCATCCACTTGTTCTTCAATAGTCCGATCCGTACCGCAGCTTCTGGTAGAATATCTTGCACATTTAGAACTACTGGGCAGTTGTATAACCAACCAAATATTGTTGCTGGTAAAGTACCGAAAAGAGGCGGTACTGTTAAGATAATCACATCAGGGCGTCCGCCTTTAAAGGCTTGGGGTAAGCTCGTGCAAACAAAGCTCAACTCTAGTAATAGCCGATCTATAAGGTTAGGTTTAGACTTAATTCGCAGGTAACTTCGTTGAATGGTAACGCCATTTTTTTGTTCAGTAACGTACCACTTACCCCGATACTCATCGTAAATTTCGCGCTGAGGATAGTTGGGCATTCCCGTAATCACCCGCAATTGGTGACCTCGCTTTACTAGTCCTTCTGCTAATTCAGTCATTAACGGAGCAATACCAATCGGCTCTGGATGATAGTTGTAGGAATAAATCAGTATGTGCATGAGCTATTTGTGAATTTTGTGAAGACAGCCGGATATAATCGGATTTATTCCTTCATAATCAGTAGGTGCTGCTACTTTTATTACTTATTTAAATTTATAAATTTGCTTCATTAACAGTGCGTTAAACATTGTTGATGAATTTTTTAGTGGTTTTTAAAAAAGAATTTTTTTCCTGCATAAAGCACTTAAAAATTAAGGTATCACTTTGTGTAAATACCTTAGGTTTTTAGAGGTCGTTTTAAAAGTTCCAGAAGGTATAATTTTCTGGATCTGACTTGGATCAACAACAAGGAAAACATCAGCTTTCAGTTATGTACTGAAATGCTTGGCTGTGTTCAGCATGAAAGGAAAATACCCTTTTAAAACATCCTCTTCTAAAGATAGTTTTTAGTTTCTGGTTATTTATGACAATATTTGTCCTGGTTGTTTCTGAACTAATGCCTAAATTTACAACTTGGGGGATTCTACCATCATATTCAAGCTCGTGCATATAACCCGCATTCCGCCCTTTAAACTGGCACATAGTGTTGATGAGAATTAATGAGTTTTAATGATAGCCCTACCAGTTCACTGAACTAGTAGGGCTAGAATAGAGATTCAGTAAATTTGGCAAGCTCTGACTAGAAGGCCCTAATTTCTAGCAAGAGGCTTGCTTTTTCTTCACAGATGAACCTACACCCAAGGCAGCAAACGCTAGCAAACCAAACATAGAAGCAGGTTCAGGGACTTTGGATACCTGAATAGAGCCAGAATTTTGATCTAGTGTTATTGACGTTGCCTGTTGATCGACATCCTGACGTAAGAATAAAGAGTCGCCAAGCGTTCCCTGGAAGAAATATTCTCCAATTACACCCGTCCCTCCTGCTATATCAAAGGGGCCAAACAATGTCTGAGTGGAAGTATCATAGTTGAAAGCGAAGAAATCAGATTCTGACACTCCACCAGTAACGGTGTTATAAGTTCCCAGAGCATTATTAGATGGATCTAAGAAGGAGACATTCAAGGATTGTAAAAAGTTGGTCGCTCCACCACCAGCTTCTGAAATGATTGTTGGTGCTGTAGTTTCGTCGTAGCTGAATGAACCTATTGCTGAATAACCAGCATCACCTTGCCAGTTAAAGTTTAACTCAATAGCTTGGGCTGGGTTGTTAGCAGCAGCGATGCCTGCGGCGGGCTACGCCGAAGCAACACTAAAAGCAGCACGTGGTGGCTGCGATCGCGGCGATTTTGGTAAAAATATTTTTCATGGTCATAACTCCAAAATTGATTTTTTGCATAATGCACATATCAATCCATCAAACAAAACTAAGCTTACGATATAAATTTATATACGTAAATACCGCATAAAACTACGGTAAAAAATGTAATGAATCAATGAAGTGGAACACTTTTTTTGTGAAGTTTTGTATAAAATTCCAAGTCTCTAACGATGTCTTACGACAAGCCACAACTCTTGGAGACGCACTCGCGTTTGCGTCTATGCTCCTTTGTTTTGTATGGAATACACTCTGACCAGAAATAAAAAGGTACAAGCCCCTAAATTTATTTATGGTTACTGAGCGACTTGTACTGAGCGTAGTCGAAGTAAGTCGAAAGGAGCCGAAGTATGGGCTTGGTAAATTTTTGAATGAGTGAATGCGTGACTTCCCCGAACGCGAGTGCATCTCCAAGAGTCGGGGCTGACCGATTAAGCTAAAAATCACGAGCGATCGCTTGAGAATAACTGATAAAGTTGAGCTACGCAAAGTTGAAAACAGTGTTATATGCCTGCGTTTCTATTAGAAGTTGGTACAGAAGAACTACCTGCAAGTTTTCTCAGTGATGCTTTAGTGCAATGGCAGGAGCGCATTCCCCAAAGCCTGGAAGCAAACAGCCTCAAGGGTGAAAGTGTTCAGGTGTACGGTACTCCCCGGCGTTTGGCGGTAGTGATTAAAGGTCTACCATCCCAGCAACCAGACCGAGAAGAAGAAATTAAAGGGCCCCCCGCCCAAGCCGCCTTTAAAGATGGTCAACCTACTGCTGCTGCTATCGGCTTTGCCAAAAAGCAAGGTGTAGAAATGGATGCGCTGTTCCTTCGCCCCACTGACAAAGGGGAATTTGTCTTTTTACAAAAAAGAATTCCTGGCCGTCCTGTAGCGGAAATTTTAACAGAACTAATTCCCCAATGGATTTGGGGTTTAGAAGGTAAGCGGTTAATGCGTTGGGGAAATGGGGATGCGAGGTTTTCCCGACCAATTCGCTGGCTGGTAGCTTTATTAGACGAGACGGTGCTACCCCTAGAATTAGTGAATGGTTCTAAAACGATTCAGAGCGATCGCATTTCTCAAGGTCATCGAGTCTTACATCCTGATCCTGTGACAATTGCCCAAGCTACTGATTATGTTACCGCTCTCAAGTCTGCCTATGTCACAGTTGACCCAGAAGAACGGGCAAATATTATCAAAGAGCAAGTAAAGGCAGTAGCAGAGAATTTAGGCGGGTATACAGTAATTTACCCCGATTTGTTAGAGGAAGTAAGCAATCTCGTAGAATATCCTTCTACAGTTGTTGGTAAATTTGAACCAGAATTTTTGGAATTACCAACTGAGGTAATTACTGAAGTTATGGTTACTCATCAACGTTATTTCCCTGTATTCAAACCAGATAGTTATCAGCAAGAATTATTACCAAACTTTATCACAATTTCTAACGCTGATCCCCAGAAATCAGATATTGTTGCTGTTGGGAATCAAAGGGTAATTCGTGCGAGATTAGCTGATGGAAGATTTTTCTACGAAGCTGATTTAACTAAGCCGTTAGAAAGCTTTTTACCACAGTTAGAAAAAGTCACTTTTCAAGAAGAATTGGGTTCGGTGCGTACCAAGGTAGATAGAGTAGTTAAGGTTGCCGAGCGAATCAGCACCCAATTAGAATTAGAAGAAGGCCAAAGTCAAAGAATCCAACGTGCTGCTTTATTATGTAAAGCAGATTTAGTTACTCAAATGGTGTATGAGTTCCCAGAATTGCAAGGCATTATGGGAGAAAAATATGCCTTAGCCAGTGGTGAAGATGCCGAGGTAGCAAAGGCAATTTATCAACATTATTTGCCAACAGGAGCCGGTGATATTTTACCTGAAACTCTCACGGGTCAAATTGTCGGTTTGGCAGATAGATTAGATACTTTAGTAAGTATCTTTGGTTTAGGTTTAATTCCCTCTGGCTCCTCTGACCCCTTCGCTTTGCGCCGTGCTGCTAATGCTGTAGTTAAAATTATTTGGTTTTATAATTTGCCGATAAACTTAGATGATTTATTAGCGCAAATAGCCATAGATTTTGCAGCGAAATATCACAAAGACCAGGCATCATTAACCGCAGTGTTACAAGAGTTTTTCTTACAACGCATCCGCACTTTACTACAAGAAGAAAAGCAGATTGATTACGACTTAGTAAATGCAGTTTTGGGAGAAAATGACCCAGAATACACAGAACGGACGTTAAAAGATTTATTGGATGTACGCGATCGCGCCTTATACTTACAAGAAATCCGCAATGACAGTACCTTAGATAACATCTACGAAACCGTTAACCGTTCCACACGATTAGCCGCTCAAGGTGATTTGGATACAAAACAGCTAGAACCAACCACCGTAGTTCGTGAAGAACTATTTCAAAAGCCCTCTGAGGTAGCTTTGTATAATGCCTTAATCGAATCAGTACCACTTGCCTCAGCAGCACAGCAGACACGAAATTATCAACTATTAGTAGCAGCACTAACAAAAATTGCTCCGACAGTTAGTAACTTCTTTGATGGGCCAGATAGCGTTTTAGTTATGGACTCCGATCCAGAAGTTAAGCGTAATCGATTACATCTGCTCGGACTAGTTCGCAATCATGCCCGTGTTTTAGCTGATTTTGGTGCGATCGTCAAAAATCTGTAGTGTAGGTTAATAAAAACTTGTGTAATTTTTGCCAATAGACGCTACTATAGGGAGTGCTTAACCAGGGACTCTGCTGCAATCTATGCCTAAAGCTACTGTAATTGGATTGGGAAAGTCCGGTATTGCTGCGGCGAGATTGTTGAAACGGGAAGGTTGGGAGGTAGAGCTAAGTGATAGCAACACCTCCGAAACCCTCCTACAACAACAACAAGAACTCGCTGCCGAGCAAATAACCGTAAAACTAGGCCAATCCCTAGAATTGAATCGTGCTAATTTACCCCAATTAATAGTCGTTAGTCCTGGCGTACCTTGGGATATTCCCGTATTAATTAAGGCACGCCAATTAGGTATTGAAACCATTGGGGAAATGGAACTCGCTTGGCGAAATTTGCGATCGCTACCTTGGGTAGGAATTACTGGTACTAACGGCAAAACTACTACTACAGCTTTAATTGCTGCCATTTTTCAAGCAGCAGGCTTAAATGCACCCGCCTGCGGTAATATTGGCTACGCCGCTTGTGATGTTGCCCTATCTTGGAGGGGGAGAGGAGCAGGGAGAGCAGGGGAGGCAGGGAGAGCATTTGATAATTCCTCACTCTTAACAGACGTGATTAATCGCGTCTCTACTCCAAACTCCTGTACAGACGCGATTAATCGTGTCTCTACTCCAAACTCCTGTACAGACACGATTAATCGTGTCTCTACTCCAAATTCTTCACTCGATTGGGTGATTGCGGAACTTAGCAGCTATCAAATAGAATCTTCGAGTTCTCTTGCACCACATATCGGTATTTGGACGACTTTCACACCGGATCACCTTAGTCGCCATAAGACTTTAGAGAACTATTACAACATCAAAGCCAAGCTATTGCGTCAGTCTGAGTTGCAAGTATTCAATGGCGATGATGCCTACTTGAGGCAGCAAGGTTTAAGTGCTTGGCCTGATGCCTATTGGACAAGTGTCAAAGGAAAAGATTTCCTGATTAGCGAAAAAGGCTTTTACATTGAGGACGACTGGGTTGTGGAAAAATTGACTGCAACCTCTGCACCAGAACCGATTGTGAAAGTATCTACTTTGCGGATGGTAGGAGAACATAACCAACAAAATCTCTTGATGGCAGTAGCAACGGCACGATTAGCGGGAATTAATCGTGATGCGATCGCACGTGCTATTGTTGAATTTCCCGGTGTTGCTCATCGTTTGGAGCATATCTGCACTTGGGAAGGTATTGATTTCATTAACGACAGCAAAGCCACTAACTATGATGCTGCCGAAGTTGGTTTAGCATCTGTGAAAAGTCCAGCGATTTTAATTGCTGGTGGAGAAGCTAAAGCAGGTGATGATACTGGCTGGTTAGCACAAATTCAAGCCAAAGCTGCTGCTGTGTTATTGATTGGCTCTGCTGCACCCACATTTGCCCAACGCCTCCAAGAGGTGGGGTATTATTCTTACGAAATTGTGGAAACTATGGAAAGGGCAGTCCCCAAGTCGGCGGAATTAGCCAAGGAGTATGAAGCGCCTGTGGTGTTGCTATCTCCAGCTTGTGCGAGTTTCGACCAATACCCGAATTTTGAGGTGCGGGGCGATCGTTTCCGTCAGTTGTGCCTTGATTGGGCAAAAGCTGAGAAGCTTCAATACAACTCGATTTTTTCATCTCCTTTGCCTAATTGATTCACTGCATAACTGCAAGCTACACACTGAATGAATTCTGTAAAATTATTAACAATTTTGGAATTTGGTAGCAATTAACTGTATTATACACAACTGATAATAATACTGTGCAGCCAGGAGAGATTTATGAAATTAAAAATGGTTGCCGCTTGGCAATATGCAAAGAAAAATTTTGTTTTCCCAAGAAATATTATATTTTTTGGGTTAGCACTTTTACTGATTTTAGGTTTTAGTACGATTGTAAACTTCACACCATTGGCTCAACCTGCCACGGCTCAAGTGGCTGCACTTTCAACCACTATTTCACGTTCTACCGTAACTGCTGAATTTGGTAGAGATAGAGCAGGTAGCGATTACTCCCGATTTCCTATTGAACCATTCGCTTCAATTTGCCAGCAGTCTTGTGTTAATGATAGCAAGTGTAGTGCTTATACCTATGTTCGACCAGGAGTACAAGGTGCTAGTGCTGTTTGTTATTTAAAATCTGTAGCACCAGCATTAACACCAAATAGCTGCTGTGTATCCGGTGTGAAATTGTAAGCTAAAAGTGCGGTGCGAACTTCTGCCAATCTGTACTAGAAGGATTGTTTAGAGCTAATTTAGTGATTTCCTATAATTATGTTTTGCTGTATGCAACTTCAACCTCATGAGCGATGCTTGTAGGTTTAGGAATAGGTAAACCATCTTCTAGCATTCCTTCTATATGAAATTCAATAGCTTCTGCAATCATCTGCTTGACTTCTTCTAAGGTTGCACCTTTAGTTACACAACCTGGTAAATCAGGGACATAAGCAGAGTAATTACTATCCGCCTTTTCAATCACCACTACGTAATGCATTGCCGTTCTCCTTATAACTGTGCTTGCCTCCAAATACTACTGAGAGTACCAGGGGCTAAGTCGTCAGATAATTTACCTGGAACTGTAACTAAACCTGGTTTACCCTGATGCTTGAACTGTCGATGACTACCTTTAGTTCTATCAAGATACCAACCACCATGCAATTGAGAACCGCTATAGGAGGATTGTTTAGTACTAATTTAGTGATTTCCTGTAATTATATTTTGATGTAGTTTGCAACTTCAACCTCATGAGCGATGCTTGTAGGTTTAGGAATAGGTAAACCATCTTCTAGCATTCCTTCTATATGAAATTCAATAGCTTCTGCAATCATCTGCTTGACTTCTTCTAAGGTTGCACCTTTAGTTACACAACCTGGTAAATCAGGGACATAAGCACCGTAGCTAGTTTCTCCCTTTTCAATCACAACTGTATAACGCATTACTCTTCCTCCAATTGAGCTTGTCTCCAGATGTTTTTAAGAGTACCAATTGGCACATCCACATTTGGTTTACCAGACACTGTTACAGTACTGGATTTATCTGGATGTTTGAACTGTCGATGACTACCTTTAGTTCTAGCAAGATACCAACCATCAGCTTCTA
>NZ_CAXTNP010000029.1:0-19261 GCF_964245575.1 uncultured Nostoc sp. | reverse complement strand
TTGAACTGTCGATGACTACCTTTAGTTCTAGCAAGATACCAACCATCAGCTTCTAGTCGTTTGATAACTTCGCGTACTTTCATGCTAGCGCTTATCTGTATAGGTGAAATTTATATTACAGATAGAGTGCCTTATTGACAATTCTTAAAGCAATCACTCAATATAGTCAAAATCGCCTCATGAATCGAGTGGCTCAAAATGAAATGCTAAAGTGAATAATCAAGCTTTTCCAGAGCTACATTCTCTCTCTCACAGATAAAATTTATATATGAACGCTACACAAGAAAAACTAAAAGTTCAGCTTGAACAGGCAATAGTTGCGGCTTTTGGCGCTGACTTTGCTGGAGTAGATCCAATTTTGGTTTCTGCTAGTAATCCTAAATTTGGTGATTATCAGGCGAATGTGGCTTTATCCCTGAGTAAAAAGAAAGGATTGCAGCCAAGAGCGATCGCAGGTGCGATCGTTGAGAAATTAGATGTATCCGAAATCTGCGAACCGCCAGAAATCGCTGGGCCAGGATTTATCAATTTGAAACTGAAAACGGCATACCTGGAAGCACAACTGAACGATATACAAGCTGATCCCCGGTTGGGAGTTCCAGCTGCGAAAACGCCCAAGCGAGAGATTGTGGATTTTTCCAGTCCGAATATTGCCAAAGAAATGCACGTTGGACACTTGCGTTCTACGATTATTGGTGATTCCATCGCCCGGATTTTAGAATTTCAAGGACACGATGTACTGCGGTTAAATCATGTAGGTGATTGGGGTACGCAGTTTGGCATGTTAATTGCCTATCTGCGGGAAGTTTACCCAGACGCACTTACCACCGCTAATGCTTTAGATATTGGTGATTTAGTCTCTTTTTACCGCAAAGCCAAACAACGCTTTGATACAGATGCAGCTTTTCAAGAAACAGCACGGCAAGAAGTCGTAAGATTACAAGCAGGTGCAGAGGATACACTTCATGCTTGGAAACTGCTGTGTGAACAGTCGCGGCGGGAGTTTCAAGTAATTTATGAGTTGCTGGATATCAAGTTAACTGAACGGGGCGAATCTTTCTACAACCCCTTATTACCAGAAGTTGTAGAAGATTTAGAAAAATCTGGCTTACTGGTAGAAAACCAGGGGGCAAAATGCGTTTTTCTGGAAGGGTTTACAAATAGAGAAGGTGAACCCTTACCTTTAATTGTGCAAAAATCAGATGGCGGCTATAACTACGCCACAACAGATTTAGCATCCCTGCGCTACCGAATTCAGCAGGATGAGGCAAAGCGGATAATTTATGTAACCGATGCTGGACAAGGAAACCACTTTGCTCAAGTTTTCCAAGTTGCACGCAAAGCCGGATGGATTCCTGATGATGTGGAATTAGTGCATCTGCCCTTTGGGTTGGTGTTAGGAGAAGATGGAAAGAAATTCAAAACTCGTTCTGGGGATACTGTGCGGCTACGGGATTTATTAGATGAAGCTGTTTCTCGTGCCCATGCTGACCTAAAAACTAGATTAAAAGAAGAAGAACGTATTGAAACTGAAGAATTTATTAATGAAGTTGCTAGGGTAGTTGGGATCAGTGCAGTTAAATATGCAGACTTAAGCCAAAACCGTACCAGTAACTACATCTTCAGCTACGACAAAATGCTGGATTTCAAAGGTAATACTGCGCCCTATATGCTCTATGCTTATGCGCGGATTCAGGGGATTAGCCGCAAGGGTGATATTAACTTTAAGGAGTTGGGAAATAATGCTATTTTGTTGCAGCATGAAACAGAATTAGCGCTAGCAAAATATTTACTTCAACTGGATGAAGTTATTAGTAGTGTAGAGCAAGACTTGTTGCCTAATCGTTTATGTGAGTATTTGTACGAACTGAGTAAAAAGTTTAATCAGTTTTATGACCGCAATCAGGGAGTTCAGGTGTTGGAGGCACAGGAACCGCAGCGAACATCTCGCTTGATTCTGTGTGATTTGACTGCTAGAACTTTGAAGTTGGGATTATCTTTGTTGGGAATTCAGGTATTGGAGAGGATGTAATACTAATTCGTAATTCGTAATTAGGACACACCGAACAATTCTTGAGAAAAGCGGTTTCCAATCCGTTATTTTGTGAGAGTGAAACAAGACATACTTGGACAACTTTGTATAAGAGTTATAGCGTTTTCTAGTCTAATGAGGTACACGTAAATGTTGTTTAACAAGGTTAATAGCTTTGAAAACGTACCTCACTAGGTCGGGAACTGCTATAAGCTCAAGCTAATTTTTTATTTGTGTCCTTTTTTAGAAGACCCTACACGAATGCGTCTTGGCGGTTTGTTAATCATAATTGGTGGAGTTGGAAGAAAGCGTTTTGTTGGAGGCGATCGCAAATGGTACAGACAGCATCTAAAAACATAACTTTGGTAGAGTTTCTGAAGCTACCAGAAACGAAGCCCGCTAGTGAATACATCAATGGAAAAATTATTCAAAAACCAATGGCACAGGGAGAACATAGCACTATTCAAGGTGAACTGATTATTTTTATTAATGCTATATTGAAACCCCAAAGAGTTGCACGAGCATATCCAGAACTGCGCTGTACTTTTGGTGGCAGATCAATTGTCCCGGATGTAGCGGTATTCACTTGGGAGAGAATACCTCGCAAAGAAAATGGCAGGGTAGCAAATTTATTTTCAGCCGCTCCCGATTGGACTATCGAGATTTTATCATCTGACCAAAGACAAACGAAAGTTACAAAAAATATTCTGCATTGCCTGAATTATGAAACACAAATGGGTTGGCTGATTGATCCAGAAGAACAAACGGTATTTGTGTACATACGCAATCAACAGCCAATCATGTTGGACGAATTAGAAGCTTTACTGCCTGTGCCAGATTTTGCAAGTGAGTTGAGGCTGACTGTAGGAGATTTATTTGGTTGGCTGTTGGAGTAAACTAAACCCTGACGAATTGAATAAGGAAATACACCAAGTGCAACAGGTTTTATGGGTAGGAATCGGTTGTAAACGGGGAACCTCATGGCAGTTGATTGATTGGGCAATTGAGCAAATATTTCGAGAAAATCAACTTTTTCAAAGTGCGATCGCAGGTCTTGCTACCATTGACACTAAAGCCTCAGAAGTTGGTTTAATAGAACTTTGCAACCTACGCAATTTTCCCCTAAAAACCTTTTCTGCCCAAATCCTTCGCTCTGTCTGTGTCCCAAACCCTGCCACAATTACCGACCACAAAGTAGGTACACCTAGTGTAGCAGAGGCAGCTGCTATTCTTGCAGCTACTCAAATCCAATTATTGACTGCTTCCCCCTTTACCACCACAGAAGCATTGGGAGTGAAATTCTTAGTTCCTAAACAAATTTTCCAGCTAAAAGGGCAACCAGGAGCGGTAACTCTTGCTGTTGCCCAAGCTTTAAATATTAGTATTACAAAAGTTCTCTAATTTTTCTAGTCAACAACTCTCAAAAAATAGTTAATTATACTAGAAACAATAGCTAGCACAATTGAACCTAACAAAGCAGGTAAAAAGCCCTGAATCTCAAAACCAGAACCAGGAGTTAGAACACTTGCCAGCCAAAGGGCTAAGGCGTTAATCACCAATGTAAATAAACCAAAGGTGAGCAAGGTAATTGGAAAGGTCAAAATCTGTAAAATTGGTCTAACAAATGCATTAACCAGACCAATAACAAGGGCAGCTATCAAGGCAGTCACAAAATTCTTGATAAAGAATCCCGGAACGATATTAGCAGTCAGAAATAACGCCACCGCAGTACCGAGCCAAGTTAATAAAAAGTGTTGCATAAGTTTTTTTTAGAGGAATTAGCAGTAAGTTTAATTAATTTCACTATTGCCAGTTGTGATCTGTAACACCATCAGGCGTAGTTGTATCTAGCTCCTAAAGTTGCTTCACTCTCTTATCAGCCTAAAAGCAATGTAATTTTTCAGCGATCGCATAAAGAGATACTTTTAATTGGTGTATCTTTATCGTATTGCAGGATGTACCACGAATTAAATTCATCAAAAATGAAATGAGCTGCAAAACTCCTACAGGGGTTTCTCGACGGAGAGAAACCCCTGTATTTAAAAGAGGGTATTTAGCACTAGCAAGTTCCAAAGTCATTAAGAGAACTGTCAAAATTGCACTGTAGTGGATAGCAACTTTAGTATCAGCCTAACGCTGTTGAGGCTAACGCCGTAAAAGAACCTCCCAGGTAGAGCCACCAACTACACCGTCAGCTTCTAAACCATAGCGCTTTTGTGCAGCTTTCACAGCTGCTTCGGTTGTCTCGCCAAAGTCTCCATCGGCATCGCCTTTTAAGAAACCAAGCTTTTTCAGTTGTTGTTGCAACTTAACAACTTCAGAACCACGTAATCCTATACGCAAAATTGGCAATCCTTCTGAGGTATATTGAATACCAGGGGTTCGCTTAGTAGTTGTGTTTGGCCCAGTTTGAGTAGTTTGCCCAGTCCGTGTAGTTGACTGAGTTCGAGTAGTTGATGTAGCACGATTCGGTGTTTTTTGTGTGCTTGAAGTTGTAGTTTTTCTTGGGGTAGCAGGTCTTGGCTCAGGGCTAGTCGCAACTTGTCTTACAGCTTTTTTTGGGGTAGTAGGTCTGGGTTCGGGGTTAGTCGAAACTTGTGTTACAGCTTGTCTTGGAGAATTGGAATTTACAACGTTGGTGACATTGCTAGCCTGGGTTGGAACAGGAAAATTCGTAGCTGAGTTAAATCTTGGCTGGGATGAAGGAACGGTTGATGCTGCTACTGGTTGATTCGGGAAAAGTCGTTGCCAAGTGCTAGCATCAACAATGCCATCTGGATTCAAACCAGCAGCTTGTTTAAACCGGGCAACAGCACTGGCCGTATTCTCACTATATGTACCATCTACGGCACCAGAATAAAAACCCAAAAGTTTCAAAGCTGCCTGAAGTTCAGACACCCGTTCGCCTTGGCTACCCACTTTGAGGATAGGGCGGTTGATGCTATCTCCAGGATTTACTTGGGCAATTTGTGGCGCTGCTACTGATACTACAGCCGTTGAGGCAATCAACAGAGGCGTAGTGGAGAACAAGAGTATTTCAATGCCTGAGAAAGATTTAGACCTCTTTGACCACCAACCTTTTGGCCGTTTTTCCATTTTACAGCGATTTACAGTTGGATCTAGTAATTTTAAGTAACTCAAAATACTTGCTGTCAGGCTGCTTTGCATGGAATTCACTCCCAGAATATTCTCATGCTAATGGTACAGCCGCTTGGTCTAAAAAACAGCTGCTGCATTTTACGATTCTACATTTTCAGTTATGCGATCGCTCGATTAATTGCTTCTTCTTGACCAACTAAAGACAAGTAAGGCTCTTTTAAATATTTACAAGCTGAAGCGATGGCATCCTTGGCACTCACTGCCGCAATCAATTCTTGGAACTTGGTGTCAAAATCAATTCCTAAGCCCAAAATTTCATACCAACCATATATCTGAGCAATTTGCCCGTTCGTTTGTTTACCCAAGGCGTACTGCCCCAGAATCTTGTTTTTAGCAGCTTGGAGTGCATTTTCAGATACTTCGGTGGTACATAACAAATCTACTTCTGTACGCAGTCCTTCTATGGCAATGCTGGTATTTTCCGGTGCTGTACCCATGTAAACCACAAATGAGGCTGGAAATAGCCTTGTGGAGTAAAAGGCGGATACTTCGTAAGCTAAACCCCGTTTTTCCCGCAATTCGACAAACAAGCGGCTAGAAAGCCCATTTCCCAAGTAGGTACACAGCAACTTCAGAGCGGCGTAGTCAACAGAACTTACCGATGTTCCTAAATATCCAAGCATCACGATTGATTGTTGTGTCTGTACTGGCTTCAGCTTTACCTGCGGTTCCACCTTAATCTCAGGTAGATTCAGTATTGGTAGTGCTTGGGCTGGCGCTTGCCAATCAGCAAAAACTTCTTCCACCAACGCTGTTGCATCTGTGGCTGTGACTCTACCTGCAATACTAATTACTACATTATCTGGACGGAAATAAGTTTGGTGATATTCCACTAAATCCTCACGAGTTAAGCGGCTCATGGTGGATTCATCTCCCAGCACTGACATGGAGTATGGATGATTTTGGTACATTACCTGCCGCATTTGTTCAAAGGCGACATTGAACGGTTGCTCTTTTTGGGAACGAATATCCTGGAGTGCTAAACGCCGTTCTAGTTCCACTTGAGTTTCGGGGAAAGTGGGCGATCGCAAAATCCGCCCTGCCAATGTTAAAATTTCCCCAAAATCAGATGTTACCGTTTTGAAAGATAACAAAAAATAATCAGTGCTAGCATCTGCACTTAAATTCGCTCCTACAGACTCGACAATTTCTGCAATTTCCAAGCTAGAAAGTCCATCGCATCCCTTTGTCATCACTGCTGATAGCAAATGTGCCAACCCTGCTTGCTCCCGGTTTTCGTTACAACTACCGGCACGCACAAAGATTCGCGCTGCAATAATGTCCGCAGCAGGATTTTCTGCCACCAGCACGACAATGCCATTGTTCAATACGGTACGATGGATAGGCGATTTTTGCAGCAAGGTTGTCATTTATTGTTTGTCCTTTGTCCTTTGTCATTTGTCATTTGTCCTTTGTCATTGGTCATTTGTCTTTTGCTAATGACTAATGACTAATAACTTAATGACTAACACGGTTTAAGTACAGTAACCGCGTAATTCTCCGGCGAGAGATACTGTTTAGCTAATTTTTGCAGTTCTTTGGCATCAAAAGACTGAATCTGCTGGGGATATGTCACAGCTAATTCAGCTTGGGCGATGGTATTGTAATACCCATAAAGCCCTGTAAGTTGATTTGGCGTTTCCGTAGAAAACGCATACTCGTTACATAGCAGCCTACGTGTACGAGCAAGTTCCTGTTCACTAATTCCTGTAGTCTGCAAATCATCCAAATGAGTGCAAATTAAGGACTCAACTTCCTCCAGATTTTCTGGTTCCAACCAGGCAGTAATTGTAAATAAACTCGATTCCCGTTGTAGAGAAAAACTACTGCAAATCCCCTGTACCAATTGCAAATCTTCTCGTAAATCACGCACTAAACGCGAAGTCCGCCCTTCTGCCAATAACACTGACAACAAATCTAAACCATAGCCAGCGCGGATTTCTTCTACTCCAGGAACCAGCCATGCCAGCAATAATCGCGCTTGTTCTATGCGTGGTAAATACAGTTCTTGACGGTGAATTCCTGTTATTACTGGCTTTGCCACTTCCTTAAACTGCGGACAATTAGAGGGTTCGGCAAAATCAGCAAATGAATGATTTACCATTTCCCAAGCTGGTTGCTGGGCTATACCCCCTGCAATTACCACCGTCATGTTTTCCGGCTGATAGTGAGTGCGGTGAAAACAGCGCATTGCTTCTGGCGATTGCTGCATCAGTTCTTGCTCAGTACCCAACACCGAACGTCCGTAAGGGTGATGCGGATAGATGCTTTGAATCAGCGCTTGAAAGCCTATCCAGTCAGAATCGTCCTGACAAGAGCGAATTTCCTCTAGCACCACATCCCGTTCGCGGCTAAATTCATCTTCTGGAATTGCCGCATTGAGCAGTAGTTCTCCCAAGTAGGGCAGAGTATCTTTTAAATAAGGGGCAGCTGTGGTGAGGGAATAATGAGCATAATCATAGCTTGTCGCCGCATTACTCACGCCTCCTCGGTTTTCAACTTTGGAATCGAACATTCCAGGAGGTAGCGTCGCTGTACCTTTAAAAATCATGTGTTCTAAAAAGTGCGCCATACCAAACCACGGTTCTGGCTCTAGGCTTGCTCCAGCACGCACCCAAACATCTGCCACAACTACAGGAGTAGTGGGAATTTCTTGATGAATAAACGTTAAACCACTGTCTAGTCGGAAGACCGAGGCTGGAAATACTGTATTAGTTAGTTGCTGTGACAATTTTCTGTAGCTTTAACCACAATTTCAGATAATTTTGTCATCTTAACTCTGAACGATACCTAATTTAGAATCAAGTTATACAGATTTTGTTTTTATCTCCAGGCATTACTAATTTATAATTAAATTTGTTTGATTAATACAGCCAAAATGCTGAATCTGCGTTGTTTCAGATATTTAGTTTGCAATTTCTTATTTGTCTCATAAGTAATACTGATTTAAATAATTGGCGTTGCATATTTGCGACATGATTTAGCAACTTCCAAAATTTTCCCCCTGCTCCCACTGTTCTGCAATGCCAAATAATTAAAGCTCCTAAGTTCTAACTGACTTTAGGAGCTAATAATTTTAAGTTCACCGCGACGCCGTTTTACCTAAGTTTATGACCTGGGTTTATCCAGGTGGGAACCTAAATTCCTCGTTTAAAGTTTCCGGGTACATGCCCGGTCTACTGCCACGAGAACAGTTGACTCCCTTGTCTTTAAAGGCATAGATCAAAAAACTTGATGGCAGTCACCAACGTCGTAGTGCAACTTCACTCATTATAGCTTTCAAAAAGATGTTGTGTGTTCAACATCGAAAGTTTCTGAAAAATTTACCTGGGATACCAGATAGATTCTATGCTGTGGGCGATCGCGATCGCACTTGCCGATTCTCGATTCTGATTATCTAGCAAAACGGTAACATGTCCCAACTTCCGCCCAGGACGTGATTGAGTCTTTCCATACCAGTGAACGTGCGCCTGGGGAATCTTTGCTAATTGTTGACGCTGGTTTTGGTAGTCGCTATGAGAATTTTCATACCCCAGTAGGTTGACCATCACAGCACCAGCACACTGCAAAGCCGGATTAGCTAAAGGTAAACCACAAACGGCTCTTAGGTGCTGCTCAAACTGCGAAGTTTCACAAGCGTCAAGGGAAAAATGCCCAGAATTGTGGGTACGGGGTGCAATTTCATTTACCAGGATTTTGCCATTAGTACCCAGAAATAGCTCAATTCCAAAAATGCCCACTACTTCTAGGCTATTTAATAGAGTATGTGCGATCGCTTGGATTTCTGCTACTTGATTAGGCGTAATCTCAGCAGGCGCAATTACCCGCCGACACACTTGTTGTTCTTGTTGGGTTTCTACCACTGGGTAAGTTACAATTTCTCCCTCTACAGAACGAGCTGCAATAATTGCTAATTCTCTTTCAAAAGGGATAAATTCTTCTAATAAGAAAAGTGATTGATTTAAAGTTTTCGTTGTGGTTTCATAACTTAGCTTTTGCTCTAAAGTAGCAAAATCTTGAATTATGAAAGTACCTTGACCATCATAACCGTGGCGGCGGGATTTGAGGACTGCTGGAAAACCTAGATATTCTATTTTTGATTTGAGATTTTCCACCTCGGCAAGGGCGAAAAATTGAGGAACTGGTAAGCCCAAGTCGCGTAAATAGCAACGCTGATGATATTTATCTAAAAGAGGAGCTAAAGCTTCTAATCTGGGACGAAAATAAACGCCTTGGTGTGCTAAAACAGATAAAGCATCTAAGTTAACAAATTCGTTTTCAAAGGTGATGACATCGCATTTTTGAGCTAATATTTCCGTAGCAGTTGCGTCATCAACTGGGGCGAAAACAGTTTCTTTGGCAATTGACACGGCCGGGTCGTGTTCACCAGGAGTTTGTACTACTAATTCTACTCCTAGCTTCTGTGCTGCATCCGCCATCATCCAGGCAAGTTGTCCGCCACCAATTACACCAACACGTTTCATTGACATCCTAGAGAATCACGAGTTTGCACGCCTGTTTTGGAATTCACACCACTGGCTTTCCCGCACAGTTCTTTGATTTGCGCTCTATCCAAAATTGCATCTGTAAAATCTGCACCGTCTATATTCACATCATTAAATATGGCGCGGAGCAAAAGAGCTTCTTTGAAAACTGCATTGCTCAAATCTGCCTTAGTCAAGTTTACCTGATCAACCATTGCATTAGTTAAATCTGCTCCGTGGAGATTTGCTTTTGTCATCACCGAAGCACTCATGACTGCTCCCCGCAAGTCAGCGTTAGAAAAGTTAGCCAGTTCCATATTGGCGTTAGAAAACTCAGCAGCTTGCAAGCTGTCACCAGAAAAATCACGCCTTGACAACTCTGCATTGCTAAATGAAAGCGGATGAGTCCAGTCTACTGCCAGTGCGGGATCAGGCACGCACCATATAATAATTCCGAGAAGGAACGCCAACCCTTGCCGCCATAACATATCGAGAGCTAATTTGGTGTCTAATCGCTGCATTTAATTACCGCATTTGAATATTAGCAAGACTGGATCATCTTAATTGAGACTTCCAACCTTGCTACTGGACTTGGTGAACGTATATTTCCCTAGCTTAATATTTTGTAACGCAAAAAGGGTGGATGCGTAGCCTGTGGTAGACATCGCTTCTCACCCTTAGCTAGAGAGCGGCAATATTAGGAATAAGCTAATCCTCATTCATTTTTCCAGAATGATTCGCTTGTAGTAAGCGGCTCTAGCCCTGCTTTTATGCAACTTAAATGCCGATTAGCTTAGTAGCGATCGCACTTAAATATATAATAGGACTCCTATTTGAGTGCGTGAGAAAACTCGCCCTCAACTCGAAAGGGCTGATTCCCTATTCCCTACTCCCTACTCCCTGCCTAAGCAGCTTAGGTACACTCAAATCTTTTTTACCAAGGTTAGTAAGTTTGAAAACCTACCTTACCAGATCAGGAACCACTATATTTACACATCACGCGCTTTGAAAAAATTATAGATAGCAAGGGCGATCGCTAAAAGCAACACTGCATGAATTAAATTTCCGGCAATATGAAGTGCCAGTCCTAATCCCCAAAAAGCAATCAATACAACAACAATACCCCAAAGTATACTCAACATATATTTGATTTTAATCAAGTAAGTTTTTATTTCTTTAAATATTTTACTCCAAGCTCACTTTGATTCTACTTACCCTGAGAGAGGTCTAGAAATTTAAATCATCTTTCTTGAGAAAGAAAATTAATTAAAAGTTTACCTTTCGCCCTTACCCGCAATTCTATTTACCCTATGACTGAGCCTACGCTCGTTGATTTGTTTACAATTCTTCATTTTTAGATTTGAATTTCAGGATATAAAGAGTTTATTTAAGCAGTAATACTCATGGACTTATTTACAATTCTTGACTTTCAATGTTTCAAGTAAAGTTTATTGTCTTTTAAATTCAACAGCCCCTATCAACTGTTAGTCTTTTAATTAATGAAAGTAAGGTTTGAGCGTAATTATATGCGTCTCAACTGCTTAACAAAGCTTAAAAGTTGGATAATTTGCGTTAGTTTTATAGCGATTAGTTAGTTCTTTAGGAATCTCCAAGAGTTTACATTCACCAAGTACACAACTTCCACAAACCGAACTCCGAAACCCGATGATGAATCATTACTCACTTCAATGGATTGAGGCATGGTGCCAAGAAAATGGCTGGACAGATTTATTTGTAGAGCGACGTAACAACTTCTGGGCTTTCCCTCCGGGTGGGGTAATGCCGGAACCAATTCCAGTTCACGTTCTCAGAGTGATTAAAGCCGAGAAGGGATTGACTTTTGAAGAACGATTGTGGTCAATGTCCGCAGTAATTGGCACAATCCTAGCTGTTCTTTGTACCTTTTGGTTTCAGTCGCCGATGCCATTAGTTTTAGCTTTTGCTTTTAACGCCGTTACGGTGGCTCAATTTGAGCTTGAAGATGCCTAAATTATTATTTTGGGCTTTACTATTAAAAACTGCTCTTGTCTACTTTTAGCAAGAGCAGTTTTTAATTTCAGAAAAAGAGATGAAATCACGACAAATCGGTTGACCTTTTGGATAGGGATTGAACTTGGGCAGATTTTGTCACGGGTAGATGGATGGAATACACTATTCTAGTCTTTAGGCAACTTTGTGCTACCAAAGAATATTGTACAAACCTCCAGCCGCTATATTTTAGATTACGCAATGCAACAGTTGTCTCTTTTTCTCGATTTGTCTAGCTCCGAGCCAATTAATACAACTTGGTTCCAAGATATTTTAGCCATTCGCAAAAGTCTATAAACAGATCATGAATGAGCTACACCTGAGAGTTTATACAAATAGAAGTGAGTTGATTTTACCTGATGGAACAATTCAATACTTTCAAGAAGGAGGAATGAATCAGGCTGCAAAGATACGGTACAAGAAAATAGCAGTAGAACTATCTACGGGTTACTTGGAAAGACAGATTTTATTTTGCAGAGATTATTCATCGAATATTGATTTCTTGATCTTGAACCAAACGCATAAATATCTTTTAGATAGACTTGTACAGTCAGTGACCAGCGAAGTTGGTAGAGCATTAGTCGGTTTGTCAATTCTACAGTTGTGCATTAAATCAATTGAGCCAGAGCAGAGTATTAGGTTACACAAAGGTAGTACGGCTACAAGAGATTTTTCTTGGTGTGATGGTATTTCTATGCGCTCTCTCGATAAGCAATATATTACACCTGTGTTACAAAAATATGAATTACTGAGATTGAATGCGGATGGTTTCATGATGACACGCAGTTTAGCAGAAAATTACCCGTATTCATCTGTATATAAAGCCAACATGAGAGGCGCACGTTCTGAGTGGGTAAGTCTTGTTGAGGCAATTGAGAAAGATGAAGTAGTTTCTGAAGTAACACTGCGCTATCTTCTTTCGCAACTACTCAATCAAGCAGATAACTTTAGAAGATTAGCTTTACAAACTATTGATAATCTGACCTTATTTCTGGGAGCAACAGTTGTTGATAAAGGCATTTTATTAAGTCTCATACTGCGTCACATTAATCAATCTGATTATGCGGCTCGTTTAATGGAGATAGCTATGCATAGCTTAATGCAGGCTATGCAAGAATACCAAATTTTTCCCCACAGGTTGCTAAAACCACTTTCGCAAATGCGTTCAGCCAATAAGAAGCATGGCAATGTTGGTGATATTGAACTTTTAGAGGATAGGCAAATTGTGGAAGCTTGGGATGCCAAGTATGGTAAGTCATACTTGCGAGATGAGATTGAGGAATTATCAGAAAAACTGGAAGTACATCCCGCCGTTAGAAAGGCTGGTTTCGTTACAAGTCTTGAAGCTGAACGAATTGATGAACTGATGCCTAGATGTAATGAAATTGAAGAAATATTTGGGATATCCCTTGAAATAGTTACTTTTAAAGAATGGGTAGAGCTACAGTTTGCTCGTACATTGGCAGAAGAGGCCGCAACTGAACAAGAACTTGCTTCTGCTTGGCTCATAGCTTACACAGAATCTTTAGCACAGCGACGTAGGGACATTGCCCCAATTGATGAGCCATGTTATCAATGGCTGCTTAAGCTAAACGAGACTTTGACAATTGAATAGCTGAGTGCTGCTCATATTCAAGACTTGGGTAAAGTGAGGAATTCAACAAGGTACTCACACTTATTTTCTTAAGATTTTCACCTAGTCGAGCGTGCTATTCGCTTCAAAAACTTTAATCTTACGCTAGATCGCGTAGATTACCTTGTAAAGAATTGCTTGAGTTAAACATTTGCTAGATGCTACCGTCTACAAAATGGAACAGGATTTGGAGCGGTTTTTTTACCATGAAGGGCAGACACAAAGTAGCTTATAGTTTGAGATCGCTGATCAGTCTCAACTTAATATCTAGTTTAGTTGCATTTGAAGGAGCGATCGCAGCGCCAACGTCAAAGGCAATCGCCACAGTACCGAGAACCCCAGATAAAACTGTCAATTGCGAGATTTTAGTTGTGGGTGGTGGACTATCCGGTGTCGCCACAGCTTACGAGGGCTTACTCGCAGGCCGAACGGTTTGCCTCACGGAAATTACTGACTGGCTGGGAGGACAAATTTCTGCTCAAGGGACATCTGCGTTAGATGAACGCCCAACTCAACGATCTCTCAAATTCTATTCTCGCGGCTACCTAGAATTGCGAAACCGGATTGGGCGCAAATACGGTAAACTCAATCCCGGTGACTGTTGGGTAAGTGAATCCTGCTTTCTTCCCCGCGATGCTAACAACATTTTGACTCAGATGCTCAAAGATGCTGAGAAACAGGGCAAAGGGAAGTTGCAATGGTTTCCCAACACGGTAATTAAGGATTTGGAAATCGCTGCTGATGGCAAAATAATTAATGGTGCGATCGCTATTCAACATCAACCACCAAAAGGCGCACCACCTCTCAATACCTTTACTTTATCTCAAAGTATTGAAGATTCTTATAGCTACGAAAACTCATCTCGATTTACCAAAACTATTCTCCGTTTTCTCCCCAAGGCAGATAAAGGGGATGCTCCTAAGTGGTATGTCGTAGACGCCAGCGAAACTGGAGAAATTATCGCCCTTGCTGATGTCCCCTACCGATTGGGTATTGATGCCCGTTCTTACCTAGAACCTTCTGCTTCTGACACCAACAACGATCCTTATTGCCCTCAAGGCTTTACCTACACTTTTGCAATGGAGGCAAGCAAGGAACCGCAACCGCAGACAATGCCCCCATTTTATTTAGAATACGCACCATATTTTAGCTATGAATTAACGCGACTGGCTAACTTTGACTTAGTTTTCACCTACCGTCGCATTTGGAGTCCAAAGAAAGGGAAACCAGAAAAATTCGGTGGTGTAAGTTTTACTGCTCCTACACCAGGGGACATCTCCATGCAAAACTGGACTTGGGGTAATGATTACCGCCCTGGAACAGCCCAAGATAACCTGATTTACAGTCGCCAACAGTTACAAAGTACTGGGCAGTTAAAATCAGGGGGCTGGATGGGGGGACTGCGAACAGAAACTCTCCGCAAAGCTGAGGAAAATGCCTTCTCTTTCTATTATTGGTTGGTAGCTGGGACTACAGATTCCCAGTTGGGGGAGGGTGTAAAGCAGCTGCAAAGCAATAACCGCTTTGTTTCAGGTTTAAATTCCCCGATGGGGACAGTGCATGGCTTATCGAAATATCCCTATATCCGCGAAGCACGGCGCATCATTGGCCGCCCCAGTTGGGGACAACCTGGTGGCTTTGGTATTTGGGAAATTGATATTTCTCGCCGAGATTACAACGATAAGTATTATTCCCAGACTCTGCCAGCAGATATGTATCGGAGGCTACGAGCAGCACTTGCAGGTTTAGAAGCAATATCAGTAATTGACGGTAAAGTTCCACCAGACAAAGCAATGCGACGGACTCGTTCTACCATCTTCCCCGACGCTGTGGGTATTGGTCACTACGCCATAGATTTCCATCCTTGCATGGTGAATAGTCCTCCAGAAGCACCTGGGAACACAGAACGTCCAGGCGAAAGACGTGGTGCAGGTCAAGCTTATCCCTTCCAAATTGCTTTGAGGGCAATGATTCCCCAGAAAATTGATAATTTGCTGGTAGGAGGCAAAAGCATTGCTAGTAGTCATATTGCTGCTGCTGCCTATCGAGTCCATTCCTTTGAATGGTCGTCTGGCGCAGCTGCGGGAACTGTGGCTAGTTTTGCGCTCAAAAATGCGATCGCACCCTACCAACTAGTCGATGACTTACCCAAACAAGAGCCACAACTAGAAGCGCTCAAACGGCTTTTGCAACAAAATGGTAATCCCACAGCCTTCCCTGATACATCAATTTTTAACGAAAACTGGGATAATTGGCGGTAGATAGTCATTAGTCATTGGTCATTAGTCATTGGTCATTAGTCATTGGTCATTGGTCACTTGTACTCAGCGTTCGCGAGTGCGTCTCCAAGAGTTGCCGTAAAGCCTGCGGCATAGCTACGCTTAGGGCGCAGCCTAAGAAGAGAAGTATTGGTCATTTGTTAAGGACAACGGACAACGGACAAATGACGAATGACAACTGACAATGGACTAAACTAGTTGTTTGTAGTGTAGTTTTGTAAAATTATCTTGCTTAATTGTTCTATGCTTATGACACTTTCAGCAGATGTTTACGATATGGTCACAGCACCAACTGTAGCTCCTAAACAGTCTGATCAAGTTACCCGTAAGACTTATCCGAATTACAAAGTGATTGTATTAAACGATGATTTTAATACATTCCAACACGTGACTGAATGTTTGATGAAATATATTCCAGGAATGAGTGGCGATCGCGCATGGGATCTAACTAATCAGGTACACTATGAAGGTCAAGCGATCGTCTGGGTCGGGCCCCAAGAACCTGCGGAACTCTATCACCAGCAGCTGCGCCGAGCAGGTTTGACAATGGCACCTCTAGAAGCAGCTTAATCATCATGGGCAAACCCACCGCAGATTCCCTTCGGACGGCTTCGCAAAAAGCTGGCAGACTGGTTTGGAATCACTCGACACACCTTTCTGGTCTCATCCCCATTTTAGATCGTCTTTGTCAGCAGGATAACATCCAAACCGTGACGCCGGGAGTGATTGGGCGGGCAAAAGGTCATTGTCCAAAAATGCAACTGCGTGTGTCAGTACCAATTCGCGGCGGCTATAAAGTAATTGCACGGCAGGGGAAGACGGTACAAGAGGTCTTCATTTTAACTTCTTTGGCGCAGTCAGAATTGGAAACGGCATTAGCGATCGCTATGAAATCTTAATCATGCCCAATTCCCAATTCCCCATGCCTCATTACTATTCCTCAACACGGTGTACTGCAAATTTGTGTAGTGGCAGACTAACAATGCAAGAAAAAGTTAAGAAATATGACAGAGCCGTAGTTATTCTCAAAGTCATGAGCATAGATTCCCAGTCGGGTAAAATTATTTTTTCTATACCAAAGGCTACACAGTAAACTAGCCAGTAAGTAAAGCTCATTCTGAATAAAATCCGCTCTGTTTCTTCCACATCATTTTTTTGCTGCTTACTGTCCCACAGTAACACCAGCCCAACAATGCAAGCTACAAAGGAAACAGCAACTACAAATTCGTGACAAAATATATTTAACGAATGCATTTGTGTTTATCCCCACATTTTTCAGTTAAAGATCAGTCTAAAGGA
Source organism: uncultured Nostoc sp. (assembly GCF_964245575.1). Classification (GTDB taxonomy): domain Bacteria; phylum Cyanobacteriota; class Cyanobacteriia; order Cyanobacteriales; family Nostocaceae; genus Nostoc. Next base: position 2,347 of record NZ_CAXTNP010000029.1, on the reverse strand, counting down.
ATATTCCTTATAGAAATACAAATTATTTACAAACCTCAATAGAGCAATGTATATCGTGTAAACAAATGCAACAAAAATTGTTGTTTTGCAAATATAAATATTATTTAAGAGTTTGCTTGGAGTTTAAAAGAATCTGTCATATATTTCACTAGGAATGGCTGAATAAGAAAATATCCATTTTGCAGTTCAACAAGCGATTGCTTGCTACATCTTCTCTTGCCATATTTATCTCTAAATTTCCCAAAACTCAAAAAAGAATATGAATTTAGTTCAGGCTGGCGATCGCCGCAAAAAGCGAGTTTTCCCTTATGCTGCAATTCTTGTCAGCCTCACCGCAGCCTTTTTAAATTCTGCGTCTCTGGCGCAATCAACAAGAGGAAATACTTCAGATCAATCACCCTTACCACAAGGGTATCTAGATGCGGTAGAGGATGCAAAAATCGCAGAACCTCGTGAAATCTATCGAAATCTGACTCCGATTGTTTGGTATAACTCCGATCTCAAATGGGACAAGAGCCGGGTATTAGTAGTAGCATGGACAAGCTTTCCTGGATATGCAGGTAATTTGGGTAAGGTGATGCTTTTACCACGTGATTTATGGGTTACTGCTGCTCCAGACTTACAAAAATTCTGCAAAACGTACCGTTCCACTAGCCCAATATCTTTAGAATATCGATTGAACCAACTATTGGGTTTACCTCCAGATGCAACTACAACTAGATATATTGTTGAACTTTGGGTGGAACCGCGATCGCTATTTCGTCCCAGTCGAGATCCTAACATTAGCGATCGTGAGGCGGAACTTGAATTTCCTTTACCTAATGCCTTTGAGTTAATCTCAACCAGCTATCAAGATTGGTTTACCCAGCAATTTCAAAGCCGCTACGGTTCACCAAGTAACTCATCAACTACTGTTGTTCATTACCCGTGGACACAACTAGGATACACTTACGACTGGGGAAATCAAAGTGATTGGCAAAGCCTCGATGCCAAGCGATTGCCCCATGTCGGTTTAAGCGAATTCGTAATTAGAGAATGGTCACAAGTAAGCGTTCATTCAACTCAAAGTGCTAAAGAGTACTGTAAGTAACAAGGGGGAAAGGGAGTGCTGTACATCAATAGCTGGGTGTTTAGCCCGTGCTGAGTCAGAAATTTCACTTCTTTACTCAGAACTGTTTTGCCTAATGTCCAATTGCTAAGTACAGTTTTGCATAAAAACGCTACGTTTTTATGCGGGGGGATGCATTGGCATTGCAGAGGGACGCATTAACAATGCAGCCGACGCATTAACATCGTATCGGGATGCATTGGCATTGCAGGGAGACGCATTAACATTGTATCGGGATGCATTGGCATTGCAGGGGGACGCATTAACATTGTATCGGGATGCATTGGCATTGCAGAGGGACGCATTAACAATGCATCGGGATGCATTGGCATTGCAGAAGGACGCATTAACAATGCATCGGGATGCATTGGCATTGTAGGATATTGCCAAATTTAATTTGCTACGAATTAATGAAATTCTGTACTAAGAACAATTTTCTCCTAACTCTTCGCAAGCACCAATACTTACCCAGCTACTAGAACCATCTCGCCAAATTTCTTTCTTCCATATAGGTGCATTGTGTTTGAGGGTATCAATAGCATATTGACAAGCTTCAAACGCCTCACTCCGATGAGGACAACCCACTGCTACTAAAACGCTAATTTCTCCAACTTGCAAACGTCCGGTGCGATGATGAATCACTACCCGATTTACATCAGACGTAGATAAACGAATATCAGCAGCAATTTGATAAAATATCTGCAATGCCATAGGTTCGTAAGCTTGATATTCTAGAGCAACTACAGGTTTGCCATCAGTTTGATTACGAACTACGCCACTCATCATAACCACAGCACCGTTAGCTGGATCTTCAGACAAGGCATAGATTTCTTCAAGAGATAATGGTGCAAAGCTAATGGCAAAACTATCTTCGGCTCTTGGTTTAACAGCAGAGGTAAGTGTAGTCGTCATAAATGCGTTCATATTATGTGGGCTTTTTCTATTGTCTCTGAACAAAACACTGCTGGTGTATGTTTAGTTGCTTTTGTTATAGCGCTTCTCGTTTACGTGAGGTACACCCATAGGGGGACTCGCTTTGCTCAAATTCAAAAATCAAAAATCAAAAATCAAAAATCAAAAAAAAGACTTTTCATTTGCACCAGGGGGAGAAGCGATCAAGACTCTGTGTATAGTCGATCGCGTACCACGCCAAATCATATCGTGTCCGGTTAAAGACTTATTATTAAGACCGCAGGGGGCAGGGGGAAGGAGGGTTTCCTGCTTTTTGCACAGATGCGC
>NZ_CAXTNP010000028.1:0-41902 GCF_964245575.1 uncultured Nostoc sp. | reverse complement strand
CCAGTCAGGATAATTAAATTTGAAAATTCAAAAGAATACTTTTCTTTAATTTTAATAACAATATTTTTTTTTGTAAAAATTTGATAAAGTGTATCAATTGCAAAAAATTTATAAGCAGGATTACCAACCTGTAGTGCTAACATAGCAACATAAAAAGGTGCTAATTCTGTTTCCAGAGAAGTAATATCTATTAAGATATCTGGAAATATTTTTAGGAAGTTGTCATTAACTTCTATTTTTAAATAATTCTTCAGAATTTGAGTAATTTCTAAAGATTGACGGATGTGTTTAGTAGGTTTATCACCACTAGCATTCGTCTCATTTTGAAGAACACGGAATTTTATAAGATTTTCTGGAATTATATAAATTTCGTACTTCAGACAAAGACGTATCCAAAAATCTAAATCTGGGAGTTGAGCAAAGCGTTCATCATAGCTACCAATATGGTCATAACATTTTTTTCTAATCAAAACGCTGGGATGACATAAACAATTTAACCTGAAAAAGAAATAATTGAGCCACTCAAATCTTGTTCTATTAGGCTGGATAAAAATATGTTTATAAAAGTGGTTTTCATCCTGAAAATCATTACCATATTCGTCTATAATCTCTGCGAATCCAAAAACAGCGCCAATCTCTGGATTTTTATCCAAAAAGTTAACCTGTTTCTCTAGTTTTTCAGGAGCAAAAATATCATCAGAACTTAACATTGCTATAAATTCACCTTTAGCTTCGCTAATACACTTATTAGCAGCTACACAAGCACCCTGATTTCGTTCAAAACAAAATAGCCTAATTCTGGTATCTGTAAAACTTTTAATAATCTCCACAGTTTTATCCGTAGAACCATCATCTGTAATAACTAGTTCAAAATCTTGATATGTTTGATTTAAAACACTTTGAATTGCTTCACCTACAAATTTTTCGTGATTATAAGATGGAATAATAACTGTAACTCTTGGCATAATCTATTTCCCTGAGATTTCTAGTAAAATACTACAAATTTTTTCTACTTCATAAGTACTTAAATCACCATACAATGGTAATGATAAAACTTGTTGAGAAATTGCATTCGCTATTGGCAAGTTGACACTGCTTGCTGATGGGAGCTGTTTATAACATGGATAGTCACTACACAAAGGATAAAAATATTTTCTAGTAAAAATATTGTATTCTTTAAATTTTTCATAAACGTAGTTTCGTGAACATCCAAATATTTCTTCTTCAATCCTAATTACAAAATATTGATAACTCTTGGTGCAATTGTAGTTTTCTGGTAACAGTTTAATTCCTGGCACATATTCTAAACATTCTTTATATTTACTAATCAATGCTTTCCTTTTATTTCTTTCATCTTGTATATAATCAAGTACAACTAGACCAATAGCTGCCTGAATTTCGTTCATTTTTCCATTTATTCCAGGCATTACTACTTCTTCTTCATTTTTAATACCAAAATTCTTTAAGAAATCGATCCTGGTTTTGAGGTTTGGATCTTTAAACATTAAAGCACCACCTTCAACAGTATGAAATAGTTTAGTAGCATGAAAGCTCATCATTGATATATCGCCAAAATTCCCAATTCCTACACCATCAATTTCAACGTTAAATGCATGTGCAGCATCATAAATTACCTTTAAGCCATATTTATCAGCTATCTCTTGAATTTTCATAACATTGCATGGTGATCCATACACATGTACGCCCAAAATTGCAGATGTTTGGGGTGTAATCATTGATTCAATTTTATGGGCATCAATATTCATAGTAACTGGATCAATATCACAAAATATGGGTTTGATATTATTCCATGTCAATACATGAGGACTTGCTGGAAAAGTGAAAGGAGTGGTTATAACTTCACCCGCAAGACGTAAGCTTTGACAAGCCGTTATGAGTGCTATTGTTCCATTATTGAATAACGAAAGATATGGAACATTCAGCATATTTACTAGTTTACTTTCAAGTAAAGAATGCTGTGGACCATTATTCGTTAACCATTTGCTATCCCATATCTCTTGTAATTTTTCAGTAATTCTATCTAAACTTGGCAGAATTGGTCGCGTTACATAAATTGGTTGCTCAAAAGATTTATTTTGAATACTTATGATTTGCATTATTATTTAAATTTTCCTGTAGAAATTTTTTGTAGTTATTCAAAACACCTATTCTATCTCTTTCTCCTATTTTGCGATTACCAACATATATCCCCCAAGCATCTAGGTTTTTTGTAACAACTGAGCCTGCACCAACTGTAGCTCCTTCGCCAACAGTCACACCTGGTAAAATAACGCTATTTGCACCAATTACACAAAATTTTCCTATGTGTACAGAGGCTCTTTTAGTATTTCTGTATTTTTCATCAATTGTAGGATTGCCAAAACCCCATTCTTGAAAATCTTCTGAGCCAGTAAAAATTCTTACACCAGAAGATATACCTGAAAAATCCTCCATTGTAAAACACTCACCTCCCGTTATTGAAGCGAAAGATGCAATATGTACATAACTACCTATTTTAATAGTTTTTTTAGCGTATATAAACACAAAATCGTCAATTATTATATCGCTACCAAATTCTATATTTTCTAAACCTATTATCTTTGTATACTCGAAAGTTTTAACACCTGCAAGCCTATAATTTTCAAAAGATATTTGCATAATATTTTTCATGAGATTTAGATTTATTTTCGTGTTTCACATATCAATAAATAATCATTTCGAGTTTCTCGATTTCTAAGTTCTTTCGTGTCACTACAACCCCATTCAACATTTTTCACATACATAAATCCAGCCTCATGTAATCGGCGATGTAATTCTTCACTGTCATATAGATACTGATGTCCCCACCATCGAAAGGCGATATTAATCATTTCAGCTCGTGTTTGAATGAACTGATACTCTGGCCATCTAAGCCAGTCTTGATCTCGCCAATTTTCAGAGGTTGCTTTTTTAAGCAATACATCGAGAGACGGCATAGCTACACGTAAAACACCTCCAACTTGAAGTACACGATAACACTCATTAAGAAAAAATATACCTTGTTCCACAGGCAAATGTTCTAGCATATGTTCGTGATAGATCATCTGGCAAGAGTTATCTTTAAAAGGCAGTCTATTACTGACATCCCATATTAGGTCAACTGTGTTTAATGTTGTGTCTATATCTATATTAAGCCAGCCATTAAATTTGACTTTTCCACAACCAAAATGAAGCTTATAGGATTGAAGAAGCTGATTTAATAATATATTTGTATTCTTTTTGTAGCATTCAATATTAGTGTCAAAGACAAAACTAGAAGCTATTTCCTGGATTTGTTTACGAATTATCCAACTCTTTTGGAAGTTAGTCAAAGTTGCTTGCCTTTGAGCTTCTTTATCTAGAATTTCAATCAATTTTTCTGTCCATTCCGCTAGTTCTTCAGGATCTTCCTGAGCCACAGTTGCAAAAACCCAAGTTGCTTGAGCTTCTTCTGGCCGATCCTGTAGAAGGTAGGCTAGTCCTAAGTAGCAGTAATGTATTATATTGTCAGGCTCAGTTTGTATGACCTGTTCATAAAAGCTTAAAATCTGATCATATTGTCCCTTTAATAAAAATTCTTGGGCTTGCTTTTGCCAATTTAATTCTTCAGTTTTCATTTGAAATGAATTAGCCAACCTGTCAGTTTTTAAGCCAAAATATGTAAATATTAAAAAGAGTAATTTGTCTAAGTGATTAGTTATCTTTTATCTTGCAGGGCAAAAAAGTATGCTTGTTTTTATTGAGCGCAGTTCTTAATCCTTCGGGTTATCTTGCTTCTTAATCTGCTCTAATACAACTTTGTAATCTTGCCGATCAGGGTGCAACTTCACCAGCTTCTCCAAAGGTTCCATCGCACCCTTAGCATCCTTCAAGTGCAACCGCACTATAGACAGTTTCTCTAAAGCGAGTTGGTTTTCTGGTTCCCGTTGTAAAATCATCTCGTAGCCCCGTGCCTGTTGCTGTAATTCTGACTCAACAGAAAAAGACGCAGTTACTGGCTTAGGTTGACTAGCCTGTTGGATTGCCGGAATTACTGCAAACACCGTGGAACCAACAAACGACACTAATGACACTATCGTGACGATCTTTTGTCGCCGCTCAATCTGCTTTTTGCGGGAAATTAAGTATTCATCCCCCGAATCAGTCATGCTTCACATACTTGCTGCGGTAAATACTTAGGTAGTAGCAAGCCTCCCGTTATGAGGTTACCCATCTCCCCAACGAAACTAACATCTTCGCTAAAAATTTTTTACACAAAATTCAAATGCTGACTCTGGAGACAAGGAAGCTTTTATGGTGAGCTTATGCTGTACCGACAATTTTGCTATGCGATCGCTCCTATCGTTACAAAGCAAAACCCTTCAAGTCTTATTCATTGGACGAAAAATTAAGATTATATAAAGATTTGCGATGATTCAGCCTAAAGTCAGATGTTTGCGATATTGTAAATAACGTTTAAATAAATAGAAACAGTAGATATTTCTACTCAATTGCAAATTTACCTGTTAGTCAAAAACTTTCAAACTAGCCTGTGTCCATAGTTCTTCAACAAGCACACATTATTTTTTGTGATTAAAACAAATAGAATTTTCCCAGTCGTCCTCAATCAGACTACATAGTGCAACTTCCCAGACGAGTAATTATTTTTCTCGGCGTCCACAATAGATATCTTACAAAAGGTACTGTTGCACTCTAGTGGTTAAAGGTTACAAGGAAAAAGAAGATGGCGAAAGGTTAAAGCGAAAAGGGGAAACAGAAGCATTCTTTACCCCTTCATCCCTTAATCCTTATCCCCTAAACCTTGGCCCAGCTTCTGCAAAAAGTTTAAGGACTGCTTGGTGGAATTGGAGTTTTGTGGTGGTAATTACCGTACAAAAGGGAATTTACCAGTAATTTAGTAGAGTTTGTTATGGTATAGTTAGAAAGTTAAGACTAGCTTTACCAAAATTACACCACTCTACGATCCGGCAACAATTGCAGAATGGGAAGCAGTTTTAATTAAGTATTTACCAACAAAATCTGAATTCAATCGAGGTTATGACTCAGCAAGTGATTCACCCAATGGTGAAATTGCAGCGCAACGTGCAATCACTCATAGAATCGAACATTATCAAGCCAAGCGATAGCATCTGGAAAATCGCTTTGCTCTACGGTAATGAATGGCAGCACTGGAAACAGGAACTGCTTGACTTTGGCTTTAGTATGCAAGACCCAGTTAGTGAATTGCTAGCTGTAGAAACTTGGGATGAAGAGTAGGGCATGGGGACTGGGGATTGGGTACTGGGAATTGGGGATTAGAAAACTTTTTTTAATCCTTAGTCCTCAGTCTCCAGTCCCTAATCCCTAATCCCTAGTCACCAGTCCCTAGAATTAACTGCTAATACTTCAGTACCCAATCCCCAGTACCCAATCTCCAGTACCTAGTCCCCTTATTGACAAGCAGCTAAACCCCCAGCTAACTCCTTTGCAGTTTGATAGCGATCGCGTGGCAATGGTTCCGTAACGCGATCAATCACATCTCTTAATTGGGAACTAATGGTGGGAACTTTTGCCACATCAAACCTAAAGTTTCGCCCTCGTTGGCGGTAATACTTGAAAGGGTTTTCACCTGTGAGCAGAAAAATCACCGTTGGCCCAATTGCATACAAATCAGATTGAGTCAAAGGTTGTCCTCGTTCTTGTTCAGGAGCGCAGTAACCTTCTGCACCAATACGAGTACCGGGCGCTGTGCCAATTTCCTTAACTGCACCAAAATCTAGCACCACTATGCGATTTACTGAACTTCGCACCATTAAGTTGGCGGGTTTAATATCGCGGTGAATCAGTGGCGGCTTTTGGCTATGAAGATAGTCTAAGATATCGCAGGTTTGGATCATCCAAGCGATCGCTTGGCTTGGCGTAACTGGCCCAGTAGTATAGACACGTCTCTCTAAATCTTGTCCGTGGATTAGTTCCATTGCCAAGTATTTTTTTCCGCCTTCTACAAAGAAGTCGTAATACTTGGGAATTCCCGGATGGTTAAGGGATTTGAGAGTATACGCCTCCCGCTCAAATAATTCTTGAGCTTTGGCAATTTTTACCATATCAGCATTCATTTGCTTCAACACCAGCAATTGTGGCATACCCGCAATCTGACCAGCCGCATCCCAAGCGAGATAAGTAGTGCCCATACCTCCTTGTCCGAGAGTTCGCAACACCTGATAATGGCGAATTTTCTGTTGTACTGAGAGAGGTTGGCCGCAGTGGATGCAAAACAGATTGTTTGGGGAGTTGCCTTCATGGGTGCAAGTGTATCTACCTTGGGCTGAGTAGAGTGTTGCAACGGCGTTCTCTTCTGTTTCTTGCATTTGTTGCGATCGCACACCAGTTTCTAGTACTGTTACATCCTGAATTTGGAATTGCAGTATTGGGCCTCCCTGTGCCAGTTGCAACAGTGAATTATCTGGTAACGGACTCTGAATCACAAGGACACCGTTGAGGAAAGTCCCATTAGTACCTTGACTAATCAGCCGCCAACCACCGTCATTGTCGGCAGAATCTACTTGTCTCAGTTCTAGATGATGCCGCGAAACTAAACTATCAGTTAAAACAACATGATTATCTGCCGCTCGACCAATCCGAATTATGGAAGAGTTCTCAAAGCACCACTGCTGGAGGGGCGTTTTCTGTTGCGGTTCTAACAGAGTCAGACTAACCACAATACAACCTACAAGTTAAGAGGATTAGGGATTGGGGATTGGGGATTGGGGATTGGGTATAAAGAATTTTGTCCTAGTTCCCAGTCCCCAGTCCCTAGTCCCTAGTCCCTAATCCCCAGTCCCCATTTTTTCAACTTTCCAAATTTGGGCGTACTTTTGCCCGGACAATTATACCAGTAATATTGTCGTGACCATTGTGTTGGTTCGCCAACTCAATTAAGTCTGTAACGCCCCGTTCTAAGTTAACGCCAGAAGAACTAAGTAAGGGTTCTAAGTGAGTCTGCCAATGGGTTTCTATTAAATCATTATCTGATAGACCGTCCGATGCCAACAGCAGAAGAGTATCTTCATTGATCTCGAAAAAGCCCACATCGGGATTAATCGAGTTTTCGTCACGAGGCCCCAAAGCTTGGGTGAGTTGGTAGGCATCCGGGCGGGCGTAAGCTATGCTTGCTTCCACTCCGCGTGTAATTTCCCGTTGCCCAACTTCGTGATCTACTGTGACTTGTTCTAGTCCCCGCTTGCGCGTTAAGCGATAGAGACGGCTATCTCCCACATGAGCAACTGCTGCTTGAGTGTCTTGAATTAACAGCATTACCAGAGTTGTACCCATGCGCCCAACTCCAGAACGGGCATCTTGTTGATTGAGCTTGTAAATCGCCTCATTAGCTAAAAACACTGCCTCACGAATGCTATCTTCCGTTGGCAGTTGGTTGGTAATCCAGTGTTCTTGAAAGTATTGCCGTAGGGTGTTGACTCCTAACTCACTGGCTATTTCGCCGCCAGCGTGTCCACCCATACCATCACAGAGAATATACAAACCATGCCCTTGCAGAACTCGACTTTTGGGCAACTCCAGCTTTTGAATTTTGGTTTCAATGCCAAAGTAGTCTTCGTTATGATGACGTTGACGCCCTACATCTGTGCCTCCTGCATCTTCTAAGCTACTTAACTGCATCGTCAGCACAACAGTTGGCATATCATCAATTTTGCTAATGATATCTTCCGGCTCATCTGATTGCGGCATAATGGGCACAGCAGTATTTTTCTCCTTTTTTGGGGGTAAAGTTGCGGTTCCTAGTGCTTCCAGTTCAATAGAGATTTCCTCCAAACGCGATCGCACTTGTGCGATCGTCTGAATCTTACCTACCTCTAAATCCCCCAACATCTGGACTACAGGGCCAAATTGAGTGCGTTGAGATTGCCTAAATAGCGCTTGCCAAACCCGCCCCAAAGCTTGAATGCTTAACGGTTGCTCTGGCATAGCAGATGTTTCGGCTTCGGCATCTTCTGGCGACTCGGTGACAGGCAAAGAATTAGATGATTCCACATACAACCTTTGTAGCGCCAGCGTTTGGTCTTCATCCAATCGCAAATTCGACAAATCTAAAAGGCTTTGACGACAACCTACTGGTTCCAATAATGCCCAAAGTTGGGTCATTTCATAACACCAGTGTAAAATTTTTAACGAACTCGTTGTTTCTTCTTGCCATAAATCGAGTAAAAGCTGCCAATGTGAGCGGTCTTCGATTATGACTACTTGCATATTTCCCTGCTGCCATGCATCGTGAATCGGCGGTATCCCCGCCTGACCTTGGCATTCTAAGGCAATATAAAGTTTCGCAAGGTGAGGAATTCCACTTGCTTCCACTGATGGCGTTAGCAAATCTGATTGCTGAGTTGCTAGTATTGCCTCAATGGGTGATATTTGATACGGCTGGCAGTCTAGAACTCTCACACCTACATCAGCAATGGTGGCAGTTTCCGTTTGAGCAGGTAGCGGATCTAATAATTGATAGCGCTCTTGGGAGTCTAAATAGGAGCCTAATGCAATCTGAGAACTATCAAATAGAGGAGATGAGGAAGATATTGCTCTCTCATCTCCCTCTACTCCCACATCTTCTCTTTGATCTTCTTGATCTTTCTCTACTCCCAAAGCTTTCGCAGTCGTTTCCTTAGCAATAATTGCCCAAAACACTGTTCCACATTCCGTGCCACAGTTATGACAACGTAGTGCATTCACAGGTACATCATCGGTACTGCATTCAGGACAGACCTTGTGGGTCAGGGACGTGCCACAGCTTTGACAAAATTTATTGCTATTGGGGTTTTCAAATTTACACTGAGGGCAAATCAGCATAGTGGAAGTTCCTTTATTCCCGTTCCAAGGTGCTTCTAGCCACTAAGATCCAAGGTGCCACAATTGGCTGTCCCTGACTACAGTAGACCTACAAGAGATTGTAGTTTATCAATGAATTTTGGTGGCAGTATTAATTGTGACGCATATTAGATAAATATTTCATATATTGGCAGGCAATTGCTTATAAATGGGGAATGAGGAATGGGGCATAGGAGGACAAGGGGACAAAGGGACAAGAGGACAAGGGGGAATTATTGAATAAGTCTCTCGTCTCTCCCTTGTCTACCCCCTCTTCCTTCCCCAATCCCCAATCCCCTATTGTCAAGAATCTGGCAATTGCGGAGGGTCAACGTTAAACCATTTTAGATAAATTTGCTTGTAAGTGCCATTGGATAACAAAGTCGCTATACCTTTGTTAATTGCATCTAGATGGGGGGAGTCAATAGGAGTAGCAATCCCGTAGTATTCTTGGGTGAGCAGGTCGGCAACAACTCTGATGCCTTGGAGTTTGCCATTTTTAATCGCATACAAAGTAGCGAAAGCATCGCTAACGACAGCATCAACATTGCCATTGAGCAAGTCTTGGAAAAATTCTGGCCCAGAATTAAAAGTACTAATTTTGGCGTTGGGGATGGTTTTGGCAAAATCTGCCCCAGTGGAACCAATTTGTACAGCGATTTTTTTACCTTTGAGACTATTGAAGTCTTTAATATTTTGATTGTCTTCGCGGACAGCGATCGCTAGTCCGGCTTTAAAATAAGGTCGTGAAAAAGCAATTGTTTTCAGGCGTTCGGCGGTAATCGTGATTCCACTAATTGCTGCATCGACTCTTTTGGCTTGCAAGGTCGAGATCATGCCTTCAAAGGGCAGACTTTCAAACTGGACTGCAAAACCTGCTACTTTAGGGATGCCTGCGGCGGGCGACGCCAACGCATTCATCAAATCAATATCAAAACCTTCCAAGTTCCCGCTAGCCCTTTGGATTTCAAAAGGGATAAACGTAGGGTCTGTAGCAACCTTGAGAAGTTTAGCATCTGGGTTAGTAGTGGGATAGAAACTTTTACAGGCAATAATCAGTAGTAGACAGCCTAAGCTTAGAATTAGCTGCTGCCACTTGAGGTTAATTAATTTCACTGTAGTAATTCCCTTCTATCAGTCAATATTCACGATACTTGTGATCATGTTATAAGGAAGAATACATCCGTCAGCAGCCAGAATCCACCATGAATTCTGGGCGACTAACGAAAGTTTAAGACCCCTACTTTCTTGAAAAGTGATGCTCATGCGGATGCTCGTTCCTCCCTATCGCTATACAGATCAAAGGCTTCCTCCGATCTGACTTTTCGCTAATTGCCTTCTTGTGTGTTCTGTATTCTGACTTCCAATTTTGAACTTTTTATGGCTGCCACTACCCCTGCTTACCGAATTGCTGATTTATTCGCCGAACGAGCTAGAAACATCGCACCACCAACCTATAGTACAGAGTTAACCAAAATCGCCACTGTCAGCTTTACATACGGTCTAGCTGATCCAATTCTCTTTCCTCACGCTCACTTGGCTGCTGCAAGTGCCACTGTGCTGGCAGAAGAGGCTCCGATCGCTCTCAATTACGGCCCACCTTCAGCTCAACTATACGAGCAAATTATCCTCCGCTTGCAGGCTAAAGGAATTACTACTGATCGCGATCGCCTGATCATTGGCTATGGTTCTGGTCAGATTCTGGGCTTGCTACCAGATGTGTTTGTCGAACCTGGTGATGTGGTAATTGTGGAAGGCCCAACCTTCCTGGGAGTAGTTGTTAGATTTGTCCACGCTGGCGCACGCATAATTACCGTTCCTGTAGATGAGTTGGGGATGGATGTAGATGCTCTAGAAGTAACTTTGAGCGACTTGAAGAAGCAGGGCATCCGGCCCCGGTTTATTTACACCATCCCCACCTTTCACAATCCCACAGGCACTACTATGCCGTTATTTCGCCGTCAAAAACTGGTAGCATTAGCGGCTGAATATGGCGTGGTGGTAGTAGAAGACGATGCTTATAGCGATTTGCGCTTCCAAGGAGAAACTGTGCCCTCCCTGGCAACCCTCGACAAGGAGGGGTGGGTATTATACGTGAGTACCTTCTCGAAAATTATTGCGCCTGGTATCCGCCTGGGATGGGCTTGTGGCGATCCAGCGATTATTGAGCGGCTAGCAATGTTCAAAAGTGAGGGGCCTGTGGGGCCATTTGTCAGTCATGTGGTCGCCCGCTATTGTGCCACAGGCAAACTAGATAATCACATTCAAGAGTTAATTGCCTGCTACAAGCATAAGTGCAATTTGTTGTTAGAAGCGATCGCTCAAGAGTTTCCCAGTGATATAGTTGCTTTGCGACCAGATGGTGGCTTTTTCGTTTGGTGTAAATTGCCGCCAGACATTAGCGCCAAAGCACTCCTAACTGCTGCCAATGAACAGGGCATCAGTTTTCTGCCAGGGACTCGCTGCTACACCAATGGACAGGGTGATGATGCCATCAGGTTAGCTTTTAGCTTTCAGCCAACACAGAAAATTGTTGAGGGAATCGCTACATTAGGAGCAGTGTTGCGCGGATGGCAACGATGAGCGTACCAATTTTAGATTTTATGGAAAGTCCAATCGAGGGAAATCTTCGCTCAGACTTTCCAATTTATGAGCGGTAACAATTCGCGAACCGCTCTCCCTTTTCCACATCCGATGAAAAGTCGCGCTTAGTACCAGTTAGTGCGGGTGACGACGGTTCCGGTGCCGCAGACTAGGGCAGCGCGGGAGAGGCGACCACTGAGGTTATTGCCGACCTTCGTGTAGGCAAAGTTAATGCCCGGATCGACGGTCTCGCCAACATAGTCCCAGCTGCTGGGGTTGGGGTTACTACTGCGGGTGCGATCGAGGTAGACCTTGCAGTAGGGCGGCGCGTTGTCGATTCGCGCGAATGAACCGCAGCCGTCGCTGTAGAAATACTTCAGTGTGATGGTGCTTCCAGTCCAGGTTGCTTTCTTGCTCTGCAACAGGTTGTAACGGCAGGGCGTAGACTCCGGGTATTTACCTTCGTAGGTATAGTTTGGATAGCCCGGACTGTTGAACGGCGCAGCCTGAGCGGCGGTCGCAAACGCTAGCGATGTGGAGATGAATAGGCCGACAACCCTGGTGATTGTTCTGATCTCCATGAGTGATTTCCAAATTTAATTTTATATTTATTTACTAGATTAATTATTTATAGGAAATAGGCAGAAAAATTTCCAAATATGTAACAAAAATCTAAAGTAATTAACTCTCTTTAATTTCTCTGAAAAAATAAAAATGAGAGCCTATTTTTCAACTGTAAATAAAGCGATAATTAAAGTGTTTATTTTCTAACAGAATCCTAAAATCAAGGTTTTTAGTAAAAGTTTTATACTCAGAACCAGCCCTTTCAAGGTGAATCAGCATTTTTTGGGGAATTTATTTAACTGTATTAGTCGCAGATAACACAAAAATAAGAAGAATTCTTGTCCAAAAATTTTATCCGTCTTGAAAAGGCTAATTTTGAATCTTTAAAAAATTTGCTCCAAGCGCTGGAAATCGCGCTGGACTTCATACCAGAGACTTTTATTATGTGGGTCTGTTTTCAAGGCTTTTTTGAGATAAATTCTGGCTTTGAGTAGTTGTTTTTCGGAAATTAGCGCCCGTCCCCAAATTTGATAGGCGATCGCTAGCCATTGACGGACTTCTGCATCTGTTGACAAACGAGCTGCTAAAGCTTCCGCCAGAGCGATCGCTTGCGGAAATCGTCTTTCTTGCAAAAATCGCTGCAATTGATCGTAAGTCTTCCACTTCAGCCGTTCTTCTATTTCCAATACATTAGGCGGCTTTGGTTTCCCTGGTTCTTGGCTTGTCACCGTTGTTGTCGGTGTTTTCTGCCTATGCGTTGCCTTAGCGTCATCACGCACACCATATGTTGACACCTGAGTTGAATATGTCACAGTTTCCTCTGGCAGTACCACCGTCAGCAGGAGTTTGTACGCCTCTGTCAACGCAATAAACTTATCTTTGGCTTTGTTGTCATCTGGGTTGATATCGGGATGATATTGCTGCGCCAATCGTCGGTAAGACGCTTTGATGTCAGCAAAAGAAGCTCCCGATCTCAAACCTAGTAAACGGTAGCAATCTCCAAGATCCATCTTGAGCTATGAGCTATCGAATATCCAGCAAGAGGTTATCAGCTATCTGCTTCACGCCTGAACTATTAATAATAAGGGCTAATTTGCTATTTTTAAGTTCAATGTTTACAGTTTGTTTGGGGAAGGGAATGGGGAGTGGGGATTAGAGACGCGATTAATCGCGTCTGTACAGGAGTTAGAAGTTAGAATTCTTCTCCTGCTTCCTCATCCCCCCTACTCCCTACTCCCTACTCCCCTGTTATTACCGAGGTTCGGTCTTCAATCACACGGTCAATTAAACCGTATTGTTTTGCTTCTTCGGCAGACATGAAAAAGTCACGATCCATATCTTTTTCTATCTTTTCTATGGTCTGACCGGTTTTATCGGCATAAATACCATTGAGCTGGTGACGAATCCGCAGAATCTCTCTAGCTTCAATTTCGATATCGGTTGCTTGTCCACGGGTGCCACCTGAAGGCTGGTGAATCATAATCCGTGAGTGAGGCAATGCTAGCCGTTTGCCCTTGGTGCCAGCTGCCAGCAGGAAAGACCCCATTGAAGCAGCTAAACCTACGCAAATAGTCACTACATCTGATTTGATATGTTGCATGGTGTCAAAAATAGCCATGCCAGATGTAACCATCCCACCTGGGGAATTGATGTATAAATAAATATCTTTACCTGGATCATCTGAGTCCAGATACAGCATTACAGCGATAATTTGATTAGCAATTTCATCATCAATATCTCGCCCCAAGAAAATAATCCGTTCCCGGTAAAGGCGATCGTAGATGCTAATCCAATCTGTATATTGTCCACCGGGCATCCGGTAAGGAACTTTAGGAACGCCTATAGGCATAATTTACTCCGTTCTTAATAATTTGCGGACGGTAGGAGAGTTAGGAATAACTCATAACTCCTGTAAAGACGCGATTAATCGCGTCTCTCAGCACTCACTAAAGGACACTGGCAGGGAGTGGGGGATTGGCGAGTTCTTCTTTTTCAAAAACTCTGTCAATCAGTCCGTATTCCTTTGCTTCATAGGGTGTTAGATATAACAGCCGATCCATGTCTTTAATAATTTTTTCTGGGGGCTGTCCAGTGGTGTTATGTAAGATATCAACTAACGCCCCTTTATTTACCAAAACTTCCCTGGCGCGAATTTGAATATCCGTTGCTTGACCTTGGGCGTAGCTCTTGGGCTGATGCAGGATAATCGAGGAGTGAGGCAAACTAGCGCGGCAACCTTTTGTACCAGCACTGAGGAGCATCGCTGACATACCCATTGCGGAACCGACGCAGATGGTGTGGATCGGAGGCTTGATATATTTCATGGTGTCATAAATGGCGAAGGCTTCGGTTTCAAAGCCAATGGGTTCGCCACTGTAACCGGAAGTGCCGGTAGAATTGATATAAATTTTAATCGGTTTTTCGGGGTCGTCGGATTGCAAAAACAGCAATTCGGCCACGATTAATTCCGTGACAGCAGGTACCAGTGGCATCCCAATATAGACAATTCGCTCCTTCAATAAGAGGGAAGGTAAATCTGGCGGTGGTGTCCGGTAAAAGTTATCGCCGTAATATGGGGCTTGAACAGCCTTGATTGGGGAAATGTCCATAGCAACTGATCGCCTGAAACTATGCCGTTAACTGTAATACATCCTAGCGCGATGCACGCTTCCCTCAAGGTGCGGATTTCTCCCTAATGCTGAAGGCGGCTTTGCATCTGCCAATGCTTGGCTTCTAAGATATTCTGATTATATTAGTGTATTTGTGTTGGATAGGTTTTCCGTAGAGCTAAAGTGGTGCTTTGAAGTTATTTTTTAGTATGTATATCCGGAATAGGGACTTTGAGTTATGAAGGTTAATTTGCACCCTGCCTTGAATGATGGTAATTTGGACGCAAATCAACTGAACAGTCAACGTCAGTTGGGAATTTCGATTTCCGCGATCGCAGAAAATCAAGACCGCAATGTGCCCCTGAATTTATGCTTAATTCTCGATCATAGTGGTTCTATGAGTGGGCGATCGCTAGAAACGGTCAAAAAAGCAGCGAATCGTCTGGTAGATAGACTTAATCCCGGCGATCGCCTCAGTGTTGTAGTTTTTGATCACCGTGCCAAAGTCTTAGTACCTAGTCAAAGTGTTGAAGATCCAGAAAAAATCAAACAGCAAATTAATCGCCTCGCCGCCGATGGTGGAACTGCGATTGATGAAGGACTGCGGTTGGGAATTGAGGAGCTGGCGAAGGGTAAAAAAGATACTGTTTCCCAAGCCTTCTTATTAACCGATGGGGAAAATGAACATGGTGATAACAATCGCTGTTTGAAATTCGCCCAATTGGCTGCTAGCTATAATTTGACTTTAAATACTTTGGGATTTGGTGACAACTGGAACCAAGATGTTTTAGAAAAAATTGCCGATGCTGGCTTAGGTACTTTATCTTATATTCAAAAACCCGAACAGGCAGTGGAAGAGTTTAATCGCCTGTTTAGCCGTATTCAAACGGTGGGATTGACTAATGCTTATCTGTTATTCTCCCTGATGCCTAATGTCCGGCTAGCAGAACTCAAACCTGTGGCCCAAGTTTCCCCAGACACAATTGAGTTACCACTGCAACAAGAAGCTGATGGACGTTTCGCTGTACGGTTGGGAGATTTAATGAAAGATGCAGAACGGGTAATCTTAGCTAATATTTATTTGGGACAATTGCCAACAGGTGAACAAGCGATCGCTCATGTGCAAGTCCGCTACGATGACCCAGCCGCCAACAAGGTAGGTTTAGTTACACCAAATATCCCCGTTTATGCCCATGTAGTCAAAAATTATCAAGCAGACCCGAATCCCCAGGTGCAGCATTCTATTTTGGCATTAGCTAAGTATCGCCAAACCCAGCTAGCCGAGACGAAATTGCAACAGGGCGATCGCTCTGGTGCGGCGACGATGTTACAAACGGCTGCTAAAACTGCCTTGCAAATGGGAGATACTGGTGCAGCAACGGTGTTGCAAACTTCTGCCACCCAGCTACAATCTGGTGGAGATTTATCTGAAAGCGATCGCAAGAAAACCAGAATTGTCTCCAAAACAGTTTTGCAAGATACCCCTCCTCAGTAAACTCAGGTTTAGATGAAAGTTAAATTGCTCTCGGCGTTAAATGACAATAATGTTGATGTGGCTCAAACAAGTAGCCAACGTCAACTAGCAATGACGATTTTTGCGCTCGCTGGTGAGTTTGACCAAAATCTGCCTCTTAATCTCTGCTTGATTTTGGATAGAAGTGGTTCCATGCATGGACAACCAATTAAAACGGTGATCCAAGCTGTGGAAGGATTAATCGATCGGTTGAAAGTAGGCGATCGCATTTCAGTTGTCGCTTTTTCCGGTTCTGCGGAAGTGATTATCCCTAACCAAACCATCGAAGACCCCGAAAGCATCAAATCTCAAATTAAAAGCAAACTCAGCGCTAGCGGCGGTACAGTCATCGCTGATGGTTTGGAACTGGGAATTACAGAACTGATGAAGGGTACAAGAGGCGCTGTTTCCCAGGCGTTTCTCCTAACGGATGGACATGGTGAAAGCGGTTTGCGGATTTGGAAGTGGGAAATTGGGCGAGATGACAATAAGCGCTGTCTTCAACTCGCCCAAAAGGCTGCCAAACTGAACCTAACTATTAACACTTTCGGATTTGGCAATAGCTGGAATCAGGATTTGCTAGAAAAAATTGCTGATGTCGGTGGTGGGACTTTAGCTCATATTGAACGTCCTGAACAAGCTGTGGATCAGTTTAGCCGACTGTTTGGACGGATTGAGTCGATTGGGTTAACTAATGCCTACTTGCTGTTATCTCTAATGCCCAATGTCCGACTAGCAGAATTGAAACCCATTGCCCAAGTTGCCCCAGACACAATCGAGTTACCATTGGAAGCCGAAGCTGATGGACGTTTCGCTGTACGTTTGGGAGATTTGATGCAAGATGTAGAACGGGTAGTTTTGGCTAACATTTATCTAGGACAATTGCCAGAAGGTAAACAAGCGATCGCGCATCTGCAAATCCGTTATGATGACCCGTTGGTTAACGAACAAGGCTTACTTTCGCTTCTCGTGCCAGTGTATGCAGATGTAGTGCGGGCGTATCAACCAGATTCTAATCCCCAGGTACAACAGTCTATTTTAGCATTAGCAAAGTATCGCCAAACCCAGTTAGCCGAGGCGAAATTGCAACAAGGCGATCGCACTGGTGCAGCCACAATGCTACAAACAGCAGCCAAAACCGCTTTACAAATAGGAGATAAAGGGGCGGCGACAGTGTTGCAAACTTCTGCCACTCGCTTGCAAGCTGGAGAAGAACTTTCCGAAGCTGACCTGAAGAAAACTAGGATTGTATCAAAGACCGTTTTACAGGAATAGTAAAAATTCAGCGTTGCTGATTAACAAGATGAAAGTTTCGCGCCAAAGCGTAAAGCGAGAAAAAATATTTTATTCCTCAATTGAGCAACAAAGTAGTTGCATATTTCTAACTTATTGATTAACAACTACCGAAGAGTTTGACTTGTGCTGATCCAGAAGATTGTCCAAGAATTGCAAGACATTCCTGAAGACAAACTAGCAGAACTTTATGACCTAATTCACTACTTTCGGCTAGGTTGAAGTCAAGAAGGTACACAACCCCGCACCCCTGGTTTATTGAAAGGACAACTCGGCGATGCTTTCTTTGAACCACTACCAGAAGATGAACTCCAGCAATGGGAATGAGCTACCTCATCGACACCCATATCCTGCCACAATGCTACAAATTTTAATTTATTTACACGTAGTTACTTAAGATTTTTTCTGTTTTTTCATTAGCGGAGTTAATTAAACATAAAGTGAATCGGCTGAAAAATTAAATATAAATACGTGATTGAAGTAATATTTAGGTATTAAATATATACAGTAACCAGCTATCGAAGGATTTTTGCTGAATGAAGCGATCGCTACGCCCGCCGCAAGCATCGCAAGCCAACGACTCAACGATATACCAAAATGAATGTGGAAATTACTTAAATAAACAAACTGGGGTTTGAGAAAGCGATATCTCTTTTTACTTGCGGAAAACACCTTTAGGAGAAAGCAAACTGGGGTTTGAGAAAGCAATATCTCGTTTTGCTTGCTAAATCTACTGAAATGAGAAAGCAAACTGGGGTTTGAGAAAGTAATTAAGCATTTTGAGTAAGCAATATGCCTTTTTGCTTATTGAATATGAAGTTTTGAGAAAGCAATAAGCCTTTTTGCTGATTAAATATAAATTTAAGTTAAATTTGTGTTCCTGATAGACGATTGTACTCCAAGCAAAATTTGATAGCAGGTAACAGGAAATAAGGCTTCTGCCACTAAAATAGAAAAATCATTCACGAGCGTTGTAGTTATGGATAATGAAGTTGAACTACTTGAATACTAGCGAGAACTCACACCCCAAAAGCAACAACTTTGCTTTAAAGGTGGGTAAACTTCCGCTACAGTGTACTAGTAAAATTCTGCTAAAAGTGCTAAATGTAAATGATTGGGAGCTTGAGAAGTATACATGAAAACCACTGGTATTCATCATGTAGCAATTATTTGTTCTGACTACGTTCGCTCAAAAAAATTTTATGTAGAAGTTTTAGGCTTTTCGATTATTCAAGAGACTTTTCGTGCCGAAAGAAATTCTTATAAATTAGATTTAAAAGTTGCAGAAAATACTCAAATAGAACTATTCTCTTTCCTAAATCCTCCAGAACGAGTCAGTAATCCAGAAGCTTGTGGTTTAAGACATCTTGCTTTTGAAGTTGATGATATAAAGCAAACTGTTGATTACTTGAAATCTCATGATGTTGAAGTAGAAAATATCAGAGTTGATGAGATTACAGCTAAGAAATTTACTTTCTTTAAAGATCCAGATAATTTGCCATTGGAGATTTATGAGGGTTAGAGGTTTCAGAGATATCTTGCGTAAGTCCTACCCCTTACACAGAGAGCTTTTTAGGTTTTCCATAAAATCCATTTTGAGATAATAATCCATAACCTGATATAGCAATCTTATTTGGTTGTAAAATTAGTTGTAGAGGCAGGTAATAGGCAATAGGCAATAGATTTTTTTCACGAATGACTTAGGATTGCTATCTATAGCAATCCGATTTGATTCGGTGAATTACTCGTAGAGACTGGGGACACAACGACTGCGCTCAGTGCATCGCTCAATACTAGGAAGAAGGAATAAAGGTATACTGAGTTTTTTTCACGCAATCAAATATGAGTCTTATACTATAAACTCCTCTCTTGAAAAGTTTTGCATAAGAATTAAGTATGACAAACGTTGAAGATATTATTAATAAGTGCGATACTGGTTTGAGCAAGGGTCTCAATTTGCAGATTATTGCTGTAATCAACACAATTGTTCCGAATTTACTTGTCAATTTTGACGATCTAGACGTAGATGTGTCAGGTGATCAGATTAACCCATATCTGCAACCTGCTGCTAAACAGTCACTACGTTTGGCGATTAAAGAACGTGGAAAACAACTCGTTGTTAACTCAGCTTATCGAACGGTTGCCCAGCAGTATCTTATACGTAAACAGTATGAGAGGAATCTGTGTGGAATTACTGCTGCTGCTTATCCTGGTTCTAGTAATCATGAAGGCGGTTTAGCATTGGATGTAGAACATGCTGATGATTGGCAACAGTTTTTTGAACGGCACAATTGGTATAGGCTTGGTCGAGATTTTGACTTTCCTCACTATGACTACAAATTTCCTGCTGCTACTCGCAGAGATTTAGGCAAAATTGGCATCACAGCTTTTCAGAAATTGTGGAATCAGTTTAATCCCAAAGATCGCATTCTTGAAGATGGTGATTATGGGCCTCAGACTGAAGCACGACTGGCAAATTCACCTGCTGAGGGCTTTAGAGCTATTCCTGTTAGGACATTAGGATTAACAAACCCACCTATGCAGGGCGATGATGTCAAAAAAGTGCAAGCAGCATTGCTAAATGCTAAAATAGCGAAAATAGATATTAAAGTCACTGGAATTTTTGATGTTGCTACTGAAAATGCAGTTAAGCAGTTCCAAGAAGCAACAAAGCGTTTAAGTGTAGATGGTAGGGTTGGAGAAACGACGTTGATAGCGCTGGGATTATAGCTGAATATTTGGTTGTGCTTGGATAATATTTTTTATGCAACTACTGACAAAATTTGGACAAAAAAGTTGATAACAGCTTTGATAATTTATTTTTGAGCTTCCTCAACTTGTCCCATTGGAATCATTATTTAATATGAGTATCATTTCCTTGAAGCATCTAATTATAGGTGCAAGTATTAGTTTACTTTCCCTACTGTCTAGCTTGAGCGTCCAAGCCCAACAAGAGTCACAAACTATTGAGCTAAAAGTTCATAGCGAAAGCGATCGCAAACAAAGCTGTCCAGACAAAGTTATAGTTACTGAAAAAGCTCGTCCTTATCAAGAAGGTGGTTTTGCGACAGATGGCTCTGTTGACCTGAGTGCATACGCAAGTAATATCTCTGTCAATGGTAGTAATAGATTTAGCGTTACATGGGTTGGTAAGCTAAAGCCAAAATATGCCAAATGTTTGGCATCTGCTGGAATAACAAAGGTTGATGGCAAAGACTACTCTGGAAACACCAATTATTTACGGACGCATTTTTTCAAAGGTAAGGTTTACTTCATCCTGGATTTGGCTGGCGGGCACGACGCTAATGACTATCCTCTGATCGTTCTTAAGAAGAGTTTAAATAATGGCAATCCAGCGTGGAGTTGGGGTGGAACTGATTAGAGTTACGAGTTAGTATACCAGGGATTCAACGCCAATTTAAGTAATATTTTGTCTGGATAATTGTATCATGTCCGCTTGATTAGTTATGATTCCAGACATCTAGTTTTTTGAGCTTTTCACGTTCCACCGTCAACATAAAATGGGTTGTTTTCACTAATAGAAGGCCAACATTCAGAACAGACAAAAATCCACTTGTTACCCTTTTGATATTTCACCCTATACAAAATCGGTGCAGTCAACCTGCACCGATGGCTGCGCCGACGCTGCGCGTACGCACAATTAACTCTAATTGCACCTGGCATTTCCCTCACGCCAATGCAGAAGCTTGGGGTTTGGCAAAAATCATTCTTCCTGCGGTGGTTTGCAAAGCACTGGTGACTACCACCCGCAATTCACCACCCACATAACTACTACCTTCTTCAACAACAACCATTGTGCCGTCATCTAGGTAGCCAATACCTTGACTGGGTTCTTTGCCTTCCTTGAGAATTTTCAAATCAAGGTTGTCGCCAGGTAAATAACTAGGACGAACGGCGTTTACTAAATCATTCACATTTAAAACAGGTACTTTCTGAACGCTGGCGACTTTAGACAAGTTGTAGTCGTTGGTTAGCAGTGTGCCGCTAATTTCTTGAGCGAAACGCACTAACTTGGCATCCACTGTGGGAATATCTTCGTAGTCAACTGCATTAATCAGGATGCGATCAGAATATTCTTCTTTAATGCGGTTGAGAATTTCTAGTCCTCGTCTTCCCCGCACCCGCTTTTGGTCTTTACTAGCATCTGCTACTTGTTGAAGTTCTTGCAAGACAAACTGCGGTACAAGAATTTGCCCTTCCAAAAACCCTGTTTCTAGTAACGCTTCAATGCGACCATCGATAATGCAGCTGGTGTCTAAAACTTTGGTATTAGCGGGTTTTAGCGTTCCTTCCACTACCATTGATTCGACGGTGTTGGGATTAATGAAGCGCAATAAGCCTCGCCCGTGGGTATCTGCCAAATTCATCCCAGTGACGGAGAGGATAATACTGCCGACAACTGCCACTAGTGGCTTAATAAATCCAAAATCTGCCGGTATAGGTAGTAAAAATAGTGGGGCTAGCATGAGGTTAGCTAGTAATAGCCCAATCACTAAGCCGATCGCACGAGTTAAGATCACTTCCAGAGGCATTTCTTTGATTTGTGATTCTAGGCGACGATATGTCGTCTG
Source organism: uncultured Nostoc sp. (assembly GCF_964245575.1). Lineage (GTDB taxonomy): Bacteria > Cyanobacteriota > Cyanobacteriia > Cyanobacteriales > Nostocaceae > Nostoc. The sequence goes on along the minus strand of NZ_CAXTNP010000028.1, from coordinate 19,874 downwards.
GAAACTCAGCCCGATCGCACCACCAATAATAGCGGCAAAGACGGCAACAACTAAGCGTAAAGCTTCAACATTTGTTACCTGATCTAGCGTGCCATTGGGTAGTAGTTCAATGCTGTAGAACGCTATTCCCGACGCTGCTAGGATAAATGAGAAAATAATAATGGCGTCAAGCATGGTTGTCTTGTTTTCCTGCAACTGTGTTAACCGATAAAGTTAAGTATTTTTTATTTCATCGGTAAGATAAACTCATCAATATTGACTTACACTAAGGGTTTAGTAGGGCAATATCTGCAATTATTATAACTAATGGCTTTTATCTTCATATTTTTCATTGTTTCGTTGTAAAACGACAAAAACTTGTAATATTCTACTTATTTTCATTGTCTCTAATTCGCAGTTCGCTTAACTTAATCTTTTCTCAAAATGAGTCAAAAATTTAGTATTTCTGGAATTGCGAGTTCTGCGTATGTGCATATTCCCTTTTGCAGACGGCGGTGTTTTTATTGTGATTTCCCGGTGTCTGTTGTGGGCGATCGCTTGCGGGGCGAAACATCTGGTACTATTTCCCAATATGTTGAGGTGCTATGTCAAGAAATTGCCATTACACCTGCATTTGGTCAACCCCTGAAGACAATTTTCTTCGGTGGTGGTACTCCTTCGCTGCTATCAGTAGAGCAGTTACAACGGATAGTAACAGAGCTAGAGAAGCATTTTGGTATTGCGTCTGGGGCAGAAATTTCTATGGAAATAGACCCAGGCACCTTTGATTTAGCCCATATAGCAGGCTATCGGAGTATAGGCGTGAACCGGGTAAGTTTAGGTGTACAAGCCTTTCAAGCAGAATTATTGCAAAGGGCGGGGCGATCGCACTCAGTTGAAGATATTTTCGCAGCTGTGGAACTAATCCACCAAGTTGAGATTCCCGAATTTAGCTTAGACTTAATTTCCGGGTTGCCGCATCAGTCTTTGGATCAATGGCAAGATTCTCTAGCAAAAGCGATAGGACTTGTACCCACTCACATTTCTATTTATGATCTTACCATCGAACCAGGTACAGCTTTTGGTCGTTACTACAAACCTGGCGATACCCCTTTGCCCACGGATGAAGCCACAGTCAAAATGTACCAGATGGGGCAACAGGTTTTGACTAGTGCAGGTTATGAGCATTATGAAATTTCTAATTATGCTCAACCTGGTCATCAGTGTCGGCATAATCGAGTCTATTGGGAAAACCGCCCTTACTATGGCTTTGGTATGGGTGCGGCGAGTTATGTTGACAAAAAACGCTTCACTCGTCCGCGTAAAACTAGGGAGTATTACCAGTGGGTGGAATCTGGCGGTGTGATTGATTGTGATCTGACTCCCCCAAAGGAAGTATTGTTAGAAACGTTAATGTTGGGGTTGCGTTTGGCGGAGGGTGTGAGTTTGGCGGCGTTGGCAAAGGAGTTTGGGGAAGAGAAGGTGGAGGAGATTTGCTGGTGTTTGCAAGGATATTTTGAGAAAGGTTGGGGGGAAGTTGCAGAGGGAAGGTTGCGTTTGATTGATCCCCAAGGGTTTTTGTTTTCTAATGTGGTGTTAGCAAAATTGTTTGAAAAATTGGGGTGATAAACTGCTTATGCAAAAAAATAAAGTTAGAAAAGCTGTGATTCCGGTAGCTGGTTTTGGGACTCGGTTGTTTCCAGCTACTAAAGTTCTGAAAAAAGAACTTTTTCCGATTATTGATCGAGATGGTAGGGCAAAACCCGTGATTTTAGCAATTATTGAAGAGGCAATTAGTGCTGGAATTACAGAAGTGGGGATTGTGATACAGCCGGATGATAAAGAAATATTTGAAGATTTCTTGAAAAAACCACCTAAAAAAGAACTTTTAAATAAACTTTCACCGCAAAATCAAGAATATAGCCAATATCTTGAAGATTTAGGTAGCAGAATTACCATATTATTGCAGGAGGAGCAATTAGGCTATGGTCATGCGGTATTTTGTGCCAAAGATTGGGTGCAAGATGAACCGTTTTTGCTAATGTTAGGCGACCACATTTATGCATCTGATATTGACAAATCTTGTGCTAGTCAAATTTTAGATGTTTATGAACAAGTTAATCAAAGCGTTGTGAGCTTAATTACAAAGCCAGCAGAACTTCTTGATACATCTGGATGTGTAACAGGAGTTTGGCAAGAGTTAAACTCAATTCTGGAAGTTACACAACTCTATGAAAAACCTACCATTGAGTATGCACAACAACATTTGCATGTACAAGGAATGGCAGAAAATGAGTTTTTATGTATATTTGGTTTGTATTTACTAACACCAAAAATTTTTGACTTTTTAGCAGAACACATCAACCAAAATTTCCGAGAACGAGGCGAATTTCAGTTAACATCTTGTCTTGATAGATTACGTCAAGAAGAGAGAATGACAGGATACGTTGTTAAAGGTAAGTGTTTTGATACAGGTTTGCCAGATGCTTATCGCCAGACAATGATTGATTTTAGAAAATTATAGATTAATCTCAGTTCAATTCGTTTGTCTGACAGCATCTCTGCCTCCTTAACAAACTATCTCAAAACTAGCGGTAGTTAGAGCAAGAAAGGAGCTAGCACCCAATTGAGCAAATTTACCCCCCCCAGAATTTATATCAGCAAAATCATCTGCCGAACCATTGGGGTTATAAAAGAGACTACCATTTGCGCTATTATAAACAATCACCGCACTACTACTTGCTGCTAAAGTATCGTTCGTCACTGTGGCAAAGTCTGCGGAATTTAATTCAGTTGGGAAGACTGAGTTACTTAGAGCGGTAAAGGTAGATTTAGATAGTTGGATCTTGTCTTGCTTAGGAGTGAAGTCACCAATAATATCAACTCCCAGTTCCTTAATATCAAACCTTGATCCTGTTGCAAATGCAAACTTATCTGAACCACCGCCTCCTTTTAAGAAGTCGTCCCCACTATCTCCCTGTAGGTAATCGTTGCCTTTGTTCCCGATCAGAATATCTTTTCCACTACTGCCAAAAAGAATATCATTACCCTTGCCTCCCAGAAGGTTGTCGTCACCACTACCCCCATCTATTCTGTCTGCACCAGCTCCACCAATAAGAATGTCAGAACCTGCCCCCCCATCAATGTAATGGTTACCAATAACACCAGAAAGCGAAATATTATCATCACCATCCCCAGCAAAAATAACCTTATTGCCAGCCGAAAAATCCCCCCTACTAAAGGTATCGTTTCCATTTGTCGTAACAACATCAGTACTTATCACATTTCTGGCTCGAGCAACTGCCTCTTTTATGGCGTCAGCAAGATTCTCACTTTTAGAACCAAGAGTCAGTACACCACCTCGACCAAGCTGGGTAACTAGTGTCTCGTAATCGACTGCAACATCACTCGTAGTTAGAAAAATTGGAATAATGTTATTTGCTTCTAGCGCAGTTTTTACTTGTCCAATCTCTGGATAATCTTCATTAGGATCAATTACACCATCTCCATTATTGGCAATAGTATCACTTGGACTAACTGCTGCCCGATCGCCGGCAACATGATAAATACTATCGGTGGCTATTATAACAACACGCAATGAACCGACTCTGTAACCGAGACTGCCACCGCTATCTAAAGCTGCGTACAAGAGTGCGTCTAATTGTGATTCGGGGCCATCATTACCACCAAAAGCTTCAAGGTCAAAGATTTTGTCTTTAATTGTTGTTACATTATTTGTCAAAGCGACTTCTGGTTTATATACATAGTCAGCGTAACCCCCAAAAGGGGGTATTGGCTTATCCTTGAAGGAAGCAATACCAAATTTCAGGTCATTACCAAAGATACTTGCTAACATCGGGTTGGTTAAACGATTTACCGTTGCAGGAAGTACGGCTTTTAACGTGCCCAAATCCTTATATGATGACGATGTTAAGTCTTTTAGCAGAACAATATCAGATATGAAAGTCATTGTTTATCCCTCTGAGTATTTTAATTAATGGGTTGTATTGCAAAGTGCCTGAACACTATTTCAGCTTGATGTTATCAGGGTTAATTAGATTTAAGATAGTACTGAAAATGAAGAAATAATAATCTCTTTCCACAAATATTTGCTGTGTCCTTACTCCGGCTTGATTTTCTTTGTCTGGGGCAAGTTATGCTGAGTTACTTAAAAGATTATAATCGCAGACTTAACAGAGAATGTCACCAGATATGAGTTAAGCTAAAGTGCGTCAATGGGTCAGCAGTGAAGACAATGCTTTGGATTAACGGATGAATCAGTATTTTGCAACGGTTGCTCGTGGATTAGAAACCCTCGCGGCTCAGGAGTTAGAGCAGCTGGGCGCTGATTCAGTGGAGCCTGGGTTTTGCGGTGTAGCCTTTGAGGGCGATCGCACCCTACTTTATCGCGTCAACATCTGGGCTAGGCTGCCGTTCCGAATCTTGGTGAATATCCATGAGTTTCCTTGCCTTGATGCCAAGGATCTCTATCGCGGTATCCAGACTATCGATTGGCAAAACTATCTCACGCCAGACATGACGCTGGCGGTGAATGTCACGGGCAAAAACGATCGCCTCAACCACAGCCACTTCACATCTCTCCAGGTTAAAAATGCGATCGTTGACCAGCAGAAAGAAAATCTGGGCGAACGTTCAAATGTAGAGCTTCATGAACCAGATGTGCGGATCAATGTTCATATTGAACGCGATAGTTGTACCGTTAAACTCGACAGTTCTGGAAATAGTCTGCATCGCCGAGGCTACCGCCCTGCGGTTGGAGCAGCCCCTCTAAAGGAATCTCTAGCTGCTGCCCTCATTCAACTTTCAAGTTGGCAGCCAGACCAAATGTTCTACGACCCTCTCTGTGGATCTGGCACTTTACCCCTGGAAGCTAGCTTAAAGGCACTGAATATAGCACCAGGGCTGTTTCGTGAATGCTTTGGATTTGAAAATTGGCTCGATTTTGATTTATCCCTTTTAGAAAAGCTGCTGCAAGAAGCTAAGGATAGCCAACTGGATACCCTGCGCGCGCCTATTTGGGGAAGCGATCGCGATGAAAATATAATCGAGCAAGCGATTAACAATGCTCAAAACTGCGGCGTTGATAACCATGTATGGTTTTCTCAAATGGAGCTTGCCAATGTTGTCGCTCCCGCAGACAGTGGGGTTTTATTCTGCAATCCACCTTATGGCGAACGGTTGGGGCGAGATAGTGATTTAGGGGCGTTCTACAAACTTTTGGGCGATGTACTCAAACAACGCTTCAAAGGGTGGACTGCGTTTGTCCTGAGTGGCAACAAGGAACTGTCTCAATCGATTGGACTAAAATCATCCCAGCGAATTGCGGTCTACAACGGAACCCTGCCCTGTCAGCTAATGAAATATGAACTGTACTAAGTACAGCATTTCATTAATTTGTCGCGAATTAAATTTGGCAATACCTTGCAATGCCAATGCATCCCAATACAATGTTAATGCATCCCCCTGCAATGCCAATGCATCCCGATACAATGTTAATGCGTCTAAATGCAATGCCAATGCATCCCCCTGCAATGCCAATGCATCCCCCTGCATTAAAAACGCTACGCTTTTACACAAAACTGTATTAAGACAGAATTGCTCAGATTTTGCGATTTCCGGTTTGTAGTATGTTTAAAGCGATCGCTCTCAACTACTTCTGCTCAGTAAAAAATACATTGCCTGAAAATTTAGTGACACTGGGGATGTCGTGTATTGTCGGGGTTTGTGAGAGCCGCGACCTAAATCCGCTCTTGTGTAGCATTGGCTATCTTAATAGACTCATATCAGTCAGTGAAATTTTTAATTCTCTTTCATAAATTTAAGTTGAGCTAAAAAAAACTTCAACCCAACTCTTAGCATAGATTCTGACACTTAAGATCGCAAATGCTTTAAAAAAGTGCCAGTATAATCTGTGATTGACAATCTGCAATTTATTTATTGCTAAAAGGCTATTTATGTCAGACCAATTCACCTTTACCGTTACCAATAAAACTGAACTGACAATTACAGAGTTGTGGGTATCTGTCGATGATGAAGAGTGGGCTTCATTTAACTTGGGTGAGTCAGGGATTCCATCAGGTGAAACAGCAACAATTGCTTGGGCTGAATATACGAATGGTTCGCCCTGTGAATGGTACATCTCTGCTGTATTTGAAGATGAATCAGAAACTGAGTCAGCCCTATTTAACTTCTGTAAAGAACCAGCTTTAACAATCGGATAAATTCCCCACTGCGATCGCCACCGGAAAGGGCGTGTACGCCATCGCGCTTGATACATGATTGCATATCGACTCCAGCCATAAAAACAAAAGCCCTACCTCGAAAGTATCTAGGTGGGGCTTGATATTAGAATTGACATGGCTATTTCGCGATCGCGCAAGCGCTGCTTTAGCAGGTCGCTTTGGATTTGAAACTTGGCTCGATTTTGATCTGTCCCTTTTAGAGAAGTTGCTTGAAGAAGCTAGGGACAGCCAGCGAGACGCCCTGACTGCGCCTATTTGGGGAAGCGATCGCGATGAAAATATAATCGAGCCTTAGTATGAAACAACGCTTCAAAGGGTGGACTGCGTTTGTCCTGAGTGGCAACAAGGAACTGTCTCAATCGATTGGACTAAAATCATCCCAGCGAATTGCGGTGTATAATGGAACGTTGCCCTGTCAGTTAATAAAATATGAGTTGTACTAAGATAGAATCGAGCAGATTTTGCAATCATAAGAGAAATTGTTCAGCAATGCCTCCAAATTGGAAACGAGCAAACAACAAGTTAGGCGATTAAGTAGTTAAAAAGCTTTTTGTGTGGGTAAATAAAAGTAGTAGAAGTAAGCAAATTTGTTTCTAGTCTTTCTTCAAAAACTGGTTTTTGTGTTATCGAAACCCTAGTCCGTTTGCCTACAAGATTATCCCGTTATATTGAAAGGCATTATCCCAAACATAATCAATCACTGCTTTTGCATCATCCAAGGGGAGAACTTGACACGCTCCCTGCTGATTATAGGTTAGTAAAGGGATGTCTCGTACATTGTCTGTTGTTTCGCTGTTTGGAATTACTTGACCACGAATATCTTCTAGATTGCTTAGAGGGCCTTGAATATCAAAGTTAATCTTTGTGCCCAATTTATTCTCCATCCAAGTTTCGATGCGAGAATCTAATTGTTCAGGGCTTAACGGTGTAGGGCTGGTAAGTAAGTGATAGTATGTCAAAATAATTTCCTTACATTCTTCTGCCAATTCAATAAACATTTGAAAAACACTGGTATTGTTAGCTAAATTCTGGAAAAATAACGTATCAGTAACTGTTTTTTGGAATTTAATTTTTTTATTTTTGTAATTAGTGTATTGCTTAAAGGCAAATCCACCCAAAGATATAGTTAATGATAAAGTTGCCACCAAAACTGGCATAAAATTTCTGACTTGCTCCAACTCGACATTTAATAATTCAATTATAAATGACACATTTAGTACTAGCAAAATTGCAGCAACCAGCAATAATAAATTCGGCAATGTTCTTAATATCAAAGGAATTGCTGCACCAACAGCAGGAATTCCAAATAGTAAGCGATCTTTCCAGGTCATACTCGTTTTCACATTGGGGAAGAGTAAGTCAATATCTAGCTTGGGAATATTTTTGTAGCAGTAAACATACATCTTACCGGGAATGAATTTCAAATTTTGGATGTTGGGTTTTTTTGCACGAAAGTAAGCCGCTTCTTTGAACTTGACAAATAAAACAATCCGTTCCAAGATATCAATAGTCTTTTCTTCTCGCCAAAAGAAGAACTTTTTTTCCAAAATTTTTTTATAACTATCACCCCGGTAGTAACAAATAAAGCGGTCAAAATCGTCAAAATCCACTTGAGTTTTCAAATCAATTAGAGATTTCGTTGCCAACGAGCGTTTGACAATCGATTCAGGCAAAAGAATATAATTTGCTCTTTCGACAAGATGCTGAAAGGCATCAACTACATTTAACTCCATTTCATCATATTGCTCGAAGGTTGGTGGAGTTATTGGTTGAATATCTTCATTGGGGTTAAAGGGTACATAATTATCTTTGATAATTTCTAAGGTTTTATGGAAGCGAAAGTGATAGTATGCAGTGAGGATTTTGCAGAAATCTTGAAATTTTGTGGCATCAGCCTCATTCAGTTGATCGTCTTGCAGGCAAAGTTTGATAATATCGCTGCGAGTATAAGGAATGAATGCTTCTCGATTTTTGTCAACAACCATGTTCAAAGATTAATCAGAATCTAACTAATGGGTTTGCCAAGCCCCAGAAAAATGGCGAATATCAGACATTATGTTTTTATTGATAACTAAATTTTAGTATCTTGCGTGGTCAGTCTGACAATTTTTCCTGAGCAGAGAGGGGTAAATAAGTTCTTAGTAAAGACTTTATTCCGGGAATTTTAAGCACGCTTTGTGCTAACTACAAACTCACATTCCTCAAAATACTTAAAGCAACCGCCTCCGCCACTTTAATACCATCGATACCAGCCGAGAGAATTCCACCTGCGTATCCCGCGCCTTCACCAGCCGGATAAAGACCGACTGTATTTAAACTCTGATAATCTTCTTGGCGTTTAATCCGAATTGGTGATGATGTGCGGGTTTCTACCCCAGTCAACACGGCATCATCCATCGCAAATCCCTTAATTTGTTTGTCAAAAGCGGGAAGTGCTTCACGGATGGCGGCGATCGCATAATCTGGTAAACTCTGACTCAAATCAGCCAAATGTACCCCAGGTGTATAAGATGGCTTAACTGTGCCAAATGCTGTCGAAGGGCGATGGTTAAGAAAGTCACCCACTAACTGCCCTGGCGCTTCATAAGTCCCACCGCCCAACTCAAAAGCCCGTTCTTCCAAGCGCCGTTGGAAGTCAATTCCTGCTAACGCATTTCCCGGATAATCTTCGGGTGTGATGCCCACAACGATCGCACTATTGGCATTGCGCTCATTGCGAGAGTATTGGCTCATCCCATTGGTGACAAGTCGCCCCGGCTCTGATGCAGCTGCAACTACCAAGCCCCCCGGACACATACAGAAACTATACACGGAACGACCATTTCGGCAGTGGTGAACCAGTTTGTAATCGGCAGCACCTAAAATCTTATGACCCGCCTGAGTGCCGAAACGACATTGGTCGATCAGAGACTGGGGATGTTCGATGCGAAAGCCGATGGAAAAAGGTTTCGGCTCGATGTAAACTCCACGATTAAATAGCATTTGGAAGGTATCGCGGGCGCTGTGACCTACCGCTAGAACTACATAATCGCTGGCGATATATTCCCCACTGGCGAGGGTAACTCCCCGCACCTGTCCATTTTCGATGTTGATATCTTCCACCCGGCTTTGAAAACGAATTTCACCACCGAGGGATTCGATTTTGGCACGCATACTTTGGACGATTCCCACCAGTTTGAAAGTGCCGATGTGGGGTTTGTTGATATAGAGTATTTCCGGTGAGGCTCCCGCATTGACAAGTTCGGTTAGTACCTTGCGCCCATAATGCTGAGGATCTTTGACTTGACTATAGAGTTTGCCATCGGAGAATGTACCCGCACCACCTTCGCCAAACTGGACATTGGATTCTGGGTTGAAGTCTGATTTTTTCTTCCAAAAGTTAAAGGTATCAACGGTGCGATCGCGAACTTGTTTGCCACGTTCTAAAATGATGGGACAAAAGCCCATTTGCGCGAGCATCAACCCTGCAAACAAGCCGCTAGGCCCTGTACCAATGATGATGGGGCGAATTGCCAAATTGCTAGGTGCTTGTGCCACTGGGCGATAACTCATGTCTGGCGTGGCAATCACATGAGGATCTTTTTTCAGGCGCTTGAGTAAATGAGTCTCGTGAGTCGTTTCTACATCCAGAATATAGACAAGGCTGATCTCTCCTTTCTTACGGGCATCGTAGCTACGCTTGAAGATGGAATAGTTGATCAATTCTTGGGGCGTGATTTGCAGCTTTTTGAGGATAGCAGTCTTGATCTCATCTTCAGGATGATCAAGCGGGAGCTTTACTTCTGTTAGTCGTAACATAGCGAGGAGAAATTCATACTGTCTATGAAAATATTAACAAGAGAGGCAGGAGGCAGGACGAATACTGCCTTCTGCCGAAACCTTACATAAACACTGACTTTTCACGTCATGGAAAAACCCACGAAAAACCTAACCCCCCTCCCGACGCAGTTGCAATGAGTAATAATACGTAGCAAAAATTACCTCAGAGAAACAAGAAAAGTTTAGTTCAAATCAATACCTGTTAAGGTGTAGTTCTAGTGTATTGAGTAACTTGGGCAAGTCCTTTTGAGAAACTTGACGTGTACCCGTCTCGACTGCATCAACCCAGGAAACGCTTTTCCCCATCGTTGTAGCGAAAAATGCTCTAGACCAGCCTTTTGCTTTTCTTGCTTCTCTGATCACATTACCTGATACAGGCTGGATATTGTTTGCACTTAGCTGATTCGAGTCCAGAGTCAAGCGTTCCTGTACTTCTGCTGGTAAATGAAAACGCCATCTAGAATTGAGTATTTGATTCCAGTAACCTATAGGTCTTTTAGCGCTTGTGCTGCTTGTTAACCAAGCTGGGCCTGTTTCCAGTTCTGCTTGCCATCCGGCTTCTTTGACAACTTTCAAATCAGTTTCCAAATCATCAGCCATTTGCCGTCTAAGCTGTCTGTCTTGCTCTGCTGTTGATACTTTGTCTGCACCGTAGGCAATCTCCATCAGAGTCTTGCCCATTACACAATCCTGGAATTCCGGTTGGATTTGGAAGGTTAGCCAAACTAGCATTCTAGCCGCGCCAGCATTTTGTTTACCAATACTAAATAGTTTCTGTACGGTTTTCTTGGTAATAATTCCAGTCTGGTAGTGGTTTTTAGATTTGTTGAGGAAGTATTTTGTCCATACTCCAGCTTGACCGATCACCTTTAAACCCACTAGCTTGTTATTGCCAGCTTTATCTGTTTCAAAATCTCGTATTATGCTAACATCCCAAATCTTTAAATCAGCAACAGTAAAAGCTCCTACTTTCCCCTGTTTAGGCGATGCAATACAAGCTAGTACCTGAGCAGGTTGCCGTAACAAGTCGTACAAAATACTCAATTTTTCATGCTTGCATAAGTCCCTGCGTTTAATAAGCCCTGTGTATTCAAGTAGTTGCTTATCATCAATGACAAAATTGCCTGACCAAGGTTTATCTAGGCTAGCTACTAAGGCACAGTAAATCAGGTGAATAGCACAGGCTCTTGGATCAAATTGGTCTATAACAACTAAAGCTGCCTCTTCTGCCAGAGTTTCTGGTTGTGGAGTTTCGGGATTATCTGTTACATAATAAAAGATTTTTCCTTTTCCAGTTTTAGCTTCTTTTTCGTAACTAAAAGTATTATTTACTTGATTCCATGACAGATTCATTTTTTGAGATAAGACTTCAGCAACTCCATACAAAACTAGCGACAAGGCAGCAACATTAGTCTTACTATCAGGAAATAAAGAAGCTTTTTTGAATTGCCGAGGTTTTGCTGAATACTGGTAATTTAATAGTAAATTTTGCTCATCTTTATTAACTCTGTCTTGAAGAGGAATTTGCTTTGATAATTGAGTAGTTGGGTCTTTTAGAGATTCTTCATCAACAACATTAGTTTCCTTTGAATTTGGATTACGGGAAATGGTAATTCCCATTACCTGGTGAAATAGATGCAGAAGTTTACTATATAATGTTTTTGTAAAATGTTTCATTTTATACAAATTTCCTGTTAACGTAGGTAATTTACAATGATGAAATAAAGCCTGAGTTTCTTCTACTTGACCTTGCTAGAATAAACTCTCAGCCGCTTTGAGTCGCTTTAAACAACCACCAACAATGCAAGATATTTGACACCAGGTTATACCAATCTAATAAAAAGTGGTCAAGTAAAAAAACTGATTTTTACTTGACCAGAATTATCAGTGATGAGTTCAAGCTTTCACTGATTGTAATTACGAATTACAAATTATCAATTACGAATTGCAGCTTTGCTGCTTGACGTTACTAGCGGTACTGTTGGTCAGCCGGATCTCCATACGGGTCTTCGCTAGCTGGGCGGATATTACCATACTGCCCGGAATTTCCTTGGTTGTTTCTTTGCATCAACTTTTTGACAGCTAAGACCGCGATACCACCGATCGCTCCCTTAGCTAATGGATTACTCATAATGTTACCACGTTGACCACCTGTAAAGCTCCCCGCAGCACCACTCATAATTTGACTGAGTATATCTGGTTGTTGCTGGTGAACCCGGCCTGTCGTTTGAGCAAGATAATTTGGGTCTTGAAAGCGATCGTCTATACCATCTTGGTTTAGATCGGGAAAATTCAAGTTTGAAGAGCGCGTCTGCTGTTGAAGAGAGCGACCAAACTGCATCCGCTCTTGTGGTGACATCCGACTAAAGGCTTCTTGTGCAGATTCCTGATATATGGAAAAAAGTTTCTATTAAAAAATAGAATGACGGTTAAACGCCATCTATTTATAATATGTACAAAAATTAATTTGTTGGAACAGTACCTTCACCCAAACCCCTTAAGTCTCGTCCTGTGGGACTGTTATTATATCCTTGAAAGTCCCGGTATTGTTGTGCCTCCGACTGTGGAACACGAATGCCCTCTTGTGGCGCTGTTACCCAGACAGGACGACGTTGAGCATCTCGATAGTAAACACGCCCATTCTTAGAAAGGTAGTATTTCCCCTGCGCTCCTGTTCCTTGGGCATTCTTTCGGTGATTGTAGAGGTAGTAAAGTCCAGCGGCTCCTGCCAAGATTGCCACTTTCTGCCCTGTACTCAATCCCCTCCTAGCTTGGGGTTGATTTACGGGGGCGCGATTATTTAAATTTCTACCAATACTATCGTCAATTGGAGGTGGCGCAGCATTTCGGGAACCTCCGCCGCAGCTATTAAGCAGTGGGAGTGTTAGCAATGTTGAAAGAAATACTGTTGTTGTCAGCGAAGCTAATTTGTTTGTCTTGATCATACATTTTCTTTTCCTGCTAATTTAGCTGACGTGGTATAAGAGTCTACAGTTCTATACAATGGTCAAGTAAAAAGCCGAGTTATACTTGACCAAAAGTTCAAATACACTGTATTCGCCACTATACTTTAGTTAGCTTAAAGTCTGTGATTCTTCTGTGCCTAAAATTTGTTTTTTAAGCAAGCGAATTTCTGCTGTTAATTCTTGCCGAGTGGAATCTTTGAGCAAATAGCGGAAAGTAAACCAAATTGTGTAACCAAGTCCAATTAATTGGAGAAATGGAGAAACTAGTGGAATATCATTTATTGCGTTGAGTACCGCTAGAAAAATTCTTAGTGCCGTAACCGTGATCACAAGCAAAGCAAAGCTGATAATCGGTAATTTGTATTCTTGGTAGAATCTACCTATGTACTCAGGTATTTTTGCCAAAAATATAGAAATCTGTCTACCATTTTTTTGCCATTGTTCTTCATTTTCCAAGGCGGGTGGTAACATTGCCAGGTTTCCAGACTCTGAACCTTTAAGTGCTTCTATCTGCTTTTCGGAGGCAGCATCGACATACTGCTGTTGCTGTAATTCTGTATCCATAATTATCTCCTGATTTTCTGCAATGAGAGCAGTTTTAAAGTTTACACTTAGCCACAATTTATCAACTTATGCAGCGCTTGTTCCGCATCCCGATGATGAGTAAATACGCCTATAGCACGCTGATGTACACTTAAGTCCATTATTTTTCCTTATTGCTCCTTAGCAGCACAGGTAAATATTTGTTTGCGAATTTATTAGGACTTTAATAATATTTAGGCATTTTTAGATTTACTTATCATCAATCTTTTGGAATAAATTCTGTCTTCAACAAGAGTGATAGAGCAAGCATTACAACTTAAGGCAAGAAATCTTTAAGAATGTGAGGATATTTGATTTAAGTGTAAGGTATTAATAAACATATTAAACTAGCTAGGTTTGATGGTATGTATCGATTTAGCTAAATTTAGACTTTAAATTTACTGCTAGTAAGTAGTCACATCAATGCTAGAAACTAGTCACAAAAATTATAAAAATCTATTTATAGTCAATCTCATTGAGAGTAATATATCAATACTAAAAGCCTTGCCCTGTCTCATACTTTTGGGTTATAAAACTATATTTAATTACCTCGATTGATGAAATATCAAGATTATTTAAGTCACTCCTCGGAGAGAAGATTTACCTAAACTAAATTGTGTAATTTATAAAAAAGACACAGCAAGATTTTAAGGAATAAAAGAATGCCACTCCAGAAAATAAGTGAATTTGATGCAGACTACCATAATACTATTGAAGGCAATGACATCAAAGGAATGGGTGTGTATGTTCAAGGAACTGATGAGAAGATTGGCACAGTAAATGATGCTGTAGTAGACGAGCAAGGAGAATTCCGCTATTTAATTGTTGACATCGGCTTTTGGATTTTTGGCAAGAAAGTCTTACTACCAGTTGGAAAATCGCGTATTGACTCTACAGCAAACCGTGTATATGTCGTTGGTATAACAAGAGAGCAAGCGGAAAATTTACCTGAATATCAAGAGCATACAAAACTTGACTACGACTATGAAGAACAGGTGCGTGGAGGATATCGTACACCGTCTGTAGAAAGTTCAGGTGCGCTAGCATCGACAGTTGGTCGCACTACTCCAAGTCCTGACAACTACACCTACGCAGAGGACGCGGATCTGTATGATGTCAGCGCTCACGAAGACCAAACTTTCAAACTTTACCAAGAAAGGCTAGTTGCTAATAAACAGCGCCGAAAAAGCGGAGAAGTAGCGATTAATAAGCGTGTTGAAACCGAAACTGCAAGAGTTGCTGTTCCGGTGGAAAAAGAGCGAGTCGTGATTGAGCGAGTGACTTCTCAAGACACAGGCAAAGTTGTGTCTGCTGAAGCGACTGACTTTGGCGAGGGCGAGGTAGCGCATATAGACCTCTATGAAGAAGTTGCAGACATCCATAAGGAAGCTTTTTTGCGAGAAGAAGTCAGAGTGCAAAAAGTTGTAGACAAAGAAACCGTTGAAGCTCAAGAAACGATTCGACGCGAAGAATTAGATGTTGACACTGATGGAACTCGAATAGAGAATAAAACTGACCGGGGTTAACTTACTTAAACTACAAAGGTGATTGCATTTGAGTTAGTAGGAGTGGGTTTTCTACCTACTTATACTCAAAATACTCTCAGTAGATTGATATTGCAGAAGAGTCATTAGTTTAGATGAGGTGCTTAAATTGAAAATAATTCAACAGTTTCGTCGGGTTTTAACAGCTTTAGTCTTGGTATTAGTATTAACAACGACTGCCGCCTGTAGTGGTACTGTTCAAGCTAAACAACCAACTCAATTACCGCCCGGAATCAGTCGGAGTGGTGACTATGCTTTGTTAGAACGTGGTAACAGCGTACAAGGTCAAGATTTTGGGAATTGGGTTGTTAGTACAGCAAAAGGAATTGTCCAGGATGCCTATGTCCGTGACAATAACAAGTTAGGTGTCGTGATAACGCCTCAAGTGCGTCCGACGGAAGTGCGACCATTAACAAAATCCTTAGTCCAAGGTTTTCACAAAAATTTTCCCAATCAAGACTTGACGATTTTGGTATACGCACCCGATAAAAAACTGATTTTGACAGGTCAGTATGATGTGCAATCCAATAAAATTGAGTATAAATAATTACTCAAATTTCTCAGTTGATGAATTAATTCCGGTGATTTCAAGTATAAAAGGAGACATTTTAAATGAGCAGCAGTGACAAGTATAAACGCGAAATTCTCAATGATTTGGCTCACGGTAATACAGAATCTTTAGATGATGTTTCATCTGATCCAACCAAGGATTACCAAAACTTTGACGATTTTGCTCAACGCTCATCCCACGAAGAACGTCGTCAATTATTTGGTCAGTCTTTAAACCACGATCGCATTCCTCCCAGCCAGATGGAGCCAGAATTGCAGAAGGCGATCGCTCAGATTAAGCCTAACGAACGGGATGATGTTGCACGGGCATTTTTCAAGCACTTAAAGCAAAGAGGTCTAGACGAGCGCCATCTAGAGCGAGATTTGGGACTTTCTACCCACAACCCTAACCACATAAGTGCAGATGACCTGAGCAAGCTGGCATCTTTCACATATCATAGCCATCCTGACATCTTCCAAGAAGTGATGGCTGAACAACCAGCGATTCTTAAGTTTCTCAGTAATCCAGTGGTTGGAGCAGCTTTAGGAGCGATCGCCTCTAAATGGTTTGGTCGTCATAAGTAAGCATTTCCAAACTTGATACACATAGTCCTTTGTCTAGACGCTGCAAATATAAAGGAGACGATGATTATGACTCAGATGGTGATAAGTTAGACATTCCTTAAGGGGGTTAGGGGACTTGCAAAAAATAAAGCATTCCCCTAGAGATAATTAGGACTTACGCAAAAAGGCAGTAAAAGCCTTGATTTACCGTAGGGGCAATTCATGAATTGCCCCTACATATTAGATAAAATGTGAGTCTCTATTTTTATATTCTAACCTCCTGCATTCTTCACACAAGACTAACAGCCGCCTCTAACATTCGTATTGTCCCAAGTTCAGCATTTATTTCCACTTCTACACCGATTGGCAAGGTAAATTTATCCTTAATATGACCAATCATTGAACCGTACCAAGCAGGAATACCTAAAGGAAGTATGTGATCTTGCAATACTTGCATTAAGGTAAATGACGGTTCATCCCCAAGACTACAATTAGTACATTGCCCAAAGATAAAACCAGCAATTTGATTAAGTATCCCAGCGGTTTTTAACTGCGTCAGCATCCTATCTACACGGTAAACATCCTCGCCAATTTCTTCCACAAACAGGATGCTTTTATTCCAGGAAGGCAGGTAAGGTGAACCTACCATCGCTGATAGCACTGACAAGTTTCCACCTACAAGTTTACCCCTTGCCTTTCCCGGTGCTATTATCTCTACCCGCACTTCGCTAGGGTTGAGATTTTGCATAGTTACAGTTTCAGCATTAAATAGGATGCGCTTGAAGTAATCGACTGTAAACTGATTCCAGGTAGACGTAGCAACTGGCCCATGAAAAGTAATCATTTGACTACGGGCATTAATTGCCAACAACAGCGTCGTAATATCGCTGTAACCGATGATAATTTTCGGATGGGAGCGGATTAGCGAGTAGTTGAGTAGGCGTAAAATGCGATTACAACCCCAACCACCACGCATGGGGATAATTGCTTTTATGGTGCGATCGCTAAACATCAAGTTTACATCCTGGGCGCGATCGGCGTCTTTACCCGCTAAATAGCCATAACGGTCTAAAATATGCTTTCCCAGCTTGACTTTTAACCCTAACTGTGAAACTGACTGCTGCGCTGCTTGGATATCTTTAGTGTCAACGATACCCGCAGGAGAAATCAATCCTACGGTATCGCCCACTTGCAGGCGGGGCGGCTTGCGAATGATGTTTGGAGATGGCTTACCTTGGGCGGTAAGTGATGGTATTTGGGTGGCTAAGGTAGCTAGTCCACAGGTTGTGATAAATTCCCGACGTTTGATAGTCATAACCATTAAGTTGGAGACTGAGGACTGTTTTTCTAATACCTAATACCCAGTTTTGTACAGAGTAGTTATAGCAAGCGTAAATCATTTATCAACAACAAAATTCCTGACTCATTGAATAAGTCAGGAATCTAAGCCTTTCGATTTTAAAAAATCAAATAGCATTGCTATAGAATAAAATATCGATGGTATTACTGACTACTTAAAATCTGAGTAGGAATTTCAATTTGGAATTCAGTTCCCTTACCTAATGCAGAGATACATCTGAGTTGTCCTCGGTGCTTTTCGACAACAATTTGATAACTGATTGATAACCCTAAGCCAGTTCCTTGACCAACAGG
This sequence comes from uncultured Nostoc sp., assembly GCF_964245575.1. GTDB lineage: Bacteria > Cyanobacteriota > Cyanobacteriia > Cyanobacteriales > Nostocaceae > Nostoc. The sequence goes on along the minus strand of NZ_CAXTNP010000028.1, from coordinate 1,955 downwards.
TTTAGTAGTGAAGAAAGGATCAAACATGTGTTCCTGAACCTCTGAATTCATACCTGGGCCATTATCTTTAATACTAATTAAAACTGTCTTTTTGTCTATAAGTAAAGTTTTAATTTGAATAGTTGGTATCTGATTTGCAGACTGCCAATATTGCAGATTTTTATCTTTTAAAGCATAAATTGCGTTATTGATAATATTCATAAAAACCTGATTCAACTGGTTGACATAATAACTAACCTTGGGTAGTTGACCATACTCCTTAACTATCTGGATCTCAGGTAAGTTGTTGGGTAGTGTCAACAGATGATTCAGAATCATTAATGTATTATCTATGCCTTCATGAATATCTACAGACTTCATTTTTGCTTCATCTAGTCGTGAGAAGTTCCGTAAGCCTAAAACAATTTCTGTAATTCGCTCACTACCTACTCTCATAGATGTCATCAACTTAGGTAGATCATCACACAAGTACTCTAGATCAATAGTTTTTACTTTGGCTGCTATGGTGGGATTTAACTGGGGATATTGCTCTTGATAAACTGCAATTAAATCGAGTAAATCATTGATATAGTGATTTGCATATCCGAGATTACCAGCAATAAAACTAATGGGATTGTTAATTTCATGGGCAACCCCTGCTACCATTTGTCCTAAACTCGACATTTTTTCACTGTGAACGAGTTGAGCTTGTGTCTTTTGTAAGTCAAGCAAAGCCTTTCTTAATTCAGCTGTTCGTTCTGCAACTTTTCGTTCTAACTCGTTGTTAGCGTTTTGTAAAGCTTGTGCAGCTCTGACGGTTTCTGTAGCAATACTGGCAATATGAGTGGCTGTTTTCAGAATTTCTAGATGATGCGGAGTCGGATGACAGGCAAATTTATGAGATATAGCAAATGTTCCTAAAACTTCACCAGTTTGTGAAGTAAAAGGTGATGACCAACAAGCTCTAATGTTGTAACTCAAAGCGAAATCTCGAAAATCAGCCCATAAGACATCAGTAGCAATATCATTAACAAATACTGAATCTCCTCTATAAGCAGCAGTACCACAAGAACCACAACATTCACCAATCATCAAACCATCAACACCCTTAGCATATTCTGGCGGTAAAGTTGGTGCTGCTCCTGCTCGCAGTTGTCGATTTTCTTGATCTACAACTAAAATTGAGCAATACGCTCCTGGTAATTGTTGCTCTAGCAACACACAAAGATTATTAAAAATTTCATGTAGGTTAACTCCAAATGTAACTTGTTCTAAAATTTGGCTTTGGGTGTACATTAATGCTTCTGAACGCTTGCGTTCAACAGCTGTTGCTAAGATATGGGTTACAGATTGTAAAAAGTGAATATCGTCTGGAGAAAAATTCCTCGCCTCCGTAGCATATACTTCTAGGAAACCTAAAGGTTTACTTACACCACGAATTAGCACACTCAAACCAGCAACGCTATCTGGAGGAGAGGCAATAGTTAAATCATCTATTTGCCAATAGGGGGTGTTGAGCTTAATAATTGGCTGAGTATTCTCCAATAGTTTTTGTACTTGCTGATTAGTTGTGATATTAATCTCAGCAGAGTCTGTTTCTAAAGGGTTTTCCCCAATGCTACCTACTTTACTCAAAGAATTACTATCTGAAAGTAGTTGCCAAATTCGACTGTATTTGATATTGAGTATTTGAGCTACTAAAGCAACTGTATCTTGGAACAAATACGACAATTCAATTCCTGAAAGTGCTTTTTGTCCTAGTGCATTCACTGCGGCTTGATAGCTAAAATTCATTGCTGAATTATCGGCTTTATACCAGTTGTTGTTTGACTCAGTTGTTTTGCTTGATGTCTCTAAATTTAAGTTCATAAACAAAGTATCATTTGATTTCTATATCTAATAATTACCTAAAAAAGTTTTAAATAAAACCTGAATTTAATAAATTTAATAAATTATAATTTTTATAAATTAAAGAT
>NZ_CAXTNP010000027.1:0-42303 GCF_964245575.1 uncultured Nostoc sp. | reverse complement strand
CAGTAGTTGATTGCAGCAGTTGCACCAAGGCGGCGATCGCTTTTGTGCGGTCTGTTTGTTGCAGTGCTGATTTAACTTCCTTTTCGATTGAACTGCGACTGTTAATTGTCCACTCGGCAATTTGCCTTACTATTTCATCTGCTTTCAAATAATCTCTAAACTCTGTAATTCCTGCGGCAGCTAAAAAATAGGCGCGATATTCATAAAATTTTTGACATCCATCTTTAAAATTAACTAAAGCATCAATAAACTGTTGCTTTTGCTGGTTGAGGTTTTCTTCTCGCCCTAACCAAAGTAATATTGTTTGCTTCCATTGCGGCTCAAAGATACGATAAGTTCCTTGATCGGGATTTTTGGGAACGTGGTTGAGAAAGAAATGCCAGTCATCAATTGCTTTAGCAGCAAAGTACTCTTGAAATGAGGCATGAAAGAAAGCGTAAACAGGTTTTCTATTTGTATCTATCCCTACCCTGTTCAGCCAGCCGCGATTTAGTGCCAATTTCAGCAGCGAGTTTTCATTATCAGCATCTCCCAAAAACTGACTAACAAAATCCTGCCGCAAACGAAAACGGGTTACTTCTTTGTCTATAGCTTCTTTAGCTAATTTCCCCAACTCGACATTGAGTTGCTGACGCTGGTCAGAATCTGTAACAAATTCCTCTTTTTTCCAGTTGTAGAAGTCATCAACAAATTGCTGATAGAGTCCCGCTTGAGTATCCGGTAATTTGCCATCTCCTGCTTGCCAATTTAAGCACAGCAGCGTCAACCGCAGAGGATTTTTCACTAAATCCTGAATCCGTTCCTTACCTGATTCTTTCAACGCAGTACATAACTGCTTCCCAGTTTCGGGAATAGCAGTGAACCATTTGTCAATAAATTTCTCTTGTTGTGGATAAGAAAAATCTAAACTGCGATAAATATCAAAATTATCAAGTGCATTAATGCTGCCATCCCACAGATTAACCCGACAAGTCAGCACAATTCGCGCTTGAGAAATTAACCCTACTTCACGGAATTGTCGAGCAATTTCTGTTAGAGGATTAGATGCGGACATTTCATCTAACCCATCTAGCAGCAACCACACATTATTTTGATTAAACAGAGCAACAAAATCATTCTCTAGTTGCTCAGTGGCTTCAGCTTTACCTATTTTCTCAGCCACCTGAGTTAACCAAGTCTCGAACAGATAAGATTTTAGTTCCTTCTCTCGCAAATCTGCTAAAGATACCCAAATCACAATCGACTGGTGAATCTCACGAGATACCCACTCAGCAATCTGCTGTAACAGTGTTGTCTTTCCTGCTCCGGGTTCGCCAATAATTGCAATCCGCTTACCTTGACTTTTAGGCGTGTTCTTCTGTTTGAGAACTTCTTCAAGAAAAGCATCATGCTCAAATGTTTTGGTGATTTCTGTCTCCTTGTACAGTTTTGACCCCTGTTCTGGAGAAATATCACCTTGACGCTTCGATACTTTTTTGCGCTCAACTAATCCCAGTGGTACGTAAACATCATCAACTTGCAGGGCGATTCCTTCAGTTGATGTCAGAGGATTTGTAGTCAGCTTTCGCCGTTCTGCCAACAATTCACGGCAGACTTTGCGCCAGTCATCGAGAGTTAACTTTGTCCCATCCTCCCCTTGAGACGACTGTAGTCAAAAGTTGAAGTTATTAGTTTGGTTATTTATTTGTCCTTGATTTACAACCCCAATTTTTTCTGCTAGCTGCGTCAGATTTTGAATGGTTGGCTGTTGAGACTTGAGAGTATTTTCGATTTCTTGAATTTTTTGAGTGAGCTTTGGTTCTGCTTTTGCTGCTGCTTCAACTTCCACAACAGCTTGAGCAATTTCTGGGTCTGTGTCTGCTGCTGCTTTCAGTTCCAGCACTGCTTGACCATAATCTAAACGCTGCGGTTCATTTCCTTCAACAGCAGTGGTGAGTAATGGCGATTTATTCTTCTGGCGGAGTAATTCTATTAACTAACCAGGAGCCATCGATACAGCATGACCAATGTTTTTGCCGATTTCCTCCTGCGCTTTAGTCCAAAGCGTAGTTGCGATCGCAGTAGCAACAGCCGTCAGTGTTACAGTTACCATAAATTCACCATAGATCACGCGATGTCAGCAATTACTTCAAGCTTGACAAATACCATTTCGCAAAACCTTGGCGATTATTGCCAAGATAACTCAGTATATCACGCAATTAATTAGCAATTATCCAGTTAGGTTCTTAGTTGCAAGGAAGTAGCGAATTGCAAAAATCGTTAATTAACTCTATTGTGGAGAATCCATTGTGGAGAGTGCGATCGCTTAATTCATACTACTTGTCTGTGCGCGGACTAAGGAAAAAGTCAAATTTTTAACCCGCGCAGGCTGGTTTTGTTTGTGTAGCCGTGACTTCTAATCGCCAAGGCAGTAGAAGTTAAAACAAACAGTGCGTTACGCCAAAGGCTAACGCACCCTACGAAAATATATGAAACCTAGTTATGAATTATTAATTAGAAGCTGCCTTTTCTGCTACAGCACGAATTATTTCCTCCAGCGTTTGGAGTAATTCTTGCTCGTTATAAGGTTTAGAAAAGTAAGCCTTAGCACCCAATTGCATCGCCAATTGCCGATGTTTATTGCTGCTACGAGAAGTCAGCATCGCAACAGGAATATTTTTTGTATTAACGTCTGAATTTATCTTACCTAAAAAACCATAACCATCAAGGCGAGGCATTTCAATATCACAAATTACCGCCTCAACTATCAATCCACTATGGAGTTTTTCTAAGGCATCTTGACCATCTTTAGCTTGCTCTACTTGATACCCTCCTTTTTCAAGGGTCAGCGCTAAAAAGCGGCGAACATTAATCGAGTCATCTACGATTAAAACTGTGCCTTTCTGCTTAACAGATGCGGCTGATATTTTGTTTTCATCAAATATCAGGAACGGTGTTTTTAACCTTGCTGATGGTAATTGAGTACCTCTAGGAGTCCGCCGATTTGTAGCAATCCAATACAGCAACTCATTAATATTAACTAGTGGCACTACTCGACCATCACCAAGAATTGTGCAGTTGCTAAAGCCTTCAGGTAAAGGTATATTTCCCTCGACTTGGCGAATAGCAACTTCCTGTTCACCCCAGCAACGGTCTATTTGGATTGCTACTGGCTGATTATTACCTTTGACTACTAAGACGCTGTTAGCATTAATTGCTGCCGGAGCTTCTAATTCTGAGCGATCGTAGCGCAGGCAATTAAACTCTAAATATTGAGTCAGGCGAATCAGTGGTAGCATGTTTCCTTGCCAATTTAGAACTTCGCTACCTGCCATTTGGAAAACTCGCTCGTCTTGGAGTAAGGATATTTCTGAAATGACATCTGTGGGAAATGCCAATAGCATTTTGTTGATTTCTACCAGCAGAACTCGTGCCACGGAAAGTGTAAATGGTAGTGATAAGGTGAAGGTAGTACCAACTCCTGGTTCCGTATCAACTTTCACATCTCCTCGAATTAGTTTAAGGTTGTTACGAACCACATCCATACCGACACCGCGACCAGATAATGCTGTGACTTGTTCGGAGGTGGTAAAACCTGGTTCAAAAATTAGTGATAACAGTTCTTCATCACTAGCATTAGCGAGTAGAGAAGCATCCAATCCCATAGCTAGGGCGCGGGTACGAATTTTTTCCAGAGAAATGCCCCAACCATCATCACGGATAGTAATCAGAGTGCGATTGCTGCGGTGAGTAGCTGTAATTTCAATCAATCCTTGTTCTGGTTTACCCAGAAGGCGGCGAGTGCTAGAGTCTTCGATACCATGATCGAAGGCGTTCCTTAAGAGATGCATTAAAGGTTCGTTTAATGCTTCTAAAATGCTGCGTTCAATTAAAGTGTTGCCACCTTCAATTTTTAACTGGACATTTTTCCCATACTCTACATTTAAATCGCGCAAAGCTCTAGGAAAACGTTCAATTAAATCGGACAGTGGCCGCATTATGATGTGATTTAGCTTTGTTTGTAACTGTTTGGATGTTTTGTTTATTTTACGAGCAATTTGGTCTGTATCATCTACACTGAGTTGCACATCAGTTGTAACTTCCTGTACCTGAACAATGGTTTCCATAACTTCCTGCGATCGCAGGTTTAAATCGTTATAGCGATCCATTTCTAAGGCATCAAATCCCCTGTCTATGTTTTGTGTTTCATGGCTATTTTCAGCTTGTACTCGCATCCTAGCAGCTTGAGTGGAAATTTTGTCATAAGCTATACGTAATTCCTGGTTTTCTCGGTCGAGAACTTGGACTCGCTGGTTTAAGTTCCGAACGAGTTTGCGTAATCTTTCTAGTTGCGAGTTTAACCCGTTTCGCTGGACAATCAGTTCGCCAAATAAATCATTAATTTGCTCTAGTTGTTTGCTGGGAACTCGGACACTATTTTCATGAGTTTCCCGCTCTTTCGCAACGCCATTTGGCTCCCCTTTGCCTTCGCTAAATCTGGCATCTGGAGGATTATTTTCTCTGGCAAATATTGTATTGTGTTCAGTGACATTGACAGCATTAACATCATCTGCAAATTCTGCATCTAAAAATGTAAAGTTAGCAGCGATACCTGCGCCAGGCTGCGCCAAAGCTTCATGATTAGTCCAATTTTCTCTAGTGTTTTCTAGCGGCCAAATAGATGTTGAAACTACTTCTGTGTCTGTGGCGATATCTGGTATTATTTCGGCTGGTAATAGTGGCTGAGATTGCTTATAACTAGCAAAGTCAAGTTCTGTAGGCAAGTTATCTAGTTGATTTGTCAACACCAAAGCTTGCGATCGCCGCCATGCTTGCAATGCTAACTGGGCAATTTCGGGAATGCGCGAGCTGCTAACAGTTTCCAATAGTTGCGTTACTGACTCACAAAGCTTGGTAAAAGCTGCCAACTGGAGCATTTCACCCAAACCGCCCAATTCAGCTGCCATTATGACAAGTTCTTCATGCAATCCGGGCTGTTTGCTATCTGCCAATATAGATTCTAGGCGTTGCAAACACTCTTCTACTTCTGTGCCAAATAGCAAGGGAATAACGTCTTGGCCATCTTCTGGCGATAGCATGGTTGAGGCATCCTCAGGGGTGGGGTCACCCAAGCGATCGTGCAACTCATCAAAAATTGGGTAACAAAAGGTTGCTAACCACGCATCTTCGACAACATTTCCTTCTGCTAGCAATTCTACAATCTGACGTAGCCAGTCAACTCCAGATAGCAATAAACTTTGCAACTGGGTATCAATTTCGAGAGAATTTTTTTTAGTTTTTAAAACTTTAAAGGAATCTTCCAGACGGTGAGCTAAATCACTTAGTGATCTAAATCCCATCATCCCCGCACCACCTTTGATAGAATGAGCGGCCCGGAGTGCAGCATTGATTTTATCTAAATCGATGCGATTACTAGTATCGATTTCCAGTAATACCCCTTCTAAGGTATTCAAGTAATCAGTTGCTTCTTCCAGAAACTGCATCTGGATTTCTAGTTCTTTGTCTTGTAACATGGTTTTTTTCCTTAATTATTGGTCATTGGTCATTGGTCATTAGTCATTAAGTAGGACGACGTAAATAATTAAAGGTTTGTAGTGAAGGCTTTAGCCCTCAAAGTAGGGCTTTAGCCCTCACTACAAACTAATTTGAATATTTTTTACATGAGTTAGTATAGTTTGAATTATTCTCACCGACTTACTTAGTCATTAGTAATTGGTAACTAGACTTTGGACAAATGACAACGGACAAATAACAAAAGTCATTTGTCATTGGTCACTAGCAAATAATAAATGACTTTTGACAAATGACTTTTGACAAACTTAACTAACTTTGAAAGCCTCGACAGTCTCTTGTAACTGATGAGAAATCTCCACAGTTTGTTGCAGAGATTCGGAAACTTGGCGAGAAGAATCGCTGGTGCGTTGTGATACAGCAGCGATATCTTTCATCAATTGGCTAACACTTTGCGATGTTTCAACCTGAGATGCAGTTGCAGTGGAAATCGACTGCACTAAGGAGTCAATTTCACGCGATACATCTAAAATTTCACTCAGACTTTGTTTAGCCTCCTCCACAATTCGAGTTCCTTCTACCACTTGGCTAGTGCCTATTTCCATCGCCTGTACCACTTCACTGGTTTCTTGTTGAATATTTTCAACAATTTGTTCAATTTCTTGAGTTGCTGCGGCACTCCTAACTGCTAGTTCGCCGACTTCTTCAGCCACTACGGCAAAACCTTGACCTTCTTCACCCGCACGCGCTGCTTCAATACCGGCGTTAATGGCTAGTAAGTTAGTTTGAATAGCGATTTGGTTAATCAAGGAAACCACGCGAGAAATTTGTTGCGAAGATTCTCCCAAACGTTTCATTTTCTTAGCAGTTTCACCCACAGTTTCCCGCAAAGACAGGATGTTTTGTACTGTTAAATCCATCGCGTGTCCACTCTTAGTAGCGGTGTGAGCCGCATGATTGGCAACGAAAGCAGCTTTTTCGGCGCTTTCGGCTACGGACTGCATGGATTCGGTCATTTGGTCAACAGCATCCAAGGTACGGTTGATTTCGGCAGCTTGGGTGAGTGCTTCCTCTGCTAAGTGGCTGATGGCTCCTTCATTAGAGCCAATGGCAGCATTCACATGGATAGCAGCTTGTTGAACTTGGGTAACAATATCCCGGAGGCTTTCTACAATGGAGTTAAAAAAGTCGGCAACAGTGCCTATTTCCCCAGCCGTCACGTCTGCACGTACTGTCAAGTCGCCTCTGGCTGCACCTTCTACATTATTGAGCAGTTCTAAAAGTTGCTGTTGCAGTGTTTCTTTTTGATGCCGTTCGTCGTCAGAACCAACTACTGCAACATTCCTAGATTGTATCTCTTCTAATAACTTGGCTTGTTCTAAGGCATAGCCAATTTGAGTTGCTATCTGTTGAAACAAGTCAATTTCCGGCTGTTGCCAAACACGAGGATTTTCGCAATGATGAGCAATTAATAAGGATAAAAGCTGGCCTTGGGCAAGAATTGGTACGATCAAATTACCTTTGACAGCAAATTTTTCCAAAAATTGGACGTAATCGGCAGCATTTTTCAAGCTTTGGTCTTGATGAATGTTTGCAATTGCTTGCACCTGTCCATAGTGATAAGTTTCTATATAACGTTCCCGAAAATAAGGATCGTCAATTTTCACTCCGAGCATTTCCGGCCAATTACCAGTTACTGATTCAGCAACGACAACACCATCCCCAGTATTTTGATTCAGACTATAAATAATTACCCGGTCTGTTTTTAGCGATCGCTGAACTTCTTTTACTGCTGCGTGATAAATATCTTCAGTTTTGAGACTTCTCCGAATTCGTAAGGTGATATCTGTTAGTAATTTTGCCCCTTCAACGTCCAGTTCCTGTTCTTTAACTAAGACTTGCAATTGTTCGGCCATCTGGTTGATATTTGCACTCAATACCCCTAATTCGTCTTCTCTTGCAATTTCCAGACGGGTATTGAATTTACCTTGAGCAAGCTTTGCTAATACCGCAGTCGCATTTAAAATTGGCTGTGTAGTAAGTTTAGCTAACCGAGATGCGATCGCAGCTACAATCAATGCTGTCACTGCTGTACCGATGGCTATAATCCACAACAATTGTCTTTGCGGCTCAAATACAATTGCTGTGTCTGTGGATAAAAGTACTTGCCAGTTTAAATCTGGTAAGCCATCTAACTTACTCGCTGGTACGTAGCTGACTAGTTCTTCTTTTTTGTAAGTTTTGGGAACTTGTATAAAACTATCTACCTTATTGGCTGTTACCAGTTTAGGTAAACTAGAATACTCTCCCTTTGCCTCTTTCCCTAATAATTCCTTTTGTGGACTCAAGAAAACTTTTCCTGAAGCATCGAGCAAATGGTATTGTTGCCCATTGGCTACGTAGTTTTTGATGACTTCCTCTAAAGATTTTACGGGCATCCGCGCTCTTACCACACCAATGGTTTGGCTCGTCCTTGTCTGTTTCACAGGTGCAGCTATATAAATATTCACTACACCAGTATTTTTTGCTGCTTCAGGTTTACTGATGACAGGAATATCTTTTTGTAAAGCGTCTTGAAAGTAGGTACGGTCTTTTTGGTTGTCCAGGGGTTCGCCTGTGGATTGGACAATCAAGTTACCTTGGCGATCAAAAACAGCAATACTGTCATAAACTTTGTAGGCTTCGACAACTCGATCTAGAATTGCTTGTTTATCTTGAGTGGTAATATTTACACTAGCTTGGGGACTTGTCAAAAAAAGTAAACTTGAGATGATCTGAATATCTCCGTAGCGTCCCAACATGAAACGGTTAACTTTATCACTCAAGCCAATGGCTTCAGCTTGTTGAGATTGGGTAATTTGCTTAGTAATTGATTTGTTGGCGAAGCTAAAAGCGATCGCGCCGATGCCCAATATTGGGATTGTACCGATTGCGATCGCTAAAATAGTCGCTTTCTTAGCCAATCCGAGTTTTGCAAAAGAGGCAATAGCCTGATTTAGTAAAGAATTATTAGCCGTTTTACTAGTAGTTTTACTTGGTAGCTTTATGACACTACCATTTATTTTTTGGGATGAAATCAGTGATGCTCGATTTTGAGCGCCACTACCTTGATTCGCATTGGTTTTATTAAACATAAAAGTAATTCTCCTAACTATGTGAATAAGAACACTAAAAATCTTTTTTAGTAATACACCCTAATCACTGCGGAGAATAGAAGACTGCACAATTGCCTGAGCATCTAATACCAGTAATATTTCTTCTTGTTGCACAACGCACCCACATAAATAAGGAACTAAACTGGATGCCACTTGTCCTATAGGAGAATGAATATGATCAGGGATGAACTTAGTCGTACCTTTTATTTCTTGCACAACTAAACCCAACACCAATGATTCGACTTGAATAACGATCGCACTGTACTGCCGCAGTCGATAATCTAGGGATTCTAAATTGAGCATTCTTGGCAAATCAACAACCCAAATTATCCGACTCCGCCAATTCATCAATCCTAATATACAGGAGGGCATATTAGGCATTGAGGTTACAGATTCAATAGGCACAATAATTGCTTCTTGCGTATGTTTCATTGATAAAACAGCAGCAGTCTGTTGATTTAGCTGAAACTTCAGATAACCCTCTGCTAAATTATTTTGGGTTTCTTTTGAAGGAAGTGTAATGTTTATACTAGTCATTGATTCAAATTACCACTGATTTAATAGTGCGTAGCAGATGTTCGCGGGTATAAGGTTTAGTTATGTAGGCATCTGCACCTTGTCTCATCGCCCATAATCGGTCAATTTCTTGATTTTTTGAACTACAAATTACAATTGGCACTTTTGCAGTAATCGGATTTCTTCTCAGATAACGACATAATTCAAATCCGCTCATTTCTGGCATTACTACATCAGTAACGATCGCATCTGGTTTTTCTAACACAGCTTTTTCTAAACCCTCTTTTGCACCACTTGCTTTAATTACGTTGTAACCACTTTCTTTCAGATAATGACTCATCAATTCCAATTCACTGGGAGAATCTTCTACAATCAGAATTGTGCCAAGTAAAGTCAGACTCACTATTAAATCTCCTAAAAAATAACTGAAGGCTATTAAATTTGGTTATATAAGACTCCTCTTTGATTTTTGAAAAAACTCGCCCTTAATTCAAAAGGGCTGATTCCCTAGTAGAGATGCAATTAATCGCATCTCTACTCCCTACTTCCTCCCTACACAAATAAGTTCAAAAATCAAATCGCATTTCTATAGTTATTGGTTGTTACTAAATTAACCAAGATGTTTAAAAACCATTTTTAGCAATTCTGATTGTGTAAAAGGCTTAGTTAAATATCCTGATGATCTGACTAGTTTCGCCTTTGCCCTGTCGATAAATCCTGTTCTACCAGTCACCATAATGATAGGCGTATGTTTAAAAGCTGAATGTTTTCGTAATAAGGAACATAGCTCATAGCCATCTAAACTTGGCATCTCAACATCTAGCAATATCAGATCGGGTTTACTCCGAATAATTTGCATTAAAGCCTTGACAGGATCGTTAATCATCACCACTGAAAATGTTTTTTCATCCAAAAAGTGTTTGATGGAATTTAAAACTGTTTGGCTATCATCAATGCAGGCAATTGTATATAGTTTTTTGCCAACAGGTAGCTGAGTAGTTTTATTATTTTCCGGAATATCAAAATTGATTGGTATCGGTAACTTTTGCCCAAGTTTTATTTGCACTTGTGGCTGAACTTGAGACGGTTGTATTTTAGACAAAACTTGGGAAGCCCCACCAGCCGGAATTGATGACTGGATATTTTGCCGATTTCGTAACTGCTTTTGACAGTGTTCAACAAGTAACCGCAAATCCAGGCGACAGAACTTTGGTAATTCATCTAAAGAGCTTTCTGGGCTGAATTCATAGCTACCTTCTTTTAAGCATAAAAATGATTCCAGTACTTCTTTTGCTAATTCGTCTATCAGGCTTGCTGCTTGCACAGAGGTGATATAGTCCTGATTTACCAACCAACAAATAGCTTGGTAATCCGCATTGGGTATTGATTGATGTTCATTCTTCGTCTCAAACATCAGCCGCATCTGCACACGAGTGGCGCTGTTGAGAGCAGGAATTTGCTGGCTCAAGCGTCGCAAGTGACTGTCAAGCCGCTCAAACAGTTTATCTGAATAGGAGGCATAAGTAAGTTTACCGTCCTCTAGATAAATTGACCAAGAAACTATTCCAGTAGATATATTTAAGCACCCTGTAACACGCCGACTGGTTAATTGTGCCAACAGAGATAGCGGATGTAGTTTCTGGAACAACCTGTAGCTACCTATAGGAGTTATGCTCATTTTGCTTTTACTTCAGCTAAATTCGATATGTGTAAGTTAAATTTGTATAGAGTTATTCCACAATTGAAATCAAGTAAAAAGCATCAATTTTTTGTATTTTTAACTAAATCAGCTTATTTCTAGACTTTGTGGTGAAACTCAACGAAAACAGCGTTATTTTCAAACGATCAAATCTCAGTAAATTCGTAAATTATGATTAATTTACTTTCTGTTACTGAGATTTACAGACATTTCTGGACAATAAGACATAAAAATGTCAAGACTAGATGAAGCCACTTTCCATTGAGTAACCCCAATCTGACCACAGGAATAATACTGATTTTGTAGATAGTGATATATTTGGATTTATGTATTTACACTGAAGTTCAATCTAGTCTTTAAGCAAGTAAGGACTAGATGAAGCCACTTTTCATTAAATATCCCCGTTGTGACTACGGAGATAATACTGATTTTTTTGACAAAAATAAAACATAATTCAGAAGGGCTAGTAACCGTATCAGAAAAAGGGTTGAAATTAATCGGCGTCTTCAGGTAAATTTTTCTGGTTGTCCAAAATGCGCGATCGCACAGCAAGATTATTCTTTGGTAACAAGCGATCGCCCGCTCTAAATTCTCAGTCTGCTCTCCTCTGATTTTGTTAGCGTAAGCAAGACCGAGATTATTTTGCGTCCCTGCCCAATTTTGGGGAAAAGCTTGCTCGGTGTAGACCATCAGCGCTACTTCATAGCCAGTGATGGCAATTTCCATATTGCTGGCTTTGTCACCCGAGGGGAATTGTGCTATTAAATTGCTAAAATTGACAATAACTGCTGCTAGGGATTTCCCGTTATTTGCTTCTGCTTCCCACCGTGTATTTCTCCCCCAAAGGCGCAATATTTATGCTAACACCCCGTCGAGTTTGTCTGGATTCTTTGCCAGCAACGGGTAAACTACCTGGGTATTACCTCTACTTTCTGTAGTTGCTTGGATTACCTCCATCAAGAATTGGGCATATGTTCGTATCTCCTCCTCACTGAGAGATTGCAAATCTAATGTAATATCTAGATTCAACGTTTCCTTTAGTTGCATTGCAAAACGTTGGCACCCCAATTCGCTTTATTCTCATCTCCCTGCTGTGAAAACATCGCCCCCTTCGCTTCTAGCGTTTGCAAGAAGCCAAAATCCACTAATTCTTGGCTTGCTACCAAAGTCTCTAGGATTTCATCGTGACTACGGCAATTTAACAGGTTTTGAATGAGGTTGAAATACTCTTGCTGGCGTTGTTCGTTCATGGCTAAAGGCGTGAGGTATTATATTACACTTTGAGCATGAAAAAAATTTAATATCAGCCCCATAGACTCTGCAAAAGTTTAGAGTCTTATCACAGGCCATACTTTTCCGATACCGATTACCCTACACCTAACATTACAAAAAAAACTAGCTACTGAAGCTTTTAAGATTATCCCTTAATTGTTTATGAATGCTTTGGTGTAGCCCGCCACAGGCATCACCCACTGACAGTTTCAAATGACTTAAGGATGCGGATTCGCCATTTAAGCGCCAATTTACAGATTATGCTGTGGGTTAAATATCAACAATCCACTAATTAGGTAAAAAGTCTTCATCTAAACATTCATCCGCAGTAAACGGAGAGTCTACCCCAAAAGTATCAAGCGATAAACCAGTTTCATCACTGGCTTGTTTTCTCGCATCTTGATAACACTCAATCCAAACTTCTTGGAAATATGGTTTTAAACTAGGACTATCCTTAAAAGTTATTCTCAATCTGCGGCGATGTTCTCTAATAGTTCCTTTCCAACTATTAGAACGTTTTTCTGGCTGATATTTATATTTTAGTAGATGCATTAATAGAACAACTAAATTACTCGCAAGCACGTGTTTTTCACTTCTTGCCATGCATTCAATCTCTTCAATCAGATTTTCTAAATCAATCTCAGAAAATCTGCCTTCTTTTAATTGTTTAGCTGTTGTCTCTATCCACAGATAAAAATCTTGGTCGTAAAGATGAGAGTTTGTAAAGACCGTTGGTTGAGGCGCTGTCATCTGATTTTTAAACCTCCCAAAATCCAACTATTAAGGTTGATTTAATTCCGCTCTTGCTATGCCCGTGATACATCTAATATACGTTGCTTTTGGGCTGACTCTAAGTGGAAGTTGAGACTTAACGAGCAACAGAGTGAGTATATGATAACAAAATCTTTAGCAATCCGATTTGATTTTTGAGATCACGCAAGAAGTGAGCGATCGCAAAGTTAAAAAACACAGATAACAATCTTCTTACGCCAGCAAAGTATAGCTCTACTGGACTTTACTGCTGGGAGCATCTCACCTTTGCAAAAATATTTAGGTAGTAAGCTGACCATTGAGATAGGCAGATCGCAGTTGTAGCATTCGAGGCACGTTTGCTAATTTCCACTGTGCTCCAGAAATTTTTAACCGCTTACCGATCTGTTTAACCGCAGATTCTACAGCGCCAGAACCAATAGAGCATAAGCCTTCTTCTCATAAATACTCATAGTTAACAATTCCTTGAGAATGCTTTTTAAGATAGTTGATGAAGTTTTGGGCGGGCTTTTTTTTCAAATCGACAAATAGTGCGTAGGCGTAGCCCGCCGCAGGCATCGCTGACTCAATCTGACCCAGCCAAAGAAAAGTCTCTGCGGCTTTTAAACGTTTGATTGAGCCACCAACCTTGTAGAGGTTTTCCTTCAAGTGATACCAGTCTAAGATTTCCTGCCTTTGTTGCTCACTACCAATCTCCTGAAACAGATTCCAGACTCCATCATGCCCATCTCCCAAACAGACCAGAGGGGAAAGAAGACGTTGACTATTAACCCAATCTGTTAGGGACAGATTATCTTGGAAGAATGTACCGTAGTAAATACCTTGCAGGCGAACCGCTTTATAGTCTCGCCAATAGCTTTCTACACCCTTGACTTGAGAACGCAAACGGACTTTTCCTCCATCAATACTAACCTCTGATACTCCTTGAAGAGTCTGCGGCTCCTGAAAGTCCTGCCGATGAACCAGTCGTTGTAAGGTGCTGTGAGATAGTTTCATCCCTGTCAATTTCAATATCTTTTTCACCATCTTGAAATGATTCGTTTCCACTCAACAGCAGACAATTTTTTTCAAATAGTGGACTTAACTGGCTATAAGGCTTTAATCCCAATACTTCTGCTTGTTTATCCGTGACTGTAACCTTTCCCAAAACGCTCTTGACTATTCTTTTTCTACCTTTTTCTGTCCCTGTGACTTGTTTGATAAAAAAAAAGCAATTTTTGGACTTACTTGCTCTAGCATCTTGGTTCGTACTGCTTTTTCTAAACTCTCAAAGCTTTTTAGTTCTTCAGTCTGGGTGTTCCGATAAAGAATTTCTGCCGCTTCCACCAAGCAGGCTTCTAGGCGTTGGGAGTCTTCAGGGGTCATAGTAGTTGCATTTGCCACTCGTGAAGGAGAGTATAACTATTTTCCCTCACCTACACCTATATTTGCAAAGGTGAGATGCTCCCTTTACTGCTTGGAGTTGAGGATGAATTTACCAAAAGTGCATGAGCCTATTGACTCATGCACTTTCCGTAAATTAAAAATGCGGATGAAAGGACTTGAACCTTCACTCCTTTCGGAACTAGAACCTAAATCTAGCGCGTCTGCCAATTCCGCCACATCCGCATCAGTTTCCTATCATACCATGAGAAATTATTTTTGGGAATAGGGAGTGGGGAGTGAGGGAGTAGAGGAAAAGTTGCAGTAAATCTTTTTCCAATGCCCCATGCCCAATTACATCACCGCAACACGAGGCAGACGATGCTTAAACCCACAAAGAATTTCCCAAGAAATAGTGTTTAGTTGTTCTGCCCAATCGTCTGCTGAAATGTTTTCTTTTCCCTGTTCCCCTAGCAAGGTGACTACTTCCCCTTCTTGCATATTGGGTATAGCACTCACATCCAGCATCAACTGATCCATTGTAATTGCCCCAATTTGCGAAACTCGCTGACCGCGAATTAACGCCTGCATTTTGTTGGAAAGACTGCGAGGCACACCGTCAGCATAGCCAATTCCGACGACAGCGAGGCAAAGTTCACGCGGGGCAATAAATTGATGCCCGTAACTAACAGCAGTTCCTGCGGCAATTGTTTTAACTTGGGTGACTCTTGCTTTAAGTTGCAAAACCGGCTTGAGATCGATCGCATTTTGTAAATGGGTTGCTGGGTAGAGTCCGTAAACAGCTAAACCTACTCGCACAATGTCGTAGTGCAATGCCGGATTTGTAAGTGCGGCGGCTGAGTTTGCCAAGTGCAAGCAAGGTGGTTCAATTCCCATTGCTTTGATTTGAGCGATCGCTTCCTCAAATCGTCTATGCTGTTCTTCCATTGCCGTAGTATCAGGATCATCTGCTGTTGCCAAATGAGAATAAATACTGGCAATAGATAGATGTGGTAAGCGCTGTACTAATTGCACAAATTCACCAGCTTGCTGCCAATTAGTTCCCAACCTAGACATTCCCGTGTCTAATTTGATGTGTACGGGCACTGGAGAACCATGATTCATGGATTCTAGGATATCGGAAAATACTAAAGCTTGTTTAGGGCTACAGAGTGTGGGCTGAAGTTTCCAATGTGCGATCGCATGAATTTGCTCTGGTGTATGAGTTGCCCCTAAAATCAAAATGGGTCCTTCAATCCCGCCTTCTCGCAATTGAATAGCTTCTGGAACTGTAGCGACTCCCAGCCAACTAGCTCCCGATTCGATTGCAGTTTGGGCGACTGTTACCGCTCCATGTCCATAGGCATCAGCTTTTACTACTGCCATCAACTCAGTACGTGGCGATAAAAACTGCACCAATTGCTGTATATTGTACGACAACGCCCCTAAGTCAATTTCTACCCAGGCTCGTTGCGAAAACCAGGCGTAGGTGTCGCACTGCTGATTAGGAACTACACCAGGGATTTGTTTGCGACTTAACATTTTTACTGACTCCTATCCCACCACGGCTAAACTTCCAAGTTATCTATACACGCTTACTAAAGCGAGATCAGATTAAATAGGAAGTGTAACCTTCATATTGGAATTGATACAAGATGTTGCAGTATGTAAAGTAAAAGTTGAGAGTTACAGCAGATATCAAGTTGGTAGGTACACAAGGATTCGTCTGTTACCCAGGTATAAAGCGTGTTTTACTCCTAAATTCTGTATTCTGAATTCTGAATTCTGCTGTATGACTTGAGAGCAAAGCCAGAGACGCTCCTGACTTCTAAACTTTTAACTCATAACTTAATCTCCGAATTATCCCGAAAGTATAATTTATTCTCATCCTCCTAGAGGGTGTATTTGTGTTAACATTTATGTAAAGCTAATACCCTGAGCGCAGATAAATGGGGAAGGTTTTAGTCTTAAACGCATCTTACGAACCTCTCAATATAACGAGTTGGCGTCGTGCTGTGGTTCTGTTAATCAAGGGCAAAGCAGAACGCGTGGAACACAACGGCAAATTCCTGTACTCGGATTTTCCGTTGCCGACCGTAATCCGGTTGCGTCATTACGTGCGTGTTCCTTATAAAGAAATTCCTCTGACTCGCCGAAATATATTGCACCGTGATGGTCATGCCTGTCAATACTGTGGTTACACAGGGGATGAGTTGACCCTAGACCATGTAATACCGCGATCGCGCGGTGGGGGCGATACCTGGGAGAACATTGTGACCGCTTGTGTCCGTTGCAATGTTAAAAAAGGCAGTCGCACTCCCCATGAAGCTCACATGCCTTTGCGTCATCCCCCCCGCCAACCTTATAGCAGCCTCTATTTCGAGGTCAGCAAACATCTTAAGAGTGGACTGCATACAGAGTGGCAAAAGTATGTTATAGGTCTTTGAGCAAAAAAGCAGAGGAGCAAAGGAGAAAGAAGAAATACCTTTTTGCTTTGGGACATGCCAATAACTTTAGTTATCGATTGTTGAAAAATTGGTGGCTATATTTGGTTGCAACGAATGCGATCGCGTCTCCTAAACAGGCGCAATGCCTCAACGCTCAAGCCTCTGCATTTGTGTATGGGGCTTGTTCTTTGCTCCCTGGCTTCTCCCAAGGGGAGACGCTAAAAGCGATCTGCCTTCTTGCACTAGTACAGCGCGGCGTCAATCAAGCTACGATTTTAAAACTCGCATTTGCCTTAATATATAAAACTTTTGAATGCGTGAATGCGTGAATGCGTGACTTTTGCCTTGCGGTACTAGGCTTCGCTCTAAATTATCAGAATTTTCAAAGGGGATAGGAAACACGCGTTGTTCAATAAAAATAATTGTTAATTGCTCAATAGTCATAAGAATGAGATTATTGAGCATAAGACTATTTCAAATATCAAGGACTAGCCCTAAACTAGCCCTAAAGTATAAGATAGAAATTATACCCTAAGTCAGATTAAAATCCTACTAATTGAATTTACGAAAGACAAAAAAAGCTCCATCTTACAGATTTATGCTGTCAGATACAGCCCTATATACTAAACTTCCTTGTTTCCAGCACCTATAGACCGTCTAGTGGAATTTACTTCATTATTGAGCGCTGCGGTGACTGACAAAAATATACTTAGATGTATAGTGCAATGTCCTGATATTTTTGCGAAGATCAAAATAATGTGGCTAAATTCAGTGAATTGCTGATCGTAGTATTTCTGAATTAAAAGAGCCTCACACTTTAAAAAAGTTCCCTATGTACTTGAATTCTCCCGTTACTCAGTTTGAGAGTTTGTCATCGACCACAGAGCCAAACCCAGAGGAACCTGAAATAGAGAAAGCGCCAGTGGAAGTTTCATTTAAAAGTCCGTCATTACCGCCACCGGTAGGTGAAGGAGCTATATATCTGAGTCAGCGTGGTAATTCCCTGGCACAACAAAAGTCAGAAGAACTGCAAAAAACCCTTCTGGCACACCGACACGATCGCCAACTGGTAATTCTGCAAGATTTTCCTGATCCTGATGCCCTTTCCTGTGCCTGGGCTTATCAGTTAATTGCCCAGCAATATGATATTAAATGTGAAATCATTTATGCTGGTGCATTAAGTCATCAAGAAAATATTGCCTTGGTGAGGCTGACTAATTTACCTATCCAACGCTGGACGCCGCAAACCTTGAAAACCAAAGATTTGTCATCTTATCAAGGTTTTGTATTAATTGATAACCAGGGAACCACTTCACAGCTACTGGCAGCAGTGCAGCAGGCTAGAATTCCCCTAGTAGTCCTCATCGACCATCACAGTATCCAAGGTGATCTGCAATCGGAGTTTGAGGATATCCGTCCCTATGTAAGAGCGACAGCAACAATTTTTACCCAATACCTCCAAACGGGATTATTGGCATTAGATAGCAGCATAAATCAACACGTCAAATGCGCTACTGCCTTGATGCATGGCTTGCGATCGGATACAAATCGGTTAATGCAAGCGCAAGAAGAAGACTTTATGGCAGCTGCGTATTTAAGCCGATTTTATGATGCCCAATTGCTAAACGCCATTTTACAGGCGAATCGTTCCAAGCGGGTAATGGATGTGATCGAGCGATCGCTAAAAAATCGCATCGTCCAAAATAACTTTTCCATTGCTGGTGTTGGTTACTTACGCTACGAAGACCGCGATGCCATCCCCCAAGCGGCTGATTTTCTCGTCACCGAAGAAAACGTCCACACCGCCGTAGTTTATGGCATTGTTCACGATGAAGACGATGAACTGGAAATAGTTATTGGTTCCCTCAGAACCAGCAAACTTACCCTTGACCCCGATGAATTCATCAAAGAAGCCTTTGGACAAGATAGTGCAGGGCGCTTTTTCGGCGGTGGAAGGACAAGCGCAGGCGGCTTTGAAATTCCAATGGGCTTCTTATCTGGCAGCAACGAAAATTCCGCATACGCGAAAATGAAATGGGAAGTATTCGACGCTCAAATTAAGCAAAAACTGCTGAGGTTAGTTAATCCGAGAGACAACCCAATTCAGTCGGAGTAGAGGGAAAGAATAAGGCAAACTCCTAACTCATGCTGGAGTCAAAGTGTTTGGTTATATGAGCGCGTTATTATAATCCTAAGCAAAGCAGCGTAGATATTATCATGTACCAACTCACTTTGACTATTCCAGAAGAAACTGTATTGGCTCTCAATTGTATTACCAGAACAGCTACAAAGTGAAGTTATTCTTGCTGCTATAAAGTTATACGAACTTGGCAAACTCTCTTCAGGAGCAGCAGCTAACTTAGCAAGTATTCCCAAAGTTTTATTCCTTTCATAACTAGCAATATATGACATCAGCACCTTCAAACTCACGGAGGCTAAACTGATTGAAGATTTAGTTCCTGCCTAATGTTATTTGTGAAAGAAGAATGCCATGAAGATTATAGAACTGCAAATGTTACAAAGTCTGTATGAGCAAGATTTTTTTGCTTGGGTAGAGCAGACAGCAGAACTTTTGCGCTCGCACGACTGGGACACGTTGGATTTAGAACACTTAATTGAGGAAGTGGTGGACTTGGGTAAGAGTCAACAGCGTGCCTTGCAGAGTGCGTTGCGGTTAGTATTGTCGCATTTGCTGAAGTGGAAGTATCAAGCCGAACGTCGTAGTCACAGTTGGCAAGTGACCATTACCCGTGAGCGACTGAATATAGATGAATTGCTGCAAGAAAGTCCTAGCTTGCGGCGTTTTTTAAATGATGCCGAGTGGATTAATACTACCTATCAAAGAGTGCGGCGAGAGGCAATGGTGGAAACGGGTTTATCAGAGGATAACTTTGCGATCGCTTGTCCCTTTTCTGTCGATGAGATTTTAGACTTAGACTTTTATCCTAACGCTGATGAATAACTATGTAGAATTTTTGTATAAGTATAGATATGCTCAATATGATAAGGAGTCATCTGTGAAAATTGCTGTAAGCTTGAAAACTTTTTATCAAGATATGCACTTGGAATGCGAATAATACCTTTTGAATTTCTCATTCCCAGACGACCTGTTTCGTTACAGACAAAGAAAAGAGAAAATCTTCAGGCATGGAAGAATTTTGTGCGCGTTGAAGCCCAAAAGGTTTGGAAAGATAACAGTCCTATTAAAGACGGCGATTTACAACTGACGTTAGTTTATCTTTGTGATGAGTTTCCGGCTGACATTAATAACATTATCAAGCCAATTCAGGATGCACTTGTAGACTTAGTTTTTGAAGATGATAGTTTAGTATCAGATGTAGATAGTCATCGTCGGTTTATGTCTGAGCCGATTGATATTATAAATCTACCTTTTTTATTACAGCGTGCTGTCATCACAGGTAAAGAGTGTGTTTATGTAAAAGTGAGTGAATCTCAAACACTGGAAAAATACTTATGATTAACAATACTAAAACTCTATATGATGAAAAAGTAAAATTTCTGGCAGAGAAGTACGAAAATCAAGGATTTCGTGTTTTATTTAAACCCAAAACAGATGAATTACCATTCGATTTGGGTAACTACCAGCCAGATATGATTGCTATTAAAGATGGCTCAGGTTTGGTAATTGAAATAAAAACCAGCCTCAGCCGAGTGTCAGTTGATAGTTTACAGGCTTTAGCAGAGGAAGTAAGTAAACATCCAGACTGGCGTTTTTTATTGGTCACGCTTGAAGACATAGAAGCTAAGTCATTACCTGGAACATCCGAACAACTTCCTTCATGGCAAGATTTAGCTGATCGTTTTCACGAAGCTCATAAGCTGATTGAGAATGATGAAATTGAACAAGCCTTTAAAGCAGCCTTTCTTTTGCTATGGAGTACTTTTGAGGGGGCGTTAAGAAAGCGAGCAGTTGATGTGTCAATTCCTATTGAACGTTTTCCAGTTATAGGATTACTAAGACATCTGTACTCTTTGGGAGAGTTATCAATCTCTCAATTTGACCTTGCTCAAGCTTGTTTTGAAGGTCGTAATTGTCTTGCTCACGGATATGTTGAAAACCTAAATTTGCCAGTTGTACATAATTTTGACAATTTGGTTCGTGAATTGTTAGCGGAATGGACAACTGATAGTTTAGAAGAGTCGTGGCTTGATTCATCATTATCATTAGCTAAAGATTTAATAAATGATAAAAAACTAAAGAAGGAATTAAGCGACGAGCCGATTGTAAAAAGTTTAGAACTCGCTATTAGTCAACTTTCATCAGAGTATCTAGCTGCTTTTCGTGCCTGGTTTGGGGAATTCGATGCAGCATCCTTGGATAAACGAGAAGAATTAAGGAGAAATTTAATCAATCAGAAAAGCAATCTCATCTCACTAGAACTACTAGAACTAATGAGAGATTCAATAAATGAGAGAAGTGAGAAAAAAATAAAGAAGGACTTAAACAACAAGCAGGTTATAATAATCACAAACGTCGAATTCGCTGTTAGTCAACTTTCACCAGAGAATCTCGCGGCTTTTCGTACCTCGTTTGCAGAATTCGATGCAGCAGCTTGGGATAAACAGATTCAAATTGAACCTGCCTCCCAGTCACCAGATTTTGACTTGATAAATGATAGCTTTATTGGCATGTGGAGCGATCGCCAAGATTTAGCTGATAGTACTGCTTGGGTACGTGGTATTCGAGAAAATGAGTGGTCAAAGTCACATGACTAACTCAACCATCGTTGATACTGATATTCTAATTGATGCAGGTCGCGGTGTTCTCGAAGCAGTAAAGTGTTTGCAAAATCTGAAAGCTAGTTCTGGCTTGGCAATTAGCATAATCACACAAATGGAACTAATGGTTGGTTGTGCTAACAAAGCAGAGCTACAAACATTAGAAAATTTCCTTAAGCAGTTTTACATCATTAAGATTGACCAGGCTGTATCTGATACAGCAGTTGATTTATTGCGGTCTTATCGGCTCAGTCATGGTTTAGTCATTCCTGATAGTCTTATTGCAGCTACAGCAATAGTGGGAAATTACCCGTTTATCATAAAAAACCAACGCGATTACAGATTTATTCAAGGTTTAAACCTATTGCCATATCCATAATACTTAGAATGTATAACACCTTACTGTAAAGGACAGATGGCAGGTCAACGAATACGTAATAATGATTAAGATTAGGATAGATTAAGTCACACCAGACTTAATCTATCCTAACTCAGTACGGGCTATGCCCCGCTATGCTAATAATAATATTAAAAATATGGAACTATACTTAATTCGTCATGGCATCGCCGAAGACAAGGGATTAGGCATCAAGGATGAGGAGCGCAGCCTTACCAAAGAAGGAAGGCAAAAAACTGAGAAAGTTGCCCAGAAACTTGTTAAATTGGGATTAAACTTTGATTTAATTCTCACCAGTCCCTTAGTGCGGGCCCGCCAAACGGCTGATATTCTTATAGCAGAAAAACTAAGCTCCCAGTTAGAGGAATCTAGCCACCTTACCCACGACGGTCAAATTTCTAGTTGGCTAAAAGACTGGTTAGAACCGAGGAATTATTCCCAAAATACCCAACTGGCGCTCGTTGGACACGAACCTGATTTGACCAAATGGGCAGAGATTCTCCTGTGGGGGGAAGTCAAAGCAAGCTTAGTCTTGAAAAAAGCAGGTATGATTGGGATAAAACTACCAGAAACAGGTTCTGCTCTGGGTCGGAGTCAGATGTTTTGGTTGACACCACCCAAGTACCTGCTATAACAGTTTTTCAACATTTCCAATTGTTGTTAGAAGGGCTACTGTTATGGCGACAATAATTTCTGGTAAGTTAGCTTGATCAGATATTTCACAAAGCGAATGGTGGTGCCATGATGGTGTGTGAATACAAGCCTGGTTTAGAAGGCATTCCCGCCGCTCAATCAAGTATCAGCTATGTTGATGGGCAAAAGGGAATACTAGAATATCGTGGCATCCGGATTGAAGAATTAGCAGAAAAAAGTACATTCCTGGAAACTGCTTATCTTTTAATCTGGGGCGAACTGCCAAGCAAGGAAGAACTGGAAACATTTGAGCATGAAGTTCGTTACCACCGACGGATAAAATACCGCATTCGGGACATGATGAAATCCTTTCCAGAAAGCGGTCACCCAATGGATGCGCTGCAAGCCTCTGCTGCTGCTTTAGGCTTGTTTTATTCGCTCCGGGATTTACATAATCCTGCCTACATTCGAGATTCGGTGGTGCGCCTGATAGCTACCATTCCCACGATGGTAGCGGCGTTCCAACTGATGCGAAAAGGCAATGATCCGGTACGTCCCCGTGATGACTTAGACTATTCCGCTAACTTTCTATACATGCTCAATGAGCAAGAACCCGATCCTCTGATGGCGCGGATTTTTGATATCTGCTTGATACTTCAAGTTGAACATACAATGAATGCTTCCACTTTCAGTGCCAGGGTGACAGCTTCCACCTTAACTGATCCTTACGCTGTGGTTGCTAGTGCCGTGGGAACCTTGGGAGGGCCCCTGCATGGTGGAGCCAATGAAGAAGTAATTCAGATGTTGGAAAAAATTGGCTCTGTGGAAAATGTCCGTCCCTACATAGAGGATTGTCTGCAAAGTAAATCTAAGATTATGGGCTTTGGACATCGTGTCTATAAAGTGAAAGACCCACGAGCCACAATCTTACAAGGTCTAGCAGAGCAACTGTTTGAAAAGTTTGGGCATGACAAGTTCTATGACATTGCCCTAGAAATGGAACGCGTGGTAGAGGAAAAAATCGGTAGCAAAGGGATTTATCCCAATATTGACTTTTACTCAGGTTTGGTGTATAGAAAGATGGGGATTCCTACAGACTTGTTTACACCAATATTTGCGATCGCTCGCGTTGCTGGTTGGTTAGCCCACTGGAAAGAACAACTAGCAGAAAACCGGATTTTCCGTCCTACCCAGGTTTACAACGGTCGGCACGAAGTTACTTATACCCCAATTGACCAACGGTAACTGGGGATTGGGGATTGGCACAGGGGCAGGGAGGAGGTGGGAAAACTCTTCTCTTTTATCTTCCCCTGCAACGCCAGCAACGCCAGCTCCCTCATGCCCCCGTCTCCTCAATAGCAATCTCAATGCCAACCATAAGTAGAAGTTCTCATCTCGCTTCAGGGTGCTAAAACCATCC
The DNA here is from genome assembly GCF_964245575.1 of uncultured Nostoc sp. GTDB lineage: Bacteria > Cyanobacteriota > Cyanobacteriia > Cyanobacteriales > Nostocaceae > Nostoc. The sequence continues at coordinate 18,380 of NZ_CAXTNP010000027.1, read as the reverse complement.
AACGATATACTAGGCATGGGAATTAGCGACAAATCTTCAATCAAGCGTCATCTGGGCAAAAATTAAAAATGGGTGAATTTACAGGTATTAATTCAACTAATAGTTGTAATTCACTATGACTTGATGTCTTAAAGAGTGGAAACATGAACTCAGGAATTGACCTCCAAGGAACTTTTATTGAATCCCTCCGGGATTTAGGTATACCAGCAGGAACAGCCAAAGCGATTTGGATGCCACTGCCAATGATACTGATGCTGATTGGGGCAACAGTGGGGGTATTAGTTGCTACTTGGCTAGAACGAAAAATCTCTGCCGCCGCACAGCAGCGAATTGGGCCAGAATACCAGGGGCCTTTTGGGTTGCTGGTACCTGTAGCGGATGGTTTGAAGTTGGTATTTAAAGAAGATATAGTACCAGCCAAATCTGACCCCTGGCTGTTTACCCTTGGCCCAATTATTGTTGTGATTCCGGTGTTTCTGTCATTCCTGATTGTCCCCTTTGGGCAGAACATCGTAATTAGCAATGTGGGTATGGGCGTATTCTTGTGGATTGCCTTATCAAGCATTCAACCCATCGGTTTATTAATGGCTGGCTACGCATCTAATAATAAATACTCCCTCTTAGGGGGGTTGCGGGCAGCAGCGCAATCTATTAGTTATGAAATTCCTTTGGCGTTGGCGGTGTTAGCGATCGCTATGATGTCTAACAGCCTCGACACAGTTGATATTGTCAATCAACAGTCTGGCTACGGTATTCTGGGCTGGAACATTTGGCGACAACCAATCGGTTTTCTGATCTTTTGGATAGCCGCCCTAGCTGAATGCGAACGATTACCTTTTGACTTACCCGAGGCGGAAGAAGAAATCGTCGCAGGCTATCAGACTGAATACTCAGGTATGAAATTCGGTCTTTTCTACCTGGGTTCTTACGTTAACTTGATCCTTTCTTCCCTACTAGTAGCAATTCTCTACTTGGGTGGTTGGGACTTTCCCCTTCCCCTCAACCTGATTGCTGGTTGGCTGGGAGTCAGTGAAGTAAATCCGGTGTTCCAGATAGTAACTGCTGCTTTGGGGATCACGATGACCGTGTTCAAAGCCTATTTACTAGTGTTTGTCGCCATCCTGTTGCGCTGGACAGTGCCACGGGTACGGATTGACCAACTGTTAGATTTAGGATGGAAGTTTTTGTTGCCAGTTGGCTTGGTTAATCTCCTATTAACCGCCGCCCTGAAACTAGCCTTTCCCTTCGCCTTCGGCGGGTAAACCAATTTTAGATTTTAGATTTTAGATTTTGGTGAGGCAGTGCGGTCTTCTCACATTGGGAGAGGCTAGCGCCAAGGGGGTTTCCCCCAGGAGCAACTGCCGTTAGCGCAGCAGTAGCGTTAGCGAAGCGGTAGCGAGGAACGAGCGTCCGTAGGAGCGTCACCCGTTCGTGCAGCGTCTTTGATAGGAGAAGGGATTGAATCTGAAATCTAAAATCCAAAATCCAAAATCCAAAAGAGAGAGTCATACACAATGCTAAAGTTCCTGAAACAAGTTGGTGATTACGCCAAAGAAACGGTACAAGCTGCGCGTTACATTGGTCAAGGGCTTTCTGTTACCTTTGACCACATGCGGCGGCGTCCGATTACCGTACAGTACCCTTACGAAAAACTAATTCCTGGCGAACGGTTTCGCGGTAGAATTCACTTTGAATTTGATAAGTGTATCGCCTGCGAAGTCTGTGTTCGCGTTTGTCCAATTAACCTGCCTGTAGTAGATTGGGAATTCGACAAAGCCAGCAAAAAGAAAAAACTCAACCACTACAGCATTGACTTTGGAGTTTGTATCTTTTGCGGTAATTGTGTGGAATTTTGCCCCACTAACTGTCTATCCATGACAGAAGAGTATGAGCTTTCCACTTACGATCGCCATGAATTGAACTATGACAGCGTAGCGCTAGGTCGTCTGCCCTACAAGGTAACAGATGACCCGATGGTTACACCACTGCGCGAACTAGTTTATCTACCCAAAGGCGTCCTCGAACCACATGGACTGCCCGCAGATGCACCACGTGCGGGTGCGCGTCCAGAAGACCTGGTAGAACAAACAGAAAAATAAATATCATTAGTCATTTGTCCGTTCCTAATGACCAATGACCAATGACTAATGACTAATCCAATGACTAAGGACAAAAAACAGTGAATCTAGCAGAAGGAGTACAGTTTGTATCGCTTGGCATACTAGGCGTGATGATGATTGGGGCGGCCATTGGTGTGGTGCTGTTCTCCAACATCGTCTATTCTGCCTTTTTGCTGGGGGGTGTGTTCATCAGCATAGCGGGAATCTACCTGTTGCTAAATGCTGATTTTGTTGCAGCTGCACAAATACTGATTTACGTTGGGGCGGTTAACGTGTTGATTTTGTTTGCCATTATGTTGGTGAACAAGCGGGAGAATTTCGTAGCATTTCCCAACTCTTGGGTGCGGAAAGTATTAACAGGTCTAGTCAGTGTCGGATTGTTCGGTCTTTTAAGTACAATGGTGCTGGCTACTCCTTGGGCTTACTCAGCTGCTCCTGTGGCGGGTGGTGAAAGTTCTATAGTTTTAATTGGAGAACATTTCTTCACTGACTTTTTACTGCCTTTTGAACTGGCTTCCATTTTGCTGCTGATAGCAATGGTAGGAGCAATTATTTTGGCACGCCGCGAGTATTTGCCAGACTCATTGACAACATCTGATCTACGGCGAACTGTTTTAACTTTGCAAGAACGCCCCAGAGAACTAGTATCAACAACCAGCGAAACAAAAGAGTAATATTTGCGACTTCATTCGTAGATAAACAGCCAGTTTTTTCAGGAGGGATACCCAGATTCATGCAACTCCAGTACTTTTTATTACTAGCAGCAGCTTTATTCTGCATCGGCATCTACGGTTTAATTACCAGCCGCAACGCTGTGCGGGTGCTGATGTCAATTGAGTTACTGCTCAATGCTGTTAATCTGAATTTAATGGCATTTTCCAACTTCCTTGACTCAACATTAATTAAGGGTCAGGTTTTCACAGTATTTGTGATCACCGTGGCCGCAGCCGAGGCGGCGGTGGGTTTAGCGATCGTGCTTGCCATTTATCGCAACCGCGATACCGTCGATATGGAGCAGTTTAATCTCCTGAAGTGGTAATTGTGCGTGCAACTCAAGCAGGTAATCATTGCTTATAAAGCGCGGGATGCCCGGAGTAAAGAATGGGCAGAAATCTGTGCTAAACAACTAGAAAGCCGCGAGTGCCATGTGTTGATGGGGCCTAGCGGGCCAAAAGACAACCCCTATCCTGTCTTTTTGGCTTCGGCGGGTCAACCAATCGATCTCGCGTTGGTACTCGGTGGTGATGGTACTGTTTTAACTGGTGCCAGACATTTAGCCCCAGCTGGCATCCCTATTCTGGGAGTGAATGTGGGAGGTCATCTGGGGTTTTTAACTGAGTCAGTGGAAGAGTTTCAGGATACTGAGAAAGTTTGGGATCGGCTGTTTGAGGATCGCTATGCTATCCAACGACGGATGATGTTACAAGCTGCTGTGTATGAGGGTCACGGGTCTAATTTAGAACCAGTGAGTGAGCATTATCTGGCTTTGAATGAGTTTTGTGTCAAACCCGCCTCCGCTGACCGGATGATTACTTCAATCCTGGAAATGGAAATCGACGGTGAGGTAGTCGATCAGTACGTCGGGGATGGGTTGATTATTTCCACTCCCACAGGTTCCACAGGTTACACCGTTTCTGCTAATGGGCCAATTATGCATGATGGTATGGAGGCGATTACCATCACTCCCATTTGTGCAATGAGCCTTTCTAGTCGTCCCCTCGTTTTACCCCCTGGTTCTGTGGTGAGTGTTTGGCCTTTGGGGGATTACGATTTGAGTACCAAGCTGTGGACAGATGGGGTTTTAGGGACTTCAATTTGGCCGGGACACCGCGTTGATGTGCGGATGGCAGATTGTCGGGCTAAATTTATTATTTTGCGCGAGAACAATTCCTACTATCAAACGCTGCGGGAGAAGTTGCTTTGGGCAGGTACAAGGGTTCACTATAGCAATAATCACCGTAATTAATTAAGTATTTTAGAGTGCATTTACCGCAGATTGCGATAGCACCGCCCCCCGTAAGCGATCGCAATCAGAACACCGCAGCGATCGCAATCAAAATTATCCAAACCCCTGGATTTATCCGGGGGCTTTCTGCTTTTTTTCTTCCCCTACTCCCCACTCCCTTACCGATACAGCCAAACTCGCAGTAGTGAAAGCAGTTGCTCAGTATCTACAGGTTTGGTAATGTAGTCAGAGGCTCCAGCTTCGATGCACTTTTCGCGATCGCCTGGCATAGCTTTAGCAGTTAAAGCAATTATTGGTAATGAACGAAACTGTTGTTGCTGGCGGATGGCGCGGGTGGTTTCGTAACCATCCATTTCCGGCATCATAATGTCCATCAAAACTATATTAATCTCAGAATTAGTTTGCAGTGTCTCTATGCCATCTCTGCCATTTTCGGCAAACAGCACTTGCATTTGATAGCTTTCTAAAAAGCTGGTGAGGGCAAAAATATTTCGGAGGTCATCATCCACAATCAAAATTGTCCGATTCGCCAGCACCGGATCATTTTGGTGTAGTTGTTCTAGCATTTGACGCTTTGGTGGGGGCAAATTTGCTTGCACTCGATGCAAAAACAGGGCAGTTTCGTCTAACAACCGCTCTGGCGATCGCACATTTTTAATGATAATTGTCTCTGCTAGTCCCCGTAGTTGCGTTTCTTCTTGTCGGCTGAGTTCTTTGCCTGTGTAAACGATGATCGGCAGTTTCAAAAGCCTGGGTTCTTGCTTTATTTGCTCAATTAGTGTAAAGCCGCTCATATCGGGCAGACCGAGATCCAGTACCATACAATCAAAGTGATGCGATCGCAAAATCAACAGGGCTTCTGCTCCCGTCCCCACTGCTGTACTCTGGACATCACCATTACCAATCAGTTCGATAATACTTTGGGCTTGTACGGGGTCATCTTCTACGATTAAGAGATTTTTTACCTGACGCTCAATAAAGCTTTTAATTTCTGTCAATACTTGAGTTAGCGCTTCTGGAGAAACGGGTTTTTGTAGATAGGTAATCGCTCCTAGCTGTAATCCCCGTTGCTGTCTTTCATCAACAGAAAGTATATGTACTGGTATGTGTCTGGTGTCGGGCTTATGTTTCAGACGATCCAGCACCGTCCAACCATCCATCTCTGGCATGTGGATATCTAGCATAATTGCATCGGGCTTAAACTGTTGCGCTAGTGCCAGACCTTGTTTGCTCTGTAAGGCAACAATCGTTTTAAAGCCCTGCTCACGGGCCATATCTAGTAAGATACGGGCAAATTTATCGTCATCCTCAATAATTAGCAAAATGCGATCGCCCGGTTGAATGATTTCCCGGTCATCTGGGATATCGTTGAGTAAGCTGGGAAGGACTTTCGCGGATGGAAAGATGTCTACAGTTGTCGGTCTGTTTTCGACTATTGGCACTTCTTTTATGAGCGACGCTCCACGGAGCTTGCTTCCTCCTACTGGTACGGAGACGGTGACTTGAGGAGGTGGTGGAGTGAGAGTATTTTTATCCTTCCCTTCATGTCGTCTGGGCAAGTAGAAGGTGAAGGTGCTTCCCTGGCCTGGTTGACTGACTAGTTCAATTCTCCCGCCCAATAGTTGAGCCAGCTCGCGGCTGATGGACAAGCCCAAGCCAGTTCCCCCGTACTTGCGGCTGGTTGTGCCATCTGCCTGCTGAAATGCCTCGAAAATAATCTTCTGCTTCTCGTCTGGAATGCCTATGCCTGTGTCGCTAACTGCAAAAGCAATCATGGGATTATCAACTTCGCCTGCCTCAGTTGCTATGCCAATTTCTAACTCTACCCCTCCCTGTTCAGTAAATTTAAAGGCGTTAGCTAAAAGATTTTTCAACACTTGTTGCAGACGTTTGGAGTCGTTATAAATTGTCGGTGGTAATTTTTCATCTCGTTCAATAGTAAAGCTGAGTTGTTTATTGTGGGCAACTTGCCGGAAAGTCTGCTCTAGAGATGTCTCCAAATCTGCAAGAGCAATTTGCTCAATATCGAGCGACATAGTACCCGACTCAATTTTTGCCAAATCTAGAATGTCATTGATCAACTCCAGCAAATCAGTTCCAGCTGAGTAAATAGTCCGGCTGTATTCTACCTGTTTGTCGGTCAAGTTGTTAAGAGAGTTATCTGCTAGCAGCCTTGCTAAAATTAACAGGCTATTTAGCGGTGTCCGTAACTCGTGGGACATATTCGCGAGAAATTCTGACTTATATTTGGAAGACAACGCCAGTTGTTCAGCTTTTTCTTCAAAAGACTGCCTCGCCTGCTCAACTTCTTGGTTCTTGCGGGCAACTTCCCGATTTTGAACTTCTAACAATTCTGCCTTTTCTTCTAGCTCCTCATTTAATTGTTGTAGTTCCTCGTTAGACTGTTTGACAAGAAATTGTGATTCCTCCAACTCCTGCGCCTGTTCTTCTAGGCGTTGATTGCTTTGCTGTAATTCTTCTTGCTGACTTTGCAGTTCCTCTGTTAAAGCAACAGACTCTTCAAGTAGTTGCTGAGTTTGCAATTGTGAGGCGATGTTATTTAAAAATACACCCAGATTTTCACTCAATTGCTCTAAAAATCTCAGATGCAACTCGTTAAAAGGCCCAAAAGAGGCAAGTTCAATTACGGCATTTACCTGCGTCTCAAACAGTATAGGCAAGACAATAATATTTAGCGGTGGAGCTTCTCCCAAGCCGGAACTGATCCGGATATAGTCACTAGGAACTTGCGTTAAAAGGATTCTTTGTTTTTCTAAGGCGGATTGTCCCACCAATCCCTCACCCAAGCGAAACTGATTTGCCAGGTTTTTACGCTCTTTGTAAGCATAACTACTCAACAACTTCAGTATAGGCTGGTCGGCGATTGAGTCCATCAAATAAAAAACGCCCTGCGATGCCCCAACCAGTGGTGCTAAATTCGACAATATCAGGCGAGATACACTTTCTAGATTTCGCTGCCCTTGGAGCATCTGGGTAAATTCAGCCAAATTAGACTTTAGCCAGTTTTGCTCGTCATTTTTTTTATTTGTGTTTCGCAGATTAACGATCATCTGGTTGAAGGTGCGTGTCAACACACCAATTTCATCCTGGCGATCGCTATGTGGTAAACTCACCCATAAATCCCCATCCGCCATTTTTTCTGCCAAATCAGAAACTCGCCTCAGAGGTGCTGAAATATGTCTGGTCAAGGCGAATCCGATCAAAGCTAAAATTAAAGAAAATAAGGGAATACTATATAAAATGCTGGCGATCGTTTGCCGAGAAGCTGCTTGTGCCTTCTCAGAGCGCTGTTTCAGCAGTTTATTCTCCTCAGTTTTCATCGCCTGGATAACTTTGCGGATCTCAGCCATCAGCTGCTTGCCTCGGTCTGTCAGAACAACCTTCTGGGCAGCTTCAAAACTTTGGTTCTGACGCAAGTCAATGGTTTCTTTGAGTTCAGCCAGCTTTTGATCGATTAGTGACTGTAAAATATCAAGCCGACTCTGTTGCTTGGGGTTATCTGCTGTTAACCTCTGAAGTTCATTAACTTTTTGATTCAGTACTTGAATGGCAGCGTTATAAGGTTCTAAATAGCGCTGTTCTCCAGTAAGAATGTAACCACGCTGCCCAGTTTCAGCATTTGTCACTTGCAAGTTGAGGTCTTCAAGCTGACTTAACACCTGGTAGGTATGGCTTTCTTGGCGCGAAGTTTCAATTAGCTCATTGGTGCTTTGGTAAGAGATTAGACCAATAGTGGACAGAGTTGCCAAACTCAGGGCAAAACTAATTCCAATTTTTGTTCCAATCTTCAAACTTTTCAACATTATTCCAGGGAAATATTCCAAGAATTTATATTTTTGGCACTATTCTGATTATGTTTTTGCTATACAGATTTAAAAAATTTACTTTATATATGTCTAATTTTTAGACTCAAAATAATATTAACTACATTCTAATATTTATCTCAATACATTTATATGCATATTCGGCTTTTTTGGAAAAAACTTTATCATAATAATATATTTTTATTTTTATTTTAACATTATCTCTTGAAATATTATAATTTATCTCCAAAGGAATAGCCGCAATTTTTTTGATTGAATCTGGCGATAGATCATTAAATACTTGTTGTTAGATTATAAATTCAATAACAGAGTTCCACTAAAGAATGGTGGTTTTTATGAGCGCAGTACTTGACCTAACAAGACCAAAATTTTGCAAACGACAAAAGGTAGAATTTATCGGTGGATTGGGAACCATAATACAATCCTGTCCTAACTCTGGATACTGGTCATATCTCATAGAAATGGAAATGGGTTCAGAGCCAGAAATGGGTATAATTGGTTATGAAACTGCAATTTTACTATTTGAAACAGATATTACCCTACCCCAAGATGAGCCTGTTGCAGCTTAAAATGATCTTTGTTAGCAAAAACTGATTTGAGGATATTAAGTAATTTAACGATCGCTGAATATTTTTTTGTAATGCTTAAACAGCTTTTAGCGCTGAGAAAAATTCTGCTAATGCTACCCAAAATTCGTAATTAATAATCCCCTACAGCTAGGCATAAAGTAGTGGTATGGCATTTATAATGCAATACGCTTGGGTTAATGATTTTTGGTGTTAATTTTAGGTATGTAGAGACTAGCAATTGCAACGTCTCTTGCATTGGATTTGGGGCTTAACTGAAATGTATTGATTTATAATGGTCAAATTAAATATAAAACTCACCCTGCTTCAAGATTTCCTCTCCTTAGTAAAGAGAGGAATTGAGGGGGAGGTTTTATCTTATATTTAATTACACTTACTTAATTTTAGTTCTTTCAAACAGTATTTATTTGGGTGCAAACTCAATTTTTTAAAAGGCAACTTATTATATTTAGATGATCATGTCATTTTTAAGAAAAATAATATACTTTCCTAAAAATTATCGGGAATATGTACAATTCCGACATGGTGTCAAATCTCTTCAGATTAACTTTGACTTTAAGTAACGCTCATCGGAGAAGCCTTTTTAAAGATAATCAAGTATTAACCCAAGCCTATTGCCTAAGAACCTGGCGATCGCTTCTAGTCGGATTGACTACAGATGGGCAATAGATACAAAAATGCTGAATTTTGTTAGTCTCTAAAATAGCTCTTGCACCTGCCATATAGATATCAGTACTATTTAGGACTAATAAGTAATTCCCAAGGGCTATTTGATGTTCATAATATTTGGCTATATCCTCAGAAATTCCTAAAGTAGTGTAGTTATTTTTGAAATTGCTGATATCTATCTCAGTAATACCATTCAGTGTGTTTGTATCCTTAGCAATCACCGAGACTTGATCCATAGGAAAGCCAGCAATTTTTAGTTCAGTAAGTGCTTTTTCTGTGTCTTGGCGCGTAGAAAAAACACCAACTGCATTTTTATAGCGACTATTTGGGGTTAAGTATGGCTCATAAATGCTCCACTGTTGAATATCACGGCGATTAAAAACCCTCTTAGCAAGACGAATCTCTATATCTATGCCGTTTACTATCACCAAATAGTAACCTTTGCAAATTAGATCGCTGTAAGCCTGTGCTTGCTCTTTAGGAATTTCTAAACCTAGCAGCACCCCATGCAAATCACCTGCGGTTGCATTGATCGCACCACCAGTTAAAGTGGCATCTATCGCTGTTGCTTTCGATCCGGCTAGAATAACTCGTCCTATATCAGGAATTACCCAGAGGACTAAATCGCCTAATAAGCCAGTAACAACGCCCAAAGCACTACTTATAAAGGCTTCAGCATCTTCTGAGGATGTATTATTGCCAGTGCGATCTTTAACTTCAACACTAGCAATATCGCTTTCTTCTTCTGCATTCCGTGCAATTAAAGAAATTTTGTGCATGGGAAAATTAGAAGTTTTTAGTTCCTGAAGTACCAATTGTGCATCGGAACACTTAGCGAAAACTCCTATAGTTGTTCGCTCTTTTTCTAATGTCATTTTATTGGTTTGTTGCCGATTGAAGGGATTCCCAAGAGTGTTAGGTTTGAGGTAATTACACAGCTCGGCGAGTCAGTAAACCCCAAAGGAAAATCAGTAGCATAGCACCAAGAACAGCAAATAAAATGCTTCCAAGGGAGAAAGCTCCAGCAGATGCGGCGGCTGCCGAACCACTTCCTAGTAAAGTTTGACCTAAGTAACCCCCGACTACTGCTCCAAGTATTCCTAATACAATGGTGGAGAGAATACCACCACCTTGGGTTCCTGGATAAAATAACTTAGCTAATGCACCGGCAATTAAACCCAAAACTAGCCAAGCAATAATGTTACCCATTGAATTTCTCCTTCCTTAAGAATCTTATTTGTTTGCTTTTGACTATTTCATATTAAAGTTTTCCTGCCAAATTTCTGATCTATCTAGAGAACTAATATCAAAAATCTTTAGATATCATTTGAATATTCACTCCTTTGTCTTTGAGGATGAATATATAAATTTAGTATTTGACTCTAAATTACGGTTTTGTATAACTTAGAGTCGAGAGCATCACTTTTGCAAATATTGTGATTCTACAAAAGCGGTACTAGTACACCAGGGCGTAAATAAACATACCCCTCGGGTTCACTAGTCGCCTGCGGAGGGTTTCCCTCCTGGAGCGCTGGTTCACCATTTCTAATGGCGTAAGAAGCTCGGAATACAATTATTATGCGTAACTTTTGAATGCGTGACTTCCCGGTAGGAGTTGACTTCCGCCTTGCGGTACTAATTGCTCACAACTCAGGAGTGAGAACTATAGAAAGAGCAAGTTGATAAAGTTGGCGACGGGGAAGGGAGGTAAATTTGGCTAACTGACGGCTAGCTTGCGATCGCGATATCCCCTGACTAATTAACTGCTGCAATTCGGCTTTCAATTCCTCTTGTGTCAGTTGGGGCTGACTGGCTGGAATTCCCGCCACTACTAATGTATATTCACCTTGGGGTTCTCGTTGGCTGTAGTAAGCGATCGCTTCGGCAATTGTCCCCCGCCAAAATTCTTCATACAATTTAGTTAACTCCCGCCCCAGCACAATTTGGCGCTCGCTTCCCCAAACAAGAGCTAAGTCTTGTAAAGTATCTCGTAAACGGTGGGGCGATTCGTAGAAAATCAATGTGCGAGATTCTGTTTGCAGAGATTCTAAATGTTCTTGTCTGTGTTGACTTTTAGCAGGGAGAAAGCCTTCAAAGACAAACCGATCCGTTGGTAATCCAGCTGCACTCAATGCAGTAATTGCTGCACTAGCGCCAGGAATCGGAACTACTCCAATTCCCGCCTCAATACAGGCTTTCACCAGTTCATATCCAGGATCGGAAATACCTGGCATTCCAGCATCACTCACCAGAGCGATCGCTTTATTGTTAACTAAATGCTCTAATAATTCTGGGATGCGGCTGGTACGATTGTGTTCGTGGTAACTCACCTGGGGAGTCTTAATTTGAAAATGCTGTAATAGTTTCCCTGTGTGACGGGTGTCTTCTGCAGCAATGATATCCACAGTCTGTAAAATTCGCACCGCCCGAAAGGTTATATCTTCCAGATTGCCTATTGGTGTGCCGACAATGTAAAGTGTTCCTGGTTTTGGATCGGTTTGCATGAGTAAGAGTTAAAAGTTAGGAGTTAGGAGTTAAGAGTTAAGAGTTAAGAGTTTGGAGTTAAAAATAATAATTTATGCACCTATACGAAAATATATGACAAATGGATAATTTCCAATCCAAAATTCAAAATCCAAAATCGGCTCGTGGGTTATTTGTAGGTTTAGTAACTTTAGATTTGATTTACCTTGCTGATGCCCCTAAGAATAATCAGAAGATTGTTGCTACTGACTATACTGTGGCAGCAGGGGGCCCAGCTACAAACGCAGCTGTGACTTTCAGCTATTTAGGAAATCAGGCTACAGTCTTGAGTGTAGTGGGTTCTCACCCAATGACACAGCTAATTCGGGGTGATTTGGCAAATTACAAAGTTGCGATCGCAGACCTTGAGCCTACCACTGATTTAGCACCGCCTGTCTCCTCAATCATTGTCACCCAAGCCACGGCTGAACGAGCTGTAATTTCCATCAATGCTGTCAAAACTCAAGCCAACAGCGCATCTATCCCGCCAGATATTTTGCAAAATGTCGATATAGTACTGATTGATGGACATCAAATGGCGGTTAGTTATTCCATAGCCCAAATGGCTAAAGCCAAGAATATCCCAGTAGTAATTGATGGTGGGAGTTGGAAGCCTGGATTTGAGCAAATTCTGCCTTTTGTAAATTACGCCATCTGTTCGGCTAATTTTTATCCCCCTAACTGCCAGACTGGAGAAGACGTTTTTACCTATCTGGGCGGATTTTACATTCCTCACATCGTTATTACCCATGGACAAAAACCAATTGAATACTTGAGTTGCACTAAAACTGGTATCGTAGATGTACCGCAGATTCAAGCGGTTGATACCTTAGGGGCAGGAGATATTTTCCACGGTGCTTTTTGTCATTACATTTTAAGAGAAAGCTTTACTGATGCGCTGACACTAGCAGCTAATATTGCTGCTGATTCCTGTAAATTTTTTGGCACTCGACGCTGGATGGATTTAAAATAATTCGTAATTCATAATGGGCTACGCTCTAAGCAAAGCTATGCCGCAGGCTTTACGTAATTTGTAATTTAAGACTTTGAATTACGAATTAGAAATTAGTAATTAGTTAAATTAAGTATCCCTGTGCCTCCCGAATCACGTTATACAAATTTTTAATTCAGGTCAAATTAATGAAAGACTTACAAGAAATATTAGCGATCGCTCGTGAGATAGGTTGGGATGCAGCAGATATACTGCGATCGTATTATCACGGGACTGCAAAAGACCCTGACTTAGAAGTACAATATAAACAAAATGAACCTGTTACCGTTGCCGATGTAGCTGTCAGTCAATACATTTTGCAGAGACTACAAGCAACTTTGGGTAATGAAGATTTTGCTTATATCAGCGAAGAAACCTATCAATCTGCAAGTGGTATAGCACAGCTTTCCACCCCTTGGGTATGGATAATTGATCCTTTGGATGGTACACGAGACTTTATCGAAAAAACTGGAGACTATGCAGTTCACATTGCTTTAGTTAAGGAAACACGCCCAGTTTTGGCAGTTGTGGCAGTACCAGAGGCTAAAAAGTTATATTACGCTACCAAAGGCGGGGGTACATTTGTAGAAACTCGTGATGCTTCTGTTCCTATACAAGTGTCGTCAGGCAAACGAATTGAGGATTTAACCTTAGTCGTTAGTCGCTCTCACCGCAACCAACGCTTAGATTACTTACTACAAAACTTACCCTGTCAAAATCAGAAAGCTGTGGGTAGTGTAGGCTGTAAAATCGCTACCATAGTCGAGCAACAGGCAGATATCTACATTTCCCTTTCCGGGAAGTCTGCGCCCAAAGATTGGGATATGGCAGCACCAGAACTGATTTTAACAGAAGCCGGGGGTAAATTTAGCCACTTTGACGGCGCTGCGTTGCAGTATAACACCGGTGATATCAATCAATGGGGAGGTTTGCTCGCTAGTAACGGCGAATATCACGAGGTGCTGTGTAAACAAGCAGAAAGGATTTTAGAGCAGTTCGAGCATAGCTAAATGGGGTATTTAAGGATAAATATTTTTTAATTTGCTTTGAAGAGAGTTAGCCATGTTATGATTAGCCTGACTACCGATAATAATCTTTACCCCTTAGGGCGCAGCTTAATTTTCAAAACACAAAATACCAGGGCGATCGCTAGTTGATTCCGATTTGCTGTTAAAAGTGTAACTTTTAATAATACAAGCAACAAAAGCTAGTCTTTAGAGAAGTCTACAAACCTACCCTTAAGGTTTGATTTGTGAATAAAATTCACAATAAGACGATATTCAAAGGCTGAAGGCTGTGCTAGACTCATGGATATAAAGATTATTTTCGGTTGAGTAACTCGTTTTGATTTCTAAAAAGTGTCTCTCCGAATTTAACTCTCTACACTCCCTGAATTCGGAGATTTCTATGTCAATTTACGTCGGAAACCTGTCCTATCAGGTTACAGAAGAGGACCTAAAGCAGGCTTTTGCAGAATACGGAACAGTAAGTCGTGTTCAACTACCCACAGATCGGGAAACAGGCCGGCCGCGTGGGTTCGCTTTTGTGGAAATGGAATCAGAGACACAAGAACAAGCTGCCATTGATGCACTGGATGGTGCTGAGTGGATGGGACGTGATTTGAAAGTGAACAAAGCTAAACCTCGTGAGGAAAGAAGCAACTCCTCTCGTGGTAGCTGGGGTGGCGGTAATGCCCGCCGCAACAATAATCGCTACTAAGTCGATTCCTAAAAATTTCACATTTAGAGTCTCCAGCAGATAAAGCCAAAGGCTACACTCTGCTGGAATATTTTATTTGGTATCTAGTTTTGAACTATTCATCCACATTAAGGAGGAATGAGAATGACACAAGTAGTTTTAGGGGAGAATGAAGGTATTGAATCAGCCTTAAGAAGATTTAAACGGGAAGTTTCTAAAGCAGGAATTTTCCAAGATATGAGAAAAAAGCGTCACTTTGAAACACCCATAGAAAAAGAGAAGCGTAAAGCAATTGCTAGGCACAAGCAACGTCGTCAACAACGTTCTCGCTTCAATTAAAAAGTCCAAGCAAATTTGCCCTTCGATTTAATATCCAGCCAGCATCTCTTTATTATTGCCATATCTCCAGGCAAGCGACAAGTAATTAGGCATACATCAAAAAATAACACTGTTCGTAGTAGCGCTGTATTGACTTTCAGCGCTATTAGCCGTAGAGATTTTCAATTGCGTAAGGATTATTATGTTAAATAGCAACCAAAACAGAGCAAATACCACCTTGCTTCAATGTAAACGCTTTGCTTAACTTTTTTGTATTCAAAATCACATCTGCATTTAGCTGTAGTTTATTCCACTACAAGAACTTAGGCTTTACTGACCAATGCTAGAGGCAGGATTGTTTCTAGCTTTTTAAGATTAATACTGATGAGGTACTTTAAAAGGTTAAGTAAGTCTCTTCAATGCCATCCAGAAGTAAGCTTACTGCGATCTGAGCCACTTATAACAGGCTTATAATATAGTGCTTCAGATGATGTCGTTAGCAATGTCTACGACGGGCTATTCGGCGTCGCGTGGAATTGGATGGAAAACCAGTCAGACTTAGGTTGAACTTCTGCTGTGATCCTTTTTGGAGGAGTTTGTGAATCATAAAATATCGAGAAGAGAGTTTGCCACGCTAGCAGGGTCAGGGGTGGTAGCGATCGCCTTAGGTAGCCCACTTCTGGCAAAGTCAGCAGGGGCTGTATCCACACCTGATGCCCAGATGAAAGCTGTATTAGATGAACTTACCTCTTTTAACGCACCGCCCATTGAGAAGTTGTCGCCCATGAATGCTCGCAACAACCCAACTGTGGCAGATGCAGTTATAGGCGTACTTGCCAAACGTCGCAAGCCTGCGGTGGAAATGGTCGGGGATGTCAACCATCAACTTATACCAGGGCCGGGGGGCGATCTTCTAGCGCGTATTTATCTACCAAAGGGAAAGGGGCCCTTCCCTGTGCTGGTCTACTTCCACGGTGGCGGCTGGGTAATCGCCAATTTAGATACCTATGATTCATCGTGCCGCGCTTTGACTAGTGCAGCTAACTGTATGGTTGTATCTGTCGCCTATCGCCAAGCCCCAGAACATAAGTTTCCCGCCGCTGCGGAAGATGCTTATGCTGCAACTCAATGGGTTATGGCGAATGCTGCCCGAATCAATGGCGACCCCAAGCAGGTTGCAGTCGGCGGCGAAAGCGCAGGTGGCAACTTGGCAGCTGTCACCTGCCTAATGGCACGTGACAGAGGTGGTAAGATACCTGTGCATCAGATGCTAATCTACCCTGTTACCAATTACGCCTTTGACACACCCTCCTACCAGGAGAATGCTAACGCCAAGCCGCTCAACAAAGCGATGATGATCTGGTTCTGGAGTCAATATCTAAATAGTCAGTCTGACGGCAGTAATCCCTATGCTTCACCACTGCAAGCAGAAAACCTACGTGGTCTGCCACCTGCGACCGTGATTACGGCAGAAATTGACCCACTGCGTAGTGAAGGAGAAGCCTACGCCAAGCGTTTGCGTGAAGCGGGTTCCCCTGTAAAGGCAATCAATTATAACGGCGTGACTCATGAATTCTTTGGCACCGGAGCAGTAGTAGATAAAGCGAAGCAGGCGGTTAAGGAAGCAGCAGGCGGACTGCGCTCTGGATTTATGAGTAACACTACTAAAAGCTAGTAAATCAGACAGCGCAAGTAGCCGTGATCATAGTGGCAAGGGTTAAACCAAATCGATACGCCACGCCAATTAACATCGCCATTGGATGAGATTTCAAAAGGAGATGGTGCCTGCATAGCCACTTGCTTGACTTTGTGAACGGTAACTAATCCTAAATGGGACAGAAGCTGGGTAAACTTAACTTCTGTCCTTTCCATTTTTAGAGCCGACAATATATATTCTCATTTAGAGAAGTTTATTGAGATAAAGTTAAATAGCCGTGTGTTTAATGCACTTCTGTGCACCCCTACCTTTTACCTCATTTGATAAAGAAGCACTATATTTGTTGAGTTCCATTTGCAAAACTCAACTCGCAGCAATATAAATGTATTCTTCCTCTATACCCATAAAGTATTGTAGATATCATTATCATAATTCATAATGACTAATTCGTAATTATTACACCATAGCTAAAACTAGGAGCTTTAAATGAGGAATATAAATTGTTTTTCTGCATCAATTAATTGCAGGGCATGAAACCTGAATTAATTACGAATTACGTTAGCAAGTCCTTGATCGTCACTACGAATTACGAATTATTTGCTTAGTCTGCAATCCTTGGCTCTGGATTTTCAAGAAAATGTTACGACTTTATCATTTATTATTAGGTGTTATTTTGCTGGTGTTAATACCAGTGGGAGCAAAATTTATTCTCCCCCAATTTTCTGCACCCAAAGTGGTAAAGTCCCCTGCTGTTGCGAAACTTCCCAACCCTAATGAGGGAAATATCTGGCAGAAAATCCTGGGAAATACTGCTGCTCCAACTAACTGGCAAGTTGCTGCTTGCAAGGGAAATGCGCCTTTATTGTGTGTCTCCTCCAAAGGGGAACTTTTGGGTACAGTTGAGATTAACGTTTACCCATTAGTAAACAACGAGGATTTCCAAAAGAAACTCGTAGCAGCCGGTATTCCACCTGGTTCCCAAGTAGACTACCAAAGTTCCAAATACCAAACCCAGGTATTAGCAGCACTCAAGGCTTGGGTTGGAGATCACTACGCTGCTTTTGCCAAAGATCGTCAGGGTGAATATGGAAAAGAGATTACTTTTTCAGCCTACCCACCCCAAGCAGTACCCGTTGGTAAGCTTCAGGGAATCCGCTATGGGTTCGCCGGACTTAAGCAAAAAGGTGGAGTACAAGAGCAACATATCGGTCATGTTGCCTTTGATGGCAATAAACTTTACGTAATGACCACTGCCTTTGACCCAGGTTCGCAAACAGGTAAGTTTGAGAAACTGGAAAACTTGGCTATTTTTCAACCTTACTTATATGCGATCGCAGCAGATTTACGTTTACCCTAATTGGCATGGGCAATTCAATTTTAGATTGACGATAGCGCAGCGTAAAGCCTTCTGTTCTGCCAAGGGGAGACGCTGCGTGTAGCAAGATCCACAAAGTGGTACGGCATGGCTTCGCTATGAGCAAGTCTGTGAACGTCTTTTAGATTGAAATTTAATCCAAAATCCAAAATCTAAAATCTAAAATTACTACTCTCCACCCCCCACTCCCAATCAACCTAAATCTCAGCCACCGCCCGTTCAATTAAGCGACGTGCTAAAGTTTGCGTGCCGGTGTGTTCATAATAATTCGTTGCGTGTAAAATCATTCCTGGCTTGTCCTTATACTTGAGCTTTGAGGCAATTATCTGCGCTGCTAGCAATTATTACCCGTAAAATTTACTTTTTGATAATTATTACCTAACTTATAAACTATCGCGGTCTAGTTTTGATGCAACACCCATCATTTTGCACTTCAAAAAAATGTACCAATTAACCCAATGCAAAAACGCTCTCCCAAAAGGGGGGGCGTTTTTTACTTATAGATAATCGTGAAGATGGTATCTCAGATTATGATTAACCGTTGATAGCAGGAGCAGTCAGAGCCACAGGAGCAACATCACCAGCAGCTAAATCTAAGGGGAAGTTGTGAGCGTTACGCTCGTGCATTACT
>NZ_CAXTNP010000026.1:37465-42585 GCF_964245575.1 uncultured Nostoc sp. | reverse complement strand
TGACAACACCGCGCGGGTGTGGCGGGCTGACAATCTTGATGAACTGTTGTCTCGCGGTTGTCAATGGCTGAATGATTATCTTGTCACCAATCCCAAAGACTTGGAAACATTAGAGGTCTGCCAAAATAAATCTAATTTAATAGCAGCAGCACCGTTTTTAGTTAAAGAAGGTGAAAACGAAGCTAAAGAGGGCAATATTGATAATGCAGTTGCGACCTTTCACACAGCCTTAAAATGGAATCCCAGTTTAAAATTTGACCCCAAGGTAAAAGCCCAAGAGTTTGCTAACAAAGGAAAGGCGGAACGTTTGATTGCAGAAGCAGAGAGAATTGTGAAAGGGGGTAATGTCAAGGAAGCGCTAGCAGATTACGCAGATGCCCAAAAGTTAGATCCCAACGTGGAAATTTCTGCCGATTCTTGGAACACACTTTGTCGCCAAGGTAGTCTGCGAGGATATGCCAAGGATGTGTTATTTGCCTGTGACAAAGCCGTTGCACTTGCTCCTGACGATAGCAATAATCGTGATAGCCGGGGGCTGGCGAGGGCGCTGACTGGCAATACCCAAGGCGCGATTACTGACTTTGAAGCATACATTGCCCAGGCTGAAGATAAAGATAGTAAAGCACAACGGCAGCGCTGGGTGAAAGATTTACGGGCGGGGAAGAATCCGTTTACAGATGCAGAACTTAAGAAGTTACGGAAGTAGGGATTTCGTGAAATATAGCGGTTGTCGGTTGGGTGCAGTACACTCTGACCTCACTTCCATTCCTCTCCCCTAAGAGGAGGCTTTGAGGCTTACTCCCATTCCCTTGTAGGGAAGGGGCTGGGGGTTAGGTTTCGCTTGGTTTTTCCTGATAAGGTGAAAAATCAAAGTTTTATAATAGAATTTCACGCTGATGAATTAAAGGAGACTGTGACCACTACACTACACTGGCAAGAACGGGTTGGTAATCAAAGGGATTGGGTTTGGCGCGGCTGGCAAACCCGCTACACTTACATTCGCCCTCGCCAAAATCACCACAAAACACAACCCCTGATATTGCTACATGGCTTTGGCGCTTCCATTGGTCATTGGCGACATAATTTAGAGGTGTTGGGTGAACATCACACAGTCTACGCCATTGATATGTTGGGTTTTGGCGCTTCTGAAAAAGCCGCAGCTAATTACAGTATTGAACTCTGGGTAGAGCAAGTTTACGATTTCTGGAAAACATTTATCCGTGAACCAGCGATATTAATAGGCAATTCCAACGGTTCACTGATTTCTATGGCCGCCGCCGCCGCTCATCCTGACATGGTGCGGGGTATGGTGATGATGAGTTTACCCGACCCGTCATTAGAACAAGAAGCAATTCCGCCTGTGCTGCGACCAGTTGTCAAAGCAATTAAAAATATTGTTGCTTCGCCGTTGATACTGAAGCCTGTGTTTAACTTCGTGCGCCGTCCTGGAGTGTTGCGTCGCTGGGCAGGTCTGGCCTACGCTAACCCAGAGGCGATTAGCGATGAACTGATAGAAATTTTAGCTGAACCTCCCCAAGACCGGGGTTCGGCGAGGGCTTTTAGTGCCTTGTTCAAAGCTGCGATCGGAATTGATTTTAGTCCCAGTGTCAAGAAAGTATTACCAACCTTAACAATTCCGATGTTGTTAATTTGGGGAGATAAAGATCGGTTTGTTCCGCCAGCCCTGGCTAGCCAATTCGCCCAATACAACGATAAATTGTCAGTCCTGAATTTGGAGGGTGTAGGGCATTGTCCCCATGATGAATGTCCTGAACAAGTCAACCAAGCTATTTTAGATTGGATTGAGAGATGGGTTGGCGATCGCTAACCGTTGGTTATTCCCTAAATGTTATAGTTTCTGTGCGATGGGGTAAGCAGTGCGATCGCCACGATTGAATTTTTTAATTTTTAATTCCTTAACACCTAGCCAATCGTGGCTTGGTTAGTGTCAACATCTGTAGCACCATTCACAGAATTGGCTACAGAAACCATTTTGTTGAGAATTTCTTGACTGGGAACTTTACCTTTCAATACTACAGTGCTGCCTGTCTGAGCAACCCAAAGGGTATCAACATCATCGAGTTGGGGGTCTTGATCAAATGCCAACGCTACCCGCTTTGCTAAACCACTTTGGTCATATTCTCCGTTTAATCCCACACGTTCTGGCGGTATCGATGTAGAACTAGATGCAACGTTACTAGTCGCAGCTTGCGGTATTGCCTGTGCAGTCGGATTTACTTCTGCATTTTGAGGTTTTTCCATTCCAAATAATCTTTGTAACCAACCCATATAAAGTTTTCTCCGATTAGAGGCTTATCAAACCTGAGTATAAAGGCTTTACAAAAATGCCGCATCTGCCAATGAAAAGAGATACATTCAATGAAATTACTCCTTGCAGGATGATTTTTGCTCAATTTTTTATTTCTAGAGAATGCAATGAGTGCAGCTATTGAGTTTACAATAAAAGGTCGCACTGACAATTAGTGCAGTAGTACGCTACGAAAGAAAAAACATACATTTGACAAAATGTCAAGAGTTTGTCACTCAAATAATTTTGATTGAATGAGTGAATTCTGCAAAGCGGTACTAGAGTCTGCGTTCCTTAAATCCTGTGCTAGCCTCTGTTGGCGAAGATGAAACATACCCTTTCAGTTCTGGTAGAAGATGAGGCGGGTGTTCTTTCCCGCATTTCTGGTTTATTCGCCCGTCGCGGCTTTAATATTGAAAGCCTTGCTGTTGGCCCTGCTGAACAAGGAGGAGTCTCTCGAATTACGATGGTTATCCCTGGTGACGATCGCATTATCGAGCAACTCACCAAGCAACTATACAAGTTAGTCAATGTCCTTAAGGTACAGGATATTACCGAAACTCCTTGCGTAGAGAGGGAATTGATGCTTTTGAAGGTGAATGCTAGTACCAGCAATCGCTCAGAAGTGATCGAACTGTCTCAGATTTTCCGGGCGCGAGTTGTGGACGTGGCGGAAGATTCTCTCACTTTAGAAGTTGTGGGAGATCCAGGTAAAATGGTAGCGATCGTGCAGGTGTTGCAAAAATTTGGTTTGAAAGAAATCGCCCGCACTGGCAAAATTGCCTTGACTCGTGAATCGGGTGTGAATACCGAATTACTCAAGTCTTTGGAAGCAAAAGTTTAGTTGAGAAGATAAGAACCTCACCCCCAACCCCCTCCCCGCTTTTCGAGAGCTTGCTCTGATGTACCTCATTTGACATAGTTTAAGCTGTTACGCATTTAAGTTGTATATTTACTGGTGAGGATTGTCATTAGTCATTAGTCATTTGTATTTCAAAGGACAGATGACAAATGACAAAGGATAGTCATGATACCAAAATGTACAATTTAGACGCGCATCAGTTTAAGTTGATTAACTTGCAACTGCAACCGACTTTTTGTGAGTGGGACGCTTGCAATTTGATTTTTTCTTCAGTCCAATCGCTTGAGCTTGATCGCTATCTGAGCCATATTGTCCCCGCACAACTTCTTTCATGGCTAATACAGCATTGTGAAATTCCCATTTTGCCAATCGAGCAGCATCGACAGCAGCACGGTATAAAGCTAGTTTCTCCGTTTCAGTTTGTTGCCCTCCTAACATAGCCTGATAAGCTTGTTGTATGTTTGCAACAGAGGCATTATACCAATTCGCAATTCGCAATTGAGAAATTTAGATGCAGCAAGGCAATCCCTGCTTACATCTGTTGCCTTATTTTAGAGAATCGGTATTAGAACGGGTTGTATCGTAGGTGCTGACGGTTTGCAAACCGTGGAATGAGGTAACATCTTGACTAATGACTTGAAGACGCAAATGATGTGTTGTATCTTGGTTAGGCATACATGCATCCGTGGAAAACTATATATTTAATGTGTCCAATAGAACGCAAAATATAACAGCTAAGTGTAAGGGTATGGCAGTGCCGTGCCCCTACGGGTGTAACTCACGTAAGCGAGAACCGCTATATGTAAGCCGACGCATTAACAATGCAAGCTGACGCATTAACAATGCAAGCCGACGCATTAACAATGCAAGCCCACGCATTAATAATGCAAGCCAACACATTAACAATGCAAGCCGACGCATTAACAATGCAAGCCGACGCATTAATAATGCAAGCCGACGCATTAATTTAACTTTGTAGTGCGATCGCAATAAGCTTAAAAGGATTGAATTTAGGTTAACAGCGTTGTTGTTTTTTGAACAGTGACAACAGCAAACACATAACTCCCATAACTACCAAGGACACTGAAGAAGCAGGTTCTGGGACAGGCTGAGGGTTAGGCTGATAATTGATGAAATTTCCTTGAATTGGGCTAAGTGATGCCAAAAGTTGCTCAATATCCTTAGATATATCAGTATCATTGCCTACACTTTTAGAAGAGATGAGGCGGTTAAAAGTTTGGCTACTTGATGCATCAAAATCTCCTGTGAAGCCAAGAAAATTTTGACCTATTTTACCTATAAGAGAGTCAATCAGATTGTTCACATCAGTTTTGATCCCTAATGGAGATAACTTTAAACTGCTGAGATTATTGACGTTTCCAATTGTTGTATTGTCAGTCTTTGTTAACCAATTGCCATTACCAATAATTTCATTTCCATTGGTAAAAACCCAGTTACCATTACCAATAATTGTGTTATCAGTACCAAAGTCCCAATTGCCGTTTCCAATGGTTGCGTTGTCGCTGCCAAAGTGCCAATTACCATTACCTAATGTTGAATTCTTACTTCCGTTGTCCCAATACCAGTTGCCATTACCAAGGGTTGTGTTATCCTTTCCAAATAGCCAGTTGCCATTACCGATGGTTGCGTTGTCATTATTAAAGTTCCAGTTACCATTACCAATAGTTGCACTGTTATTACCATTATCCGAGTTAAAATTACCAATAGTTGCGTTATTACTACCAGAGTCCTTGTTACCATTACCAACCGGTGCGTTGCCCTCATTAAAGGTTTGGCTACCCGGATTAGATGTATTCCCAGCGTTACTAAAGGGTATATTGTTACCAAGGACTTCTTTCAACGGATCGAAAGGCGATTGTTGAAGCAGACTTCCAGCACCTGCGATCGGATTACCACTGCCTGCAAAGGGGTTGCTAGCCCCACCTGCGA
>NZ_CAXTNP010000026.1:17943-37365 GCF_964245575.1 uncultured Nostoc sp. | reverse complement strand
GGTTTTGTCCACCTATAGGAAATGGCGAGGTTTGTCCACCAGTAGGAAATGGCGAAGTTTGTCCACCACCCAATTCCTTGTCAAGCTTTGAGTAAACTAGCTTGTCAATAGTAGCCCTGAAAGTTAACCCGTCCGGTATTTCAGTTGTGCTAATACCATAGGTCTGGCTGCTACTACCAGTCAAAGGGTCGCTACCACTACCTTGGTTTCCGTCGGCTGTGGATGGGTTGCCAGCACCTGTGGATGGGCTACTACCACCTGCGAATGGGTTGCCAGCACCTGTAGATGGGCTACTACCACCTGTGGATGGGCTACCAGCAACTTTGGATGGGTTTACACCACCTGCAAAGATATTCCAGAAGTTGTCGCCAGCGAAAGGATTACCACCATAGGCTAAATCAGGCTGACTGCCACCGCCACCGCCACCACCACCAAATGGGCTACCGCCACCTTCTCCATTACCAACACCACTGAATAGATTGGCGAGGTCTTCATCACTGAGAACTGCTGTCAAGGGACTGAATGGTGATTGTCCAAGCGGATTGTTCCCACTAGTAGAGGAGTTACCGCTACCACTATTACTCAAATCTTCTGCCATTAGGATTAATCCTTCTATTGTTTGGATAAAAATCTTGCTAGCATCGCAACATAAAGTAGACAAAACAGACTTATTTTTTGTCTACTTTATTGTTATCTTTTTGTTAGCAAAACTAGTTAGTAGCTATTAGATTATTTGGTTATCTTTGTTAATTGGAGACAATCAAATTTTAACCAAAACTACTTACAATTTACAATATATATGATTTGATTTTGAAGGACAATGAAAAATGTTTTGATATGTTTATCAAATTTGTAGATATTTTTAGAAAATGATTTAAAAACAATAACTAAAGTTTTTGGATAATAAAATTGAATGTGGATTAAATATTATATTGCAATGAATAATCTTTTTATAAATTTACCAAATTTTTAGATATTTAATTTATCTGCATTTAGCCGGGGCCATATCACTTTTATCCGACGTGATAGCGCAAGACTGATAATAACGAATAGCACGGTTACTTATAAGCTTACAATAATTAAGTCGGCACAATAAAAGCAAACTATGTGAATAAAAGCAAACAAGGTTTAAACGCCTTTTCTCCTTGCCCTCTGCCCCTGCTCACTGCCTTATTTCAACGATAATTATTTACGCCGACCTAGTTACCTTGCATCATATTAGCACGACTACGAAGTGCAGCAAAAAAAAGGTTCAGGTACAGGGATTACTTTAGATAAATCAGCAAATTAAATCCCGGAATTGTAGGCGAAAGTGTCCACAAAACTAGGGTGATGTAAATTGAACCCAAACTCCATTGATACCAAGCAAGTGCAGAGATGATACCTGGGAAGTGTTCGTCTCGCAGGCGAATGTCGTTAAATCTTAATTTAACTAGGTTGTTGAGGCTAAAATCATAGTAGTTGAGCCAGTTCCAATGCCGATCGCACAACAGAGGCATATATCGTTCCCGAAATGTCTGATTCCTTGGTATGACTGGCAAACGTCCAATCAACAATCGTAACTGGCGAAAAGTGCCGTCTTCTGTGAAGTAAGAAACGTCCATTAAATCGTGATAACGACCTTGTTGGTAAAGTCGGCTCAATAAACCTACCGGGACGGGGACAATAATTATTAAAAGACACCCCAATGTCAGCCAAGGTTGTTGAGCATTGCGAAAAATGGTTAGTAAGCTTAAGGATTCTAAAACGCCAAAATTGACTAATATCGAAATGGTTCGTAGAATGTGGGAATAATTGGTACAGGATGCAGCCGACGATAGCGATCCACTAGCCAAAATAGTAAGCCGAAATAAGCGATCGCAACTCCTCCCACACCTAACACTACCCAAAAATTTGTAACATAGCCACTCAACAACAGCAGTACACTCAACCCCAACCAACTCCAAGCTTGCAATAACCACCCAATGATAGAAAGGGGTTCACTAACAATTAAGCGCTTACTCAGTTGTGTGTATTTTTCTAAATCGATGTCTGCTAAGGTGAGTAACTCACTGCTATTGCGAAACGATTTTATCAGACGACGCTGGGCGATCGCTTGGGCATACAATGGTGTTCTTAAACCCAAATCGCTGCCCACAAAATCTCCTAAAATCAGGGTATAGCTGAGGTCTAAACCCAGAGATTTTGCACCTAGTCCTTTTCGCATGAGTTGGTAAAAAGCATCACGAAAGCTAGTATTTTCTGGGCGTAAATCAATCACCATCTTCTACAAATCCACTGTCAAATTGCCTTCACGAAGTGTGGATGCGCGTAGATGTTCTTGTAATAATTCTAGAGTTAAGGGTGTGCGTCCTGGTTGCGTCTGTGCTGTTGAACTAGGTAGGGGGAAGAGTAGAAGAATTAAAAAACGCAAAGTAACGCATTCGCAAAGCATCTCGCAGAGAAGGAAAACGCAGAGGAGTGCAGAAAAACCCCTCTGCGTACCTTTGCGTTTAAGTTCTGTGTATTTATGCGTTTAAAAAATAAATTATGCAAATTGTTCGATCATTCGTCGCTAATCAGCAGAACAATTTTACCTGTCACAGTACCGCTTTCAATCAGTTGGTGCGCCTTAGCCGCTTCTTTCAAAGGAAACTTATGACTAACATGGATTTTTAATTTGCCTTCATCGATCCAGGTGGCAGATTGTTCGAGAATTTCTGCATGATGCTGGAGACTCTCTTCCAATCCTAGCAACGCTGGTGCCAACATGAATTCTAAACCAATGCGGAGATTACGAGTTCTAGCAGTTTTCCAAACAGTATTGGCATCTGGTTCGAGAATTGTCACAATATCGCCATACACCCGCACTGCGGGGAAGGTTTTGTGAAAGGTTTCACCGCCTACAGTATCAAAAGCCAAGTCTACGCCTTCGCCACCAGTCCAATCTAATACCGCTTGCACAAAGTCTGTTTGTTTGTAAAAAATTACATGGTCTGCACCAAGTTCTCTGACGAAATTAGCCTTTTCCTCAGAACTGACTGTGGTGGAAACAGTAGCACCTTTGAGTTTCGCCAATTGAATTGCTACATGACCGACACCACCAGCACCCGCATGAATCAAAACCCGTTCCCCAGGCTCCAATCGTCCCCTTTCATATAAAGCTTCCCAGGCGGTAATTAACACCAAAGGCGCTGCTGCTGCTTCGGCAAAAGAGATAGAGGCGGGTTTTCGTGCCACAAACCGCTCATTCACAAGGGTATATTCAGCATAATTGCCTTGGTGTGCGCCCAAGCCACCATAGCAAAAATATACCTCATCGCCTGAGCGAAAACGTTGAACACTAGCACCCACCGCTTCGACTACACCAGCACCATCACATCCTAAAATTGTCGGCGTGCGATCGGGGTAGAAAGTGCCTCGACTACGAAGTTTAGTGTCAATGGGGTTAATGCCAGCCGCTACCAAACGCACTAAAAGTTCAGTATTCCCTACAGAAACAGCAGGGTTTGGCACTTCCTGTACTTGCAGAACTTCGGGATTGCCAGCTGCTGTCATCAAGACTGCTTTCACAACTCTTTCCTCCTGGCTTTAGATGCACGTTCTTATGCAACTTTAGCCTAAGAGGGTGGACACAGAGCTATGTTTGAGGGAAAACTGCGATGTCTGGCAACAAAGTGCAAGATGTATACCTTCATAAAGGTAGATATGGAAAAAGTCAACTATTTATCTATAATCTGAAATAAAACTAAATATTCCGAAACATAGCTATAATAAAAGATATACAGCGACAACGCTACTCGTTGCGAGGCAGCCAATATGGATGCCAATCAAGTTTTAAACCGATATGCTCAGGCAGATTTGAAACGAATCAGCCTCAGGACGAATCTAAGAGGGGCAAAAATGCCTGATGGCAGAATGCACAAGGCTCGCTTAAATTCTGCCAAGTAATTTAGTTAACACATGACAAGAATTCCCTTGTCAAATCAATAAAACAATAGAGAGAACATCATGAAAACCGATTTTGATTATCCCAACCAAAATTTGCTTGGAACAGTCGTTTTTAGACCTAGTTTTAACAACTTTGAGAAAATTAATGCCAATCAAGCTTGGTCATTATTTTTCACTGGTGGTAAAGAGGACAAGGTGCTAGGACAACAACCTGAATTAGGCAGATTTTTTACATACCTCTTAATTGCTCTTGGAGTAACTGGAACTCTTTGGACAACCTACTTTAATAGCTTTGTGTAAACAAGTTGGCTACTAACTAAAAGCCGCAAACGGTGATAAGAGAGGCTTAATCTGGATTCTAAGAATTTCAACATATCAAACACGACTTGGAAAATTAATCGGCAATATCTAGCTTTGAGCGATCGCAAGCACGCTCGAAAGTGCCTAATTTTTCGTTCATACATAACCTAACTTTTCAAGTCGGCATCTAAAAGAACTGATAGTAGATCCTTAGAATCCTGATCAACCTAACTTAATTTCATTTTTTTTTCAAGGAGTCTATGATACTCCAAAACATCTAGCTAGGATCTAGCTCCTAGTTTTCGCCCTCAATTAATACAAAATCCAAGAATGAATCAGCCCATGAAATTATCATTAGAGCAAGAATTTAATATCCGTTGCTTTGCTGACAAAGTACAACACATGTCCCATGAACAAGCTCAAGAATTTTTACTTGTACTGTATGAGCAGATGATGATTAGGGAAAAAACTTTCCAGGAATTGCTAAAACAAGAGTGGAGACTGGATTTAGGCGCAGTCTCTGGGTAAAGTAGTAAAGTGATTGCACGCGTTATTGATTTGTGGTTAGCAACAAAGAAAAAAAACCGGGAAACATTATTTTTCCCGGTTTTCTGTGTGGTGTAAGGAGCTTAACTAAATATCATGATAAAGTAACTGCCCAACAACAACGCACTCGTAACAATTTTGGTAACAGACTTTTATGGCGATGACACTCTCAAGTGTATAGGTGTGATGAGAATACAGGCTGCTAACTCAAACGATATTGACTCCTTCCAATTTTATGCTTTGGTTCACCTTAGAGCAAAGCACCACCACAACTAGAACCAGATCCAGCAGTACAACCATAGCAATAAGCAGCAGTTTGTATCTCACTAATTAGGTCTAAACTGCGAGCTTCTAAAAGTTTACTAACTGTCAAGGTTTCACCATTGCGATTTTTCGCAGGTAAATTCATCATTTGATTAAAGTCACAATCATATACATTGCCTAAATAGTCTATTGAAAGTTGATCGCGGCACATCAAATGTTCAACTGTGCCAGAATTAAAATGCGACTCTAAAAACTGTAAATACCTGGCGTACAGTTTTCTTCGTTCTAAATGCATTTTCGTTCTACCAACTGGTAGGTTGGTAATGGTGAAGAGGTTGCTAAACACAATATTAAAATGTTCTTGGAAGAACATTTTGTAATCTCCTTCTAGGTTGGTCTGTTCGGGAGCTAAGGAAAATTTTTCATTCGTGGGCAACTGGGGATTAAATACTAAGTCCAAAATTAAATTTGGCTCTTTCCCATAGCCAAGTTGGTTAAGCCACTGCAAAGCTTTGACTGAACTATCAAAAACACCAGCACCACGCATTTTATCAACATTATCTACTAGGTAGCAGGGTAGGGAAGCCACAACTCTTATTTGGTGTTGAGCAAAATATTCTGGTAAATCAGCAAATCCATCTTCAAAATAAATGGTCAAATTAGACCGGACAATTACCTGCTTACCAGTTGCTCTTGCTGCTTCTACCAATGGCTTAAATCCATAATTCATTTCTGGTGCGCCACCAGTCAAATCCACAATTTTAATTTCGGGAAATTTATGAATTAGCGAAATCAATTGTTCACAAACTTCAGGAGAAAGTTCTTCTGTACGTTTTGGCCCAGCTTCAACATGACAGTGTGTACAGGCAAGGTTACAACGCTTACCTAGATTAATTTGTAAAACAGTGATCTCCTTTTTTGTCAAAGGAGAATTGAGTTTGTTTTTAAATGGTGTGACTGTTGATAGTGTAACTTGTGATTTCGTTTGCATTAGTTACTACTCCTTAAATATGGCAGAAATATATTCAATTGTTCTAATATTGCAATAATCTGTAGGTTATTCCACTAATAATTCCAGCAGTTGGTAAAGTTAAAATCCACGATAATACTATCTGATAAAAAACACGCATATTGGCTTTTTTACCAGTCAGACCTACTCCCAAAATAGAACCAACTGAAACATGTGTCGTAGAAACCGGAAGCCCAAACCGACTAGCTGCAATGACTAGAATTCCAGTTATTATATTTGCTGATAAGCCTTGAGTATGATTCAATGAGGTAATCTTTTCACTCATAGTTACTGCAACTTTTTGGGAGTTGAGTAAACCGCCAAGTGCCATTGCGATCGCAATCGTGATCATTCCCCCCTGAATCGAAAAATACTCAATAACTAGAATGAGTGAGAAAATCTTGGGAGTATCATTTAATCCTCTAGCAAAACTGACAATTCCAGCGCTGAGAAAATGGCAAGTATCAATCATTTTTTGATTGACTGGTAGGTTCCATTTTGAAATGATATAGCCAGATAAGCTGTAAATTCCTGCTCCTAAAGGAATAGCAATGATAGGACTGAGTAATAAAGGCAAAATAAAGGAAGTTCCCAAAGCTGCAAAATTAACTTGGAGTCCGATCGCAACTAATCCAGCGCCAACTAGCGCACCTGTTAAACTGTGAGTTGTGGAAATGGGAAACCCCATGAGGGTAGCTATCAGTACAGTTAAACCAGCAGCGATCGCAACTGCCAGATGAAACTCTGGTGAATTAGCGATCGCATCAGGCACTAGTTCTTTCCCAGAGAAGTTTGTAATTAGTGTGCTTGCCAAGAAAGTTGCAGCAACCGCACCAGCTAAAGTTGTAAAAGTTGCCCACAAAATTGCTGTTTGATAGCTGCTAGTTCGGCTGCCAAACAACGTTGCTACCCCTTTAAAGTTGTCATTTGCACCATTAGAATATGCTAAAAAAAGCGTAGCGATAAATAGACTAATTAACAACATTTTGGGGTTTATAAAGAAAAAGACAGAATCCAGAATTAAGAATGCAATTAGTGAAATATTCCAATTGTGCATTCATTCCCCAGTCGTACAGGATTATTCTGAATTCTGACCTGAGGCGGAGCGTCTTTGGCTTTGCTCCTGAAACCTGAATTTTTTTTAATAAATTAACAGCAACCACCACCGCTATAGTGCCAGGTTGAATTGGTGACAATTATTTCTGCTGGGTTGATAGCCGCAAGTTTAGCAGCAGTTTTATCACACACGGCTGCGGGAATCCCTCGCTGGAGTAGATGACCTGCTGAGTCGTCGAAAAAGGGTTCCAAGCCAGCATAAACTGCTGTTTTTCCTGTAAAGATACAAGCACCATCTTCTGGAATAGCAACTTTAAAGGCAACGGAATCCAGACTTTCTAGAAGTAGATGTTCTTCTAAATTATAACTCTGGGAATCTAATAGACGGTAAGGACGACGGGCGCGAATTTCAACTTGACCAAAACCAGCATTTGTAATCCGTTCAGTATACTCTTGATATGTGAGTGCGCCTGATAAACACATGGCTCTCAGTCGTTCATCTTGTTGAAGATGTGCTGGAATTTGACTGGTGGCAATTGGATCGCTCATCTGCAAACGTCCGCCTGGTTTTAATACTCGATAGGCTTCTTTTAAAGCACGGGTTAAATCTTCTGGTTCAAAGATGTTGAAAAGGCAATTTTGCGCCACGATATCGACGCGAAGATCAGCAACGGGTAAGTTAAAAGCATCACCTTCGCGGATTTCTACAAAACTGGTGTCAAACCACGGGTTTTCTTGAGCAGCAATTTCCAGATTGCGTGCAGCTGCTTCCCGCATGGCCCCAACCGGTTCAACGGCAATTACAGCACCTGCATGGCGGGAAAAGTAAGCGAATTGCAACGCTTCTAAGCCGCCGCCAACACCGACATACAGTACGGTAGGTTGTTTTCCTAGTTCAGTGGGGTGAACAGTAGTGCCACAACCATAGTTCATTTCCTGCATTGGCAAAGGAATTTTCAACCCTGGTAGTTGCAGGGGTGTACTTTGCACACAACAAAGTCCAACTTGCGGGGTTTCAGCAACTTCGCGGTAGAATTGCGCTGCTGTTTCTAGATAAGTCATGCAGTTTTAGATTTTTAGATAATGACAGCTTTGTGCATCCTAATATAATTAACCCGCAGTTGGATGAGTTCTTGCTCTGATTGCCAAAAACCCCAAATCTTCCTATGATAAAAAGTTTTGGGGTTTTACCTTTGTTTAACACTGGAAGGGGACAAGGTGATAAGAGGTGAGAACTTGCAATAAGTCTTTCCCCTTGTCCCCAATTATTCCTTGTCCCTAAGTCCTTTTTCCCATGCCCAATTCCCAAATTCAATCATGCAATGTGTAGCCAACACCACTCACAGTTTGAATGAGGCACTTTTCATTATTGGCTTCAAGTTTCAGACGTAGGTAGCGCATCTGAAGTTCGATGATGTTGGCATCGCCGATAAAGTCGTAACCCCAGACTTCTTGTAAAATGCGATCGCAGGTAATTACCTGTCGCGGATGGGCCAGTAAATATTCTAGTAAATCAAATTCCTTAGCAGTTAACTCAATTAACCGTTGATCTCGGTACACTTGGCGCGTGCGACGATTTAAAGTTAGGTCTTTAAATTTTAAAACATCTGCGCCCTCTACTTGCTGGCTTCTTCGCAAGTGAGCGCCGACTCTGGCTAATAATTCATCAACGCTGAAGGGTTTAACGAGGTAATCATCAGCATCAGCATCTAAGCCTACAATGCGATCGCTCACTTCATCTTTGACGGTCAATAAGATTATCGGCACTTTCTCAGCAATGCTTCGCAGGCGGCGGCAAATTTCCAACCCCGATAAACCAGGCAACATCCAGTCTAAAATTACTAAATCCAGATGTAACTTACGCGCTGCGGTAAGTGCAGTTAATCCATCGTAGGCAATACTGACTTGATAGCCTTCATAATTCAATTCCAATTCGACAAATCGTGCCAGTTTGACTTCATCTTCAACCAGTAAGATGTGCGTCATGATGATGTTAATGATTTCAGCAGGGTATGGTAAGCAAAAATACGGTCTGGAAACACTGTCTTCGAGCTGCCAGCTACTTAAATAGCCAAACATCTAATTAAGTGTACGTTAGCTTAGTATAAACCTGAGTAAGTAACAACCGTAAATCTACAATTACTGATCGCTGCTCGATCAAATAACGATCCAACTGGCTATGAGCAATAGGCTGTGACATCTTCACCGCATTCATCGGCAAGATAACAGAGCGCTTTAAAACGCAAACCAACCACTTCCTCGTATAGGGGATTTAATTTACACATCGGAGGAATGTGAAATAGCTTCCGGCTAAAGAGCGTGATGTCTCGCTCAAAGGGACACTGAGCAGGAATAGCCTTGCAGAGGAAATGAGCCAATTTGGAGTTATGAATTTCTATCCTTTCCAACCACTTGCGGACTAGATGCAGTACATCGTTGTGTAACCGGGTTTGAATAAAACTTGTCATAATTTTTCACCTTTATAATTTCAAGTTAGATGAGTTGGTTGTATTTGAACCTCTATAAATATATACGGTTAGGTTCTATAGTTTTATGCACTGATTGCTCGTTCTCTGGTTCTCTACAGAGATAAAATGAGTCTCTAGGCATACTGTTAACTACAGATTCAATTGCCAAAATTCCGGATGATTTGCCAAGGTGAGCATACTAAATATTGCTGGACTGCAAAACTATAGTTAACCAACTTTTTGGAGGCGCAGCTACTTACCCTAAAAAAGCATTCAGCTTCAGGTGAACTGCGAAAACTAATGACTAATGACTTTTTTAGTAACAAAAAGTTCCTTTTTGACCGATGGGCACTAAGTTACGACTGGCTATTTCCTTCAGTGTTTTATCGAGCCGTTCACAAACGGTTGCTGGAGTACGTCGATTTACCAGAGTCAGCAAATGTACTTGATATCGGCTGTGGTACTGGACGCTTACTTGAGCGCCTTGCTACTCAGTTTCCCGACCTGCAAGCGATCGGATTGGATTTATCTGCTAATATGTTGCGGGTAGCAAGACAGAGTAACCGCCACCGTCCGCGCTTAATTTATATCGAGGGCAAAGCTGAGTCTCTTCCCTTTGCTGATGGTCAATTTGATGCTGTTTTCAGCACTATCAGCTTTTTGCACTATTTGGAACCTAAACAGGTAGTGAGTGAGATAGCACGGGTACTTTCCCCCGGTGGGCGCTTCTACTTGGTTGATATTACCTCCCAAAAAGAGACAGAACCTCAATTTTTGCCAGTTTCTCCCTTTGGAATTAGACTCTACAGCCCTAATCAACGTCAACTTCTTGGCTTCTCTGCTGGGTTATTGTGTTTGAATCACCACTATTTACTAGGGCCAGTCTTGCTAACGATTTTTGCTAAACCTCAGATTTGAAAATGGGGAGTGGGGAGTGGGGAATAGACGAAAGTAAAGGGTTGAAAACAGGTTGTATCAAGCCTTTTTCTGGGTATCTTAATTAGGACTTACGCAAAATATCTCTCAAACTCTTATTTCTCCGTGTCGCGCCAGTTGCTACCCTGCCTTAACGCTAAAAGCGAACAAGTCGGAGAACCGCAAGGGCGCACTGGCTTCTCTGCACCTCTGTGGTTCGTTATTCCGTAACTCTTGCGTAAGTTTTATTAATTACGAATTACGAATTACAAATTACCTCGATGTTCCATAAACACCACAGGAACTCTAAACAGCCTTTTAGCTAATTGCGAGAATCGGAATTTCCCCTTGAGGGAAGACTTGCCTCTTGTTCTGGGAAATTGTGGCAAGTCTTCAAAAGATATTGGCACAAAGTCAAAGCGACTGTAAAACTGCGCCAATCGTTCACCTAAACATTCAAGATAAAGTGGTTGCGTTGCTGTATTAATCAAACGCTGCATTAGCAAAGTACCTAAACCGCGACCTCTCCAAGCTGATGCAACGACCAAACTACCAAGTTCTTGTGCCCCTGAGAAATTACGTAGCTGTCCACAAGCTACCAGATTGCGTAGGCTTTGCCCGCCTTCGGCATCGCATTCAATTACCCAAAATTGCTGCCAATTTAATTGGGTTGGGTCGAGTTTCGCTGAAAATACCAGCAATCGAATCGACCACTGATCCCCAGAAGTTGCCTTGCGAAGCATACACCTAGATGGTAACGATAGATTGCTCTGATTCATTAATCACACTTTGATAGTTTGTATCACAATCATCACATCATATTATTCACATAGTACAGGGGGCGCGGAAATAAACCCCCCTTAACCATAGAAAGCGTTGTAATGTTAAAAAACTCTAGATTTATGGATTTTTCTCAGTATACATGAGTAGTAATAAACAATACTTTCGATAGAGGTAGTAATCAGCCATAACTATATCTGGATAGATGCACTTATACTCCTTATCTTTTTAAGATAATACCAACAATAAAATTATTAGGAATGTAATAATGTCTGAACAACAAAAATCTGGTAGTCAAGAAACTACGCCCAGTTCTTCTGGTGATTACCAAACCACCCTTGACGAAAGTACCCGCAAAACTGGTGATGCTGAAAAGAGCGATGCTAAACCCACTGCTACACCAGAAGCACCAGAAAATGATTCTGTAGCAGGTAGCCCCAATCAGGGAACTGAGTCACGTTAATTGATTTGAAGTTTGCCAAGTTTCAATAATCTACTTGGGTTTTTTTAGTAACCCCGATTTACTAAACTTTGAGTGGATAGTTGTGGTTTATATCACGATTATCCACTCATTTTTGTTGTGTGAGAATCGTTTTTAGGGAGGGTGGAAACTGGTGTGATAAGTGCGTAGGCGCAGCCCACCATAGGCGATCGCTTTAGTACAATATCTGAAGTTTGTCAGCACAACGTTAAGGAAAAATCATCTATCCTTAAAAATCTGCTAAACTTCACGATTCTTAATCATGGCAGCTTACTCTTGTAGCTGACAGAAGTCACACAATCCAATAGGCTGATCTTAAAGTAATAATTTTTCACAAAGCTCATCTGCACAAAAAGGCAGGCTTCGTTGTCCAGTACTTTTGGATTGTTGCTTATCCTCTCTCATTACTTAGTCGTTAATAGCTACCTATACAGAAAATGCCCCTTAAAATCGTCCAGAACTTTGATAGCAGTTTCACTCTTGAAGCACAAGCTCAAGAAACTTTATTCAATTTATTGACAAGCGTTGCTTTCTTAAACCAAATTTGTCAACAGTTGCAATGTGAGCAAGTTAAGTTTACAGAATTACTTTTCCAACCAGTTCCTTACAGCTTAACTACCACTAAAGGAATGCCAGCAGAATTTGAAAAGTATCATGAATCTGATGAATATGCCATCATCAACGTTCCACCAA
The DNA here is from genome assembly GCF_964245575.1 of uncultured Nostoc sp. GTDB lineage: Bacteria > Cyanobacteriota > Cyanobacteriia > Cyanobacteriales > Nostocaceae > Nostoc. The sequence goes on along the minus strand of NZ_CAXTNP010000026.1, from coordinate 24,923 downwards.
ATTTTATGTTTAGTGCTAAGATTTTTAAACCCAGTCGCCTTTGTGCAATTTACCAAAAAGTGGATAAGGAGAAGGCATAATTTTAAACATATTTGTTCCATAATTAGCAATTCTCAATTCTGAAAGCAAATAGTAAGTTTGATATTTGATGTATGGCTCTTGAAACGAATCTTTCCTCTTTGGCATCCCTGGAATACATTCCTTACATTGATGATCGCGGTCAATTACCCGAACAATTTCAGGGTAAAATTGGGGTATATGCTATTTTTGATCAAGAAAAAGTACTGCAATTTGTAGGATACTCTCGTGATGTTTATCTCAGCCTCAAGCAGCATTTAGTCCGTCAGCCACAGCAATGCTATTGGGTCAAAATTCAAACTATTGAACGCCCTAGTCGCACAATTTTAGAAAATACTGAAAATGCTTGGATTGCAGAAAATGGCAGTGTCCCCTGGGGAAATGGGGATCAAAAGGAAAAATGGACTCATCCCATTGATGTCAAAGTCGTAATGACACCTGAAGAACAGGCAAATTATCAAAATCCAGCTAATGATGAATTAGCACAAATAAAAATTATTAAAAATGTGGCACGGAGAGTAGAAGCAGAAATTTCAACGCAATTGCTAGAAGTGCGTGGTTTGCAAATGCAAATTCGCTTCAATCCTAAATTGAAAGAAGAGGGATTACTAGATTTGAAATGAAGGTGGTTTTGGGGAAAACTATCTTAAGAATATTGCTTGTAATCTCCCATGACAATACAGCTACTGAATGATCGCTATCAAGTTATCCGCACACTAGGCGCTGGTGGGTTTGGTGAAACCTATCTAGCAGAAGATACCTATATGCCCTCAAAGCGCCGTTGTGTGGTTAAACAGTTAAGACCAATTCACAACAATCCCCAAATTTACCAGTTAGTGCAAGAGAGGTTTCAACGCGAAGCAGCTATTCTAGAAGAACTTGGTGGCGCAAATGACCAAATTCCAGCATTGTATGCCTATTTCTCTTCAGGCGGACAATTTTACTTAGTTCAGGAGTGGATTGAAGGCGATACCCTAACTGGAAAAGTTCAAACGCAGGGGCTATTTAGTGAAGGCGCTGTCCAGGAATTATTCATGAATTTATTACCTGTCCTGGATTACGTTCACTCTAAGCATATCGTTCACCGCGATATTAAACCGGATAACATCATTGTGCGTCATCGGGACGGTAAACCAGTGCTAATTGATTTTGGCGCTATACGGGAATCAATGGGAACAGTGGTGAATTCTCAAGGCAATCCTACCAGTTCGATTGTGATTGGTACACCTGGCTATATGCCGAGTGAACAAGCCGCAGGTAGACCAGTTTATTCCAGTGATTTGTACAGTTTAGGAATGACGGTAATTTATTTGCTGACTGGTAAACAGCCGCAACAACTAGAGACGGATTCCCAGACGGGTGAAATTGTTTGGCGACAGTACGCGAGTCATGTTAGCCCAATCATAGCAGGAGTAATTGATCGAGCGATCGCTTATCATCCGCGCGATCGCTACCCCACAGCCAGAGCAATGCTGGATACTTTGCAGAGCATAGCAAATCCAATTCCACCGACGCAACCCCTCTTGACTCAACCGACTGTAGTCTCTGCACCGCCACCTCAAACAGTGCCTGTCAAACCACAGCCTACCCCTCAAACTAATAGTCAGAATAATATCCTCATCGGCAGTTTGGTTGCAGGTGGGCTAATCGGTGCATCTGTGATTATTAGCCAAATCTTACCAAAATCTTCTCAATCTACAGCAGACAAAACGGTGTTACCTTCACAAACGCCGTCAACTGTCACAAGCCCGGTGATAGAAACTCCTAAATTTATACCAACCACCCCATTTCCAACTCAATCTACATCTTCGGTAAATACAATATCGCCAGATGCTACCACGGCTGTCAGCACTTATTTCTGGCTTTCCCGAAGACTTATAACTGATACAGATTTGGATGGGAAAGACGGTTTTGAACTAGATATTATGCGAAATTCGATTTTTGCCGCTCACGGTCGCCGTTTTGATACTCCTGAATTACAAGATTACTTTAATAAGCAACCTTGGTATCGCCCTATATATTCACCGAAAGCATTTCCACCTAAATTGCTGTCAAAATTAGAGCAACAGAATGTAGAGTATATCAGCAAATATCAAGATCGTTACGGCTTGAGATATTTTAAGAAATAAGATTTTTGTGATTATACCATTTTTTTGTAATTAAACGATTTCACAAAATATCTGATATATATAACGGTTCTCCTTTGCATAAACTACTTTTTTAAACCTCACCCCCAACCCCTCTCCTTAGTAAGGAGAGGGGAGTATTTGCACGCCTCAAATACGGGGTGAGGTTTAGACTGTATTGCGCCTAAGTGAGAAGCGCTATATTGGTAGGGCATACTGCTGTACGTCTTTACACGCGATGCATTTATTGCCAAATATTGTTGTAAATGGTATAACTTCTAAGTATATTAGCTTAGACTTATCAAAGGATTTCTTGCTACTTATTAGATAATATCTAGGCTAGCTAGTGTAACATAGTAGACAGATTACTAGATATTTAATAGCCTAAAATCGCTAGATATTAGAGGTTAATGCTAGCGAAGTCTATATGGAGTCAGAGCTAAACTGTTTTCTGTTTGCAAAAGTCCATCTCTAGATACTAGGCAGTTTGAGAACCAGGCATTTATATTTAATATATAAAATTGCTATCTCAAAGATTAGTAATCGATAAGTTAAAGAAATGCCATTTTTATATTTTCTTTGTTATTTTGTATTTAACGGGACAGTTCTTCCTGATTTGGTGGGCTTAAATAACAATTAGTTAAATAAATTCCCCCCAAAGATGCATGTAAATTATTTGCTTTGTGCTTCTTTTCCTTCCTAATTTCCAAGCATAATGCAAATCGGTTAAACAGATTACATGTTAATATTCCCAATCGGCAAATAGTTCATCTACACAAGGAAAACCTTGCCTACGACTATGCTTAAAACAATTAATCAGCGTATTTTTATGTCTGCTTTTGTTAGCCCTTTAGAAGAAAAGAATCAAGCAGGTAGTAAAAAGCGATTTGCTAGACCTAAATTAGATTTACTGCAACCATTACGTCAATCGCTGGACAAATTTGAGATTCAGAATCGGAAATTAGCCAAACTTATTGCTAAACTGATTCCCGCCCAGTGTCCATTCGAGCGTGATCTCATGCTTTTTGGTCGCAAAATAGGGCATATTCCGCCAATGTGCAAACTTAATCCACTTTATAACGAACTTGTCTACTTGCGTTTTCGCGCTTTGTGTTATTTAGTAGATCAGTGTGGAGAGGATATTCAATCCTACTGCTGAAGATAACTAGAGATAATACAATATGGAAATTAAAATTGAGCATCAACCCAAGCCAGAACGCCTCAATGAGTTGGGTGTCTCTAAATGGGAAATTTGGAAAAAGGAAGTTTCCAAATTTCCTTGGACTTATGATTCTCAAGAAACTTGCTACTTTTTGGAAGGTGATGTTGTTGTTACTGCTGATGGTGAACAGCCGGTGCAAATGGGTAAAAGTGATTTAGTGACTTTTCCTGCTGGCATGTCTTGCACATGGGAAATTACAAGGGATGTGAAAAAACATTATTACTTTGATTAGTCAATAGTAAAGATTGATCCCCATTATCTACTTGATGATCCTGAAGAAAACATCTCATAACAAAATTTAGATTTGTATGATGCGGAGGTTCGCAGCGATTGTTGTAGGATAAAGTGGCAGAATCGGTAAATTGTTTATATCAATATCTGTCGAAACTCCTTGCAACTGCATCCCCTAAACAATATTCCTAGAAATAAATAGTTTCATTTCCTCCAAATTTTGCAGAAAATTCTTGCCAGATTGGTGGCTGATAACTAAAAATGTGAAAGCCATAGATCCTCGACTAGTTTGAGAAGTCGGGGATCTTATTATTGAAATTTATCATAGCGATCGCCACCACAGAAAATCCAGAGAGTTCATAATCATGTTAGTGGGAGTTTCACAGAGAAAGATTTCGTCCCACCGCAATTTTATTGAGGAAATCCATTAAAAATGTTACTACATTTAAGTACTTGGCAAGAAGTCGAAGCTTATTTACAGCAGTCAAAGGGGATTATTTTCCCTATTGGTTCCACAGAACAACATGGGCCAACGGGGTTAATTGGCACTGATGCCATTTGTGCAGAAGCGATCGCATCTGGTGTAGGTGATGCAACTGGCGCGATCGTTGGCCCTACAATCAATGTGGGGATGGCACTGCATCATACTTCCTTTCCTGGCTCAATCAGTCTGCGTCCCAGCACTTTAATTCAAGTAGTGCGAGATTATGTAACTTGTTTAGCCAAAGCTGGTTTTAACAAGTTCTACTTTATTAACGGACATGGCGGTAATATCGCCACCCTGAAAGCCGCTTTTTCAGAAACTTACGCGCATTTAGAAGATTTGCAGATTCCCAATGCTCAACAGGTGCAATGTCAAGTGGCAAACTGGTTTATGTGCGGTTCTGTATATAAGCTAGCGAAAGAACTATATGGGGATCAAGAAGGTTCTCATGCAACGCCAAGTGAAGTAGCCCTTACCCAGTATGTTTATCCAAATGCGATTAAGCAAGCATATCTTTCACCAGAAGTTGCAAGCGGACATCGGATTTATAGTGCAGCTGACTTTCGAGTGCGTTATCCAGATGGACGTATGGGATCAAATCCGGCTTTAGCAACGCCTGAACATGGTAAGCAATTTTATGACTTGGCCGTGAAAGAACTTAGCAGTGGGTATTTGGAATTTGTGAACGTTGAATAAAAGTTATAGAAAGACGCTGTAGAGATGCGAGTCAAATTGCACTAAATTGCCCAGACAGTGCTTGGCAAATCTAACTTAGATACTGAAATGCCGCAAACACTGTCTGCGGAATCTAATTTATCAACTTTAGCTCAAGGATTTCCTTTAGTTTCAGGCTTTTTGCTCGGATATTGAAGTTCCAAGGTCGAAACTTGAGGATTTAAGTTTTAATGATGGGGATATGCAGCCCGTTACCCGTTACTGATGACGCACTCCTGAAAAGTAAATTTCTAAATTTGATTCAAGTACATTAATTACTTCAAACTGCCAAAGCTTAAGCCTCCTTTTGCTGAAACTGGTTCAATAACCAAGTTCCAACTTCAGATTGATTCATTTCACGGCTACGGCGTAAAGCTTCCTCTAAAATAGTGTAGGCGTAGCCCGTCGTAGACATCGCCAATCCAGGCAATACTTGTGATTATTGAATACGTTTACTGCCTTGGTCTGCGATCGCATAAGCGATGATTTCGGCATTTTGCACATCTACTACCCAATATTCAGCAACGCCTAACTCTTCATAGAGCGATCACTTTGTACCCAAGTCATCCAACAGAGATGTTTTAGCAATCTCAATCACTAAATTCGGTACAGGATAGCGATCAAGGTTGACAATTCCTGTACCTGCGGGGATAGTTTGGGCGCTTTCTATGAAGTAATACGCTACATCGGGCTGACAGTCCTGAACTCCAGTTTTACAAAAAGTCGTTGTGTCTAAACCTGTCGCCAGTATTCCTTTAAGTGCCGCGAATAGAGTCACTGCAAAAATAATTACAACATGGTCTTTACCATGATCAAAACTAACTGGTACCATCTCCAGCCTCATGTGCCCCTTATAGTAGTAACTCTTTGCCTTCTGGTTGAGCAAGTTAGCGATCGCTTGCTCATACTCTTGCCAAGAAGCACAAATCCATATATCTGTCGGTAACTGGGTCTGAGTTTCACTCATTGCCTAACCCTTATGCCAGTAAGCTATATCTCTTGTAACTCAAATTCTAAACTTCTAGCTCAACTCCTTAACCTTTGAAGCCAAATGTTCAAGTTCTGAAGGGTATGTTTGAGCTTCTGAAGTCCAAGTTTCGTGTTCAGAGGGTCAAACTTGCTGTGATGAGAGTGAAGCTTGGAGTTCAGAAGGGGAAGTTTCAGGCTTTTTGCTCGGATGTTGAAGTTTTGAGGTCGAAACTTCGGGTTCTGAGGTGCAACTTTCGAGTTCTGAGCTTGAAACTTGAGGGTTTGAGGTTAGATGATGGGGATTGGAAGGCGATCGCCCGTTAGCAGAAAAGATATCAAGCTATTGTTTCTTCTTAAATTTTGGAGTCAGATGTTCTGGAATGTTCTCTAACTCAATTGCATTACAACCAAATTTATAGGCGGTTTCTATAGACCTTCCTGCTCCAAGAGCATCATAAAATCCCGTAGCAAACTTGATTGCGGCTGTATCTCCAATTGCGTCACCCATCCCAATTACATAGTCAATATGTTGAACAATTGCCTCTGCTTGCACTTCCGAATAGCAAGCATTGAGGAGAACGCATTCGACGTGTTCAGTACACAGTTCAAATAAATTTGCCAGAGCAGTTGTACTCACTAGCTTTGATTTTCCAGTTTCATCTTCTATCACTAGTCCTTCATCGCCAGATCCATGTCCACAGAAGTGGACAATTTGTGGTTCAGTATCTAATAAGGCTCGACGTAAATCATCAGTCCGAACAGCCCATCTTTGCTTTAGGCTAAATTGCTCACCCTTCTGAGATCGACGTAATCCCTCATGAATTTCACGCACTTCCTTATCCAGGCGTAATCTTGCCTTGGCATTTTCACCAACAAGAGGCTGAAAACATTTTTACTATGTTAACCTCACTAACCCTTAATGATGCCCTGAAGAGAGGAGTATTCGAGATAAATATTTTTGCGATCGCTCTCAAAATCTTAACTTTTAACCTCTGAACTCGGAAGTTGCACCTTTTTACTCAAACGTTGAGCCTCTGAACTCGCAAGTTCCACCTTTTTACTCGAACGTTGAGCCTTTGAACTCGCAAGTTCCACCTTTTGACTCAAACGTTGAGCCTCTGAACTCGGAACTTCGACCTTTTTGCTCAAACGTTGA